>NVRW01000048.1 GCA_002400975.1 Flavobacteriales bacterium | reverse complement strand
AGTTGTTTCTTCAATGGTAACCAGATCCACATCATTGTGGTTGGTGAGCGGGTCAAATTTGGCATCGATGTAGTTGAATCCGGCACCGGTCAGATTGCCATTAACCAGTTCTGCCAGGTAGTAATCACTTGTTGTTAAACCATTTCCAACGGGAAAGGGATAGGTTTCGACATTGTTGGCGATATACCTGCGCAAATTTCCATTTACAAAGCTCGCATTTGAGTGTCCTATTACATCGGCACCTGTGGTGCTTTCAATGATCAATCTATTCGCACCAGTTACAACCACTCCATCGGTAAACCTGCAAATTCCTTCAACAATTACATTTCTGCTCAGGCTAATAGGAGTTCCGCCTGAGCTGTTGTTGAAYTCTACATATTCAAACCTGGTGTCAGCGGTACCGCCAATAGTCTCTGTTCCGGTACCCTTAAACCTCACCCACCCATCATTGTTGCGGTTGGTAAATACATTRTTGGYTGCGTTGTTGGTCCAATTGCCTTCAACAACAATATCTCCATCTATGTCSACAAGGCCACCATTCTCATTGAGGAAATTGCCRTTGGCATCCCCGTCGATGTAGATYGTAGCGCCGGTYGCAACCACGATATTAGCCCCATTGTTGCGCAGGCCCTGGCCTCTGGTTATACCCAAGACCAGACATAGATGGCATATGGCCAACAATAACACACGAACYGAAGCGGTCATTTTATGTTTTCTTATATCTGTTTTTTAAAATGTAATATATTGGATTAGCACCCKCACTTCYACCAGYCCGCTGGGTGAATTCGTGCTCTCTAAAGCAACGCCCAATATTATTCCGGATTGRGTGGCTTTCATTGCCACTCCTGCCTGAGATGAACTTGTGACCAGGTCACCTTTACTAATGCTGCCATTTTCATAATTGTATTTGACCTCAAGAACGCCTTCTGTTCCYACAAACTCATCCACTGCTTTGGGGTTAGATGCACCAGTAGCMACACCTACGATGAAATTATCATAAGGTTCTAAAGTAATGTCATAAGTTACATCGTCAAAGAGACCAACAGGCGAACTAAGGATCGTGCCTYTATCGAATAATTTCCTATGYCTTTCTSCCTGGGAGTAGCCAATGTTYTGGCAAAAAACAAAGAATACAATAACGACTAAAGTTCTTCTCATAGATACTCGTTTGATTACACTATGGTTTAATTTCAGTTATTGTCAAATACCTTTCACCTATATAAAAAGATTCAGTGCCCGATTGACCATTTACCATATGACATTGGACCGAATAGGTATTGCTTCCGGATGCTGCGCCGCTATCATACAAGGTCAGTGATACGTTGTTGTCGGTAAAGTACCATTGTGGATCACGGCTTGATACCGCCGTTCGTGCTATTTCGGCACCGTTTCTTAAGATTCTGAAAAATATTTGTTCAGGAGCGTAATAATTRAAATCATCAGTTTCTATTCTTCCACTAAAATTAACTTGTACAAAATTGCCCGCTGTAATAGTTCTCGCTACTGACATATTCGTAACATTTAACCACGTCCCAACGCTATAGCCACAGCCATTACAATTGGAGTAGGAGCCCGAGTTGTTGCCAATTAACCGTACTTCGTTTGAAGCAATAACTCTGGTCATACCTTGGTTTAACGTAGGAGCGCCYGGTGGTTCCCAGGTAGCAAGCCCRCTTGCATCTGAAGTTAGTACCTGCCCTGMAGCGGGGGTGCCACCGGTTATTTTCACTTGTCCGGCAACATGAAGYTTGGTRGARGGGGCCGTTGTTCCAATGCCGACATTTCCTGCAAAATAGGCATGTCCGCTCGACAAGCTAATGGCAGCATTTCTGGTTCCGCTGGTTGTAAATAATATTTGGTGACCCCATCCTGCAATTGGTTTTTTSGAACCAGTTGTTCCKGCATTGGTATGGGCATAAGCTATTCCATATTGAGTGCCAAAGTCATTCGCTCCCGTACTAATGCCATACGCAGAACCWATRGACCARATTCCYTGYACCTGAGTTGAACTGTAMGTGCCCACATAACCCAACCTGCTACTTTCWACCCGGCCATTAACTTCCAATTTGGAAGAGGGTGCTGTRGTGCCGATCCCTACATCACCAACCCCGGTAATTGTCAAACGATCAGCGTTATTSGTTCCCAGTTTYAGTGCGTCGTTGTATACATTCTTTAAGGTAAGCTGGTTTGTACTCCCAAAATAACCGAGTTTTCCGATCACTGCCGCGCCATCCTGAGACAAGGTGATACTGGGTTGGTCAGCTTCACCAACATTGTCATTGTCTGCTTCGATCAGCACATCAACTGACCCTGTACCACCACTAACGTGTAATTTGCTGGTAGGGCTTGTTGTTCCGATGCCGAAATTTCCCAAAAGATAACCRTACCCATCCGCRGATCTCACCCAAAAGAGATCCGTYCCATTGACAGTTGAATGGTGYTGAACCTTRAAGTAAGAAGTRGCATTATTGCTATTGGCATCYARSGTATTAATGATCTCATTATAACTGTTGATTCTTATGTTATCACTCCATGCACCCGCTTCATTTTTAGATTGAATACCGTGGTTTGCCGGTGAATCGTAGGTTCCYSCTGTAGTCCAGTCAAAGCTAATTTCTCCYARGCTGTGAATGCGCGTGCTTTGGCCCACTACCATRTCGATGTCATTGCTGTTCATGTTTAAGGTGGTAGTAGCTGTGTGGTTGCCGAGATTATCTCCATAGCTACTTACATTRGCRGTSGTAATTAATTTRGCCCAAGCGGYRGAAGCAACRTTGTTGGTCTTTCTAACCCAAAAATCCTGGTCRWARAARCTRCCKGCAATTTGCATAGAATAGTTRTTSSYAAGGTTGCTRTGSCGSGYTTCCAWYAGRTGCCACCARSTGSTYGCHCCMGCAGGCCAGTTGGCTGCSGGTGCCGGTGCAGAAGTTTGATAATAACCAGATCTTCCACCCGCAGCACCTGCATCATTTTTTGTTTCCGTTCTTGTTCCGCTGCTACCCCAATAAGCAGTTCCACTCGCCCTAATATTGCCAGTGACGTCCAGTTTTTCCGTAGGTCCGGTATTTGCGATACCGACATTTCCACTGGCGTCAATCCGCATGCGTTCTAAACCATTGGTGAACAATTCAGTGATTCCATGCGTGAAGGTGGCGGCATTCTTTTGTGTTTGACCAATTTGAAATACGCCCGCGCCAGCACCGATCGTGCCGGGAGTATACAGCAGGCTCAACCCCAGGTCGTTGCTGTAGTTTGYTCCAATATTAACCCGCATGTCCGCTGCGGCATTACTGTGTAACCACAACCTCGCCCCGTCATTTCGTAAATTGACCTGTGTGCCAACTCCTGATAGGATAAGGTCGGGATATCCTTGTGCTGAGGTGGCATTGATTTTCACATCCCCGCCCTCAACATGGAGCTTTTCCGTCGGACCCATTGTGCCAATTCCCACCTTGCCAGTTCCTTTGGGCATGATTAAGATATGTTCATTGGTGCCCGCATTTAAGGTTAAATGATTGTTGTTTTCCGCGGTAATCGAGAACTCGTTGGATACATTATTGGCTCCACTCCATGGGCCATCATACAGGATAATTCCCTGCCTTGTAGTACCAGAATAAAAGCCAATCCATTCATATGCGGCATCATTTGCTCTAACCCCCTGCATCAGGCCTAGATTTGCTACATCAGAGTTTATTTGTCCAGTACTCACACGAAAATYCCCRGTYACATGTAGTTTTTCTGCAGGTGATGTTGATCCTATWCCYAYCCGGTCATTTAAYGCATCAACRGAAAAAGTGGTTCCATCTACRCTGAAACCATCAATAACCGTAGATGTAAAGGCAAGGTTGTTTGCTCCCATTGTAACRGTGGTGGGGTCGGYGCTCAATGAYCCYGACCCKGCGTAAATTCCACCGGCGCCAGYTCCAGCAAATAGCTTTACCCARGTGGGTGTMGTRGTTGCACTCGTGTTGTAATAAAAACCTTGTCCTTCGGTGCCCGCGTCTGTTTGGTAAACCAGTAGTCCCTGGGCTGCGGCCGGTAGGAGGCCACCAACATCCAGCATACCATTTGCACAGGCTGGAGTAACTCGATGGCAATAAGTAACACGGGGAATGAGCAGGCCCTTGTTAGTGGCGGCGATGTCAATCATCGCACTTGCGTTTGGTGCATTACCGGTAGYGTTTATGGCGACATTTTGAGCGGTCACATCCATAAACATTGTRGARCACAAAAGAGTGCCTAAGCATATCAGAAYTCTGGACAAGGGACAGTTCATGATTAACGTGATCAACCAGGTAACACTTCTACCAATACGTTTATCAGCATGAAATGCTCGCCGGATTTATGAAAGCAACAGGTTTCCGAAAAACACGCACAGGTTTACCGTTCAATGGATAAAATACAAATTCAATTGAGCGATAAACTTTACAAACAAAAACTAGGGTAATGTACAGACTATCAGCAATATACGAATTAATCCTGAAAATAGATACAAATGGTAGTGAAAAATGTTAAAAACAACGAAATTGTCACAAAATGTTTGATTTTTATTGTTACGGGGCCCTGAAAAGAAGCAAGGTTGAATACGGCCTCTGTTTTTTAATAACTTTACCCATTGTTTTTTTGGATATGCATATGATCAGGTTTGGAAGTATACGCTCTAAAGTCTTGCTGGTTGGCATGATTTTACTTACCGGTCTGAATGGRAACGCGCAATTTGTCACATCGCAGAATGGACCATGGCTTTTTCCTTCGACTTGGGTAGGCGACACCGTACCGCTTCTYACGGATTCGGTGATCATTAATCACAATGTAATCCTTACAACGGATTGGGGACTCGCTGTCGGAGGATCCATAACGATTAACCCGGGAGCTTCGCTAAGCGAGAATATACCTGGTCGCGCATTTTTTCAATCAGGGGGTGCCTTCATCAACAATGGAACGTTCGAGATTTCCAATTTATGGGTRGACGGCGGATTTGTCATGAATGGTGACTCYATGCATATTATTGAGGGTTTGTACAATGGGTCAATTTTTACGAACAACGGYAGTATTGAAGATGTCGATAGTATATGGAACGATGGTACCTGGGTAAATGGTTTGGATGGCAATTTGACTGGAGCGATGGTCTATATAACGGACTCCTTGTTCAACAACGGAATTGTAGGTTGCATTACCMTGGTTAATGAGGGGTCTGTTCTCAACATTGGCCWGATGGYTACTTCTYTCTTTTACACRCAGGGTGATTTTGAAAATGGAGTAGGTGGCGCTATCMATRCCACCGATTTTTGGAAYGCCAAYGACTTTGTTAATGATGGTGGMGCGGAGYTGAATGTAACCCGTGATTTCTTCAATGCWGAYTCAAATATCTTTGGCCTGAATGCTGTTTTCTACAATGACGGCTTTGTYGGGGTRGGGAACAAYTGGTAYAATACGGACRGCATYSATGGGCTTATTGGTCAATTYTGYATTGCSGRGYTTTCGGCTAAYACSGGTGTAATAACCGGAACGCTGGATATATGTGATCTTACACCAACYACGCCAACTCTGGATATCCCYGGAACWATYGGCGGTTTTGTCACTYACTGTACCGGACCSTGYAACATGGTTGTGTCCAGCAGCATTRAYAAAGTTACSTGYAACTTAGATTGTGATGGGAGCATTRCTTTAACTGTTTATGGRGGAACCCCTCCCTACACCTATTTGTGGGATTCCGGAAATACTACCTCCTCATTGGCCAATCTCTGTGAAGATGTCTATGTCATTCAGGTCGATGACGCGGCTGGCGACAGCGTTTTAGTCCTTGTAAGTCTTTATACGCCTCCATTGGACCTCAGCTTAACATCGACTCTGGAAACTTGCGGTTATGCCAATGGCTCTGCTTTAGCGACGGTATCCGGGGGCACGGCGCCATATAACTATGCCTGGAGTGACTCATTGATGCAAACCACTGCCCTTGCAACGGACTTGTCGTCTGGTACGTATGCGCCAACCGTAGTAGATAACAACGGATGCCTGGCTTCAGGTACCGTTACAGTCAGCCAATCGCCTGCTTTGACTTTTACAAAGTCTATTACGGCTTCGACTTGTTTCACTACTCCAGATGGGGTAATAAACATCACCGTGGCTGGTGGCACACAGCCCTACACATATTTATGGTCATCACCTATGATTACGGGTCCGTCCACTTTCGGTCTGGAGGCCGGTGATTATTCAGTTACCATTACCGATAGCGATTCATGTATTCTTATAGCCGATATCACGGTTCCAGCTGAGAGYGGGCCTGACTGCACGGATTGGAAGATATTCTCCGGCATCACTCCAAATGGAGATGGKGTTGATGACCAATGGGAGATTCGTGGTTTGAATCARTATGAYCGMGTCRGAGTGCAAATATTTACRAATCGAGGGGTAATTGTTTGGCAAAGCGAGCAGTATGAGAAYAATTGGGAAGGTACCGATGAYGATGGYAATCCCCTGATRGAAGGAATCTATTATTACATTGTTACCAGGCCTGAAGAGGTGGATAAAGGATGGATACACATTTTGCGATGAATTTTGTGAGCCGGCATAGTATCCAGCGATTTCTGCTGGGAAGTGGGGTCCTGATAAGCGTTTGTCTTTTTGGGGTATCGTCAGTGTATGCTCAGCAAGATGCAGTGTACAGCCAATATATGTTCAATGAAACAGTGGTCAACCCGGCAGCGGCTGGAATTGATGGTGGGGTACGCGCCGTCTTGCTCTATAAAAAGCAATGGACGTCGATGCCGGGATCACCGAATGGAACCTCGTTTAGTTTGGATGGTCCGCTAAGCAATAAAACCCTGGAGGATAGATTGGGTGTGGGGATTCACTTTGTTKCRGATCGGTTTGGACCAAATAAAAATACGGGAGTATTCGGTTCGGCGTCATATAGGTTTAAATTTTTAAAGCACAAACTGGCCTTGGGATTTCGGGGAGGTGTTAAAACATATTCTATCAATTGGGGTGCGATTGAATATGCCAGCGGATATAAAGCGGGTGGTGATTATAAAAACAATACTACAGTACCAACCATTGGATTCGGTGCGAGGTATTTTACAAAGAATTTTCACTTTGGATTTGTAGTGGATAATTTATCCGAGCCTTCCGTGGCTTTACAAAGAATAGGTAGCAGCCCCTACGGTTCGCTATACCGTACACTGTTGGTTTCCCTTGGCAAGGATTTCAGGGTGAATGATAAGTTGAGTGTTGAAACTTCCTTACTGGTAAAACAGGGGCACAAGTACACGCCTGGTGATTTAAGGCTTAACGCGAATTTTGTGTTTTTTAGAAAGTACTGGCTGGGATTTGGCTTTACTGAGGCTGGAGCAAATGCATTGGTCGGGGYATATATTGTAAAGAACCTGATGCTTGGATATGCATCAAACGGTGCCGTCTCTGCCACAAGAGGTGCTGTTGGACGTTCGCATGAGGTTATTCTYGCATATGATTTAAAACGCAAGGATCCGGAGATTAAGTTGCATCTGGTAACRGAGGACAGTGCYGTTGTGATGATCGCCAGGCGYGCYGGGGAAGGYTAYTTCTACTTYGRCGAATTGCCTGAKCARTCTACSTAYTTGTTYATGATGACATCWGATGATCCGGAACTACTKAAAAACACRRAWGWGGTGGAGGTMAGGTATAAAAATRCTGAGGGTGAGGAGGTAGTGATCATGGTTACCAAAGAGAATGATGAGTTTTTTCGTTATACATTCTTGCCRCCTCTGGAAGARGAGAAGCTATACGCCATCAACATGGAAGGGGATACGGTTGGTGTGGCTAAAAAGAATGCCGAGGGGTACTTTGTTTTCGARTACTTACCCAATGATCAAAACCTGRTCTTTATTCAGAGYGATGAAATTGGAGACGCAGATATGGTCTTGACAGTTTTGATAAATGATAAGATTATCAAACTGAAAAAGGGTGAGGATAAGTATTTCCGGTTTGAAGCGCTTCCCCCTGAGGTGGTGATACTTTATTTATTGGGGGCTAACGGTGACACCCTGGGATCCGGACAATTGAATGCCGATGGGTTCTTTGTTTTTGAGACACTGCCGGTTGATCAAAGCTATATATTCTTCCTGGATGCAAGAGATGTAGATTTGATAGATGAGGTTCAGATAATTCAATTGGATAAAAAAGGGAACAAGAAAGTGCTGACTTTGGCTAAAGGTGATGATAAGTTTTTCAGGTTCGAATACCTCAAACATGAGGAATCGCGCATTTACCTCATCAGCGAGAATGGAGATACGTTAATGTCCACAGGTCGCAATGCAGATGGATTCTTTGTATTTGAAAAACTGCCCATCGACCAGAATTACCTGTTTATGCTGGATGGAGAAGAGGTGGCACTTATTGATGATATACTGATTCTTACGAAGGACRAAAARGGTAAAGACAAGATTATCACTGCCGGTAAGGAGAAAGGCAACCTGTTTAGATATGAATCGTTRCCAGCTAGCTCGTTATCCATTCCTGGAYTGCTYGAGGAAGATGAAGTTGCTTTTATTATGAACACGCGRGATCAACGGATTCTGCGTACYACATATGAGAGCCTRAAGTTCAATACCGGTGAAGCGATCATAAGGTTGGAGTCATATCCTTATATGGARGCCCTGAGTAAAATGCTTATTATCAATAGCGATTGGCGAATAATTCTATCAGGGTTTACTGATGATGTAGGTTCYGACCATTATAATTTRCTTTTATCAAAGCAGCGGGCGGAAACCGTGAAAAGGGCACTGGTAAAGCGAAAAGTTCCCGCGAAACAGGTAAGGGTGAAGTTCTATGGWGAGTCTCATCCAATTGCYCCCAATAAGACRGAAGATGGACGGCAAAAGAACCGSAGGGTYGAGATGCGAATTGTGCAAGTGAAGAAAGACTAATGACGGRCGCTTAAYGAYMGMTGTTTAACCGKAGAAGTTGCAAGCGATATCATTAATGGTTCGGGGATACAAGTTTGAGATTTGGAAGTGTAGMAACCCGCCATTCTTTGTTTGATCTTGTGTATGAATCRGATAAAGAGCTGCCAAAATTGAGCAATTCAATCTTTMCAGTCAGTTYARACGATCTGCAAYATCTMTATCTYTTAACATAGCCGGGNGGGCWACTACYGCATCCMMTCCGGAATTCWGGYGAKATCKCAAAATAGCGCTTCACTCTTATATTGAAACACATGCTTGTTTTTTATTGATTACCAGAAGGCGATTTATAGATAGAGATAAGCCTAAATGTGTTAAATTTGAAGAAACTGGGGCCAGGGTTTTTGCTAAACTTCAAGCGTTTATTAAGTCATTGGACAGGCAAATCCTACCGTACAAACAAACACTTATTTAAACGTTGGTCGTCAGTCATCCAACATRCGGATAAAAAAACATYAAGATGGGCATTACTCAAGAACAGGTAATAGACGCTTTGCGAAACGTCGATGATCCGGATCTRAATAAAGATTTGGTCACGTTGAATATGATCAAGGATGTCGAGATTGATGGAAAGGAAGTGAAGTTTACCGTGGTGCTTACTACCCCGGCATGTCCAATGAAAGASATGATCAAGAAGGCYTGTGAGAACGCAATTRTTTATTACGTYGACAAAGAAGCCACNCCCANTCGTGAAYATGACRGCCAATGTCACGGCAAGTTCACAGGATCGCGAGGAAAAACTGGAGGGTGTTAGRAATATTATCGCGGTTGCATCCGGKAARGGTGGCGTTGGSAAATCGACTGTGGCGGCCAATTTAGCGGTTGGATTGGCGATGCAGGGYGCAAGAGTTGGGTTGGTTGATGCGGATATTTACGGTCCTTCCATGCCTATTATGTTTGATGTGGTAAACGAAAAACCGCGTACCCGACAGGTGAAAGGTGAGTCAAAAATGGGACCYATTGAAAGYCATGGAATCAAGYTRTTGTCCATTGGATTCTTTGCWGATCCRGCGCARGCTATACCGTGGCGGGGACCGATGGCCTCCAAAGCATTGCGTCAATTRTTTTTTGATGCTGATTGGGGAGAGCTYGATTACATGATTATTGACTTACCTCCTGGAACGGGTGATATTCATTTAACCCTGGTCTCTGCGGTTCCTCTGAGTGCTGCRGTGATTGTAACAACCCCGCAGGCGGTCGCATTAGCGGATGCCGAGAAAGGTGTAAACATGTTCAASATGCCGCARATCAATGTGCCGGTACTGGGTATCATAGAAAACATGTCCTATTTCACCCCTGAGGAATTACCCGACAATAAATACCATATCTTTGGTAAGGACGGAGGCAAAAACCTGGCAGAAAAAATTGGAGTCCCACTCTTGGGGCAGGTTCCAATTGTGCAAAGTATCAGAGAAGCTGGGGATRTAGGAAGACCTGCGGCACTGCAGGGGGATACACCGGTAGGTTTGGCCTTTAGAGAAATTGCCCAATCAGTAGCGCAGCAAATGGCCATCTTGAATGCTGGGAATGCAGAGAAGGTGGAGAGTTGAAGGTTGTGCGTTAATTRTTAAGGGTTTTTGTAGTTAGCTGTAGTGGAATTTCAATGAAAGACGAAATGCGTAAGCAACAAATTCGTGCATCTATCGAATCGGCCCTSGACGAACTGCGACCTTATCTGGAAMAAGATGGAGGWGGTATCTCGTTGRTTGAKRTTACCGATAATATGGTMGYAAAATTGGAGTTTTTAGGTGCGTGYAAGGATTGCAGMATGAGCACRTCTACRTTTAAAGCAGCCGTGGAAACGGCGGTCATGCAATCAKCTCCTGCAATAAAAAAAGTTGAGGTGATCAATATGCCAGACCAATGAAATTAGAAATGAAAACAAAAMACAGCTTATATCGTGGATCCTGGATTTTAATCGTAGTGACGCTATTTTGGACGTGCAAGGCAAAGGTRGATGCGCCKGTATTAACCGAAGGYGATGCAAACCTCAGTAAAATTGTAGCRATAGGCGGCGACTATTTGGCCGGCTACGAAAAYGGGGCACTGTCTCGAGAGGGACAGCAGCACAGTATACCRTCGCTTTTTGCCCAACAGGTGAATGAGGTTTTTCTCCAATCTGGTACATTAAGYGGTGTTTCAAGTTTCAAGCAGCCTCTTATGCCTTTGGGGCAGGGCTTCGGRTTYAATAGCAAAAAGTGGGAAAGTGAGTTTATATCRCCGGTTACCCTRGGGTATAAGGTAGATTGTGAAGGGGTGGAATCGCTATCTCCGCTTAAAAACATCCTGGACCTGGGAGGGCAAAGTGCAGGGATGCAGATACTGATTGATGGGGGYTTTCAGAACCTGGCYGTACCTGSKGCAAAGATGTCCGAYATCACCGATCCGAACTTCGGATTGACCTATGGGCAGGGTAATACCAATCCTTTCTATGGCAAATTTGCAAGCGATCCGGGAACCTCDACGATTTTACAGGACGCGTTAAATCTAGCACCAACTTTCTCYCTTATATGGCTYGGGATGGAGGATATTTTCGGTTATGCTTCCGTGGGTGGGCAYAATAAAACAATCCCCGGTTCTTCTCAATTTTCAAGCGATTTGGATGTAATCCTGGCACCATTGACGAGCGTAGGAGGAAAGGGTGCCATAGCCAATATTCCGGATCTAACCTCCTTTCCTTTTTACACTTTAGTCGCCTGGAACCGAGCAGAACTGRATCAAAACAAAGCAGATTCGCTRAACGATCAATACSAATTGGSTGGAATAACTCATATTAGTTTTGTTGAKGGGAATAATGGATTCGTAATCGCTGATACAACGCAGCCATTTGATATTCGCCAATTGGTTGCAGGAGAGCACATCACCCTTACCGTTCCYTTGGATTCTATGCGATGCTTCTTCTACGGTCTCTTGGTCAATCTCATTCACGATAGATATGCACTTGATGCAACCGAGGTGCAGACCATCAATTCGGCAATYAGCTCATACAATRCAGTCATYGCACAAAAAGCGGCACAATACAACCTGGCTTTGGTYGACATGAACGCCTTYTTCAAGACCGTTAATACCGGGATTAACTGGAACGGAGTTGCCTATGATGCAGAATTTGTGAGCGGTGGTTTTTTTAGCTTAGATGGTTATCACCCCAACCAAAAAGGATATGGAATGTTAACCAATGAATTCATCAAAGCGATCAATGCAAAGTACARTGCSGTGGTACCTACCACGAATTGCATTAGTTGCACAGGCATTAAATTTCCCTAATCAGGATTCTATTCAAAGATTAGCCTGGCAGTATACTGTCCCTCATCGTTCACCAGTTTGATGAAGTAAATACCACTCCGAAGATTACCCCTTTTGATTGTCAGCTCCGTACCTTCCAGATTTCCATCTATTCTGACTTTCTGTCCAAACGCRTTGTATAGCTGAACCGTTGYGTTAGATGCGTTGTTTTCMAGGACAATGGTAACAAGGTCTCGTGCCGGGTTGGGAAATACCCKAATCAGTTTTTCCTGTTGCCCAAGGCTCAATAAACCYAAGACTTGCCCSGGAGCAACCGTATAAHCAGCCGHSGCAAAACACCCTGCATTATCSGMTACCGAAACAGAATAGGTTCCAGGGGGCAAGTTRCTAAGATCAGTAGCCGTATCTGTTGTGCTCCACGATACATCGTACGGAGCAGTCCCACCCGTGATCACCACTGATGCTGTGCCATCGTTGGTGCCGGCGGAAGTTTCATCTGAACCACTCATGCCAAGTACAAGCGTACAACCAAATGCATTCACAGCTATACTTCCTGTAAACACACAGCCCATTGCATCCGTGACMGTTACATCATAAAAACCCGGACTTAGTCCGGTTATACTGGATGACGTGCCACCTGTATTCCAGGAATACRTATAYGGAGCCTGACCGCCCGACGCGCTTACCGTGGCTATACCATCGGCTGCCCCAACAGCGGATTCATCTGAGCTTGACATTGCACCAGTTGAAGCACACTGAAATGCGTCGACAGTCGCGCTCATTATTGTAGTACATCCATCGGCATCATCTATAGTCACGCTATATGTTCCAGCCGCCAGGCCAGAGGCAGTTGATGTAGTTTGGCCATCAGACCACAGATAAGTGTATGGAGCGGTGCCAATGGTAACCGTAGCAGTAGCTGATCCATTMGATCCAGAAGCGACTTCATCCGTTGTTGTCATAGTGATTCCTAAATTACATAAGGTAAAATCATAATCACAAATGGGCGCTGTCCCACAAACAAATTGCATRAGGAAATTTGACGACAGCGTGACCAGTGTGTCATAGTAAGCTGCATYGCTGACATGAGCAACATGGTCCTSCCCGGGCCAMGGGTCAAAGCAATGGTTCATGCCCAGGTTTTCCGCCCGTTCGTGAATWGAMCTGCTACCATCAATCATCATAATYGGGAATMCACYRAGCAYGGAGATTATATCMGTGCCAAAWGGAACAGTTSCRTCAGCATCTCCATGAAAGCTGATTAYAGGYGTATCACCAGCCTCCATCCAGGCCGTATCTCKCAGGGCTCCTGAAGAATTGATGATCGCTCTTRCATTGCCAMKATAMCCTGGGTTACCGCTGTTGCCTTCAACGCCACCGCCCAATCCTGCCTGGGARGTATCTATATAGCTAGTGGGTATTTCATTTTCTTTATCCARGTATGCAAGATGCACCGCCATAATACCACCGGCAGAAACACCACCGAAGAAGATATTGTTGGTGTCAATTCCATAGGTGTTGCCATTTTCAGCRAAGTCYTTTTTGAAAAACCGAAYSGCTGCCCTKGCATCATGAACAGCTCTAATTACGGTCTCAGTTGCRYCMACYGAATCCGGTCCTGGAAATGGAAWTCCMTYCATCCCAAGCCKRTARGACATYGACGCKGTTACATAGCCCATCTTGGCAAAATCYTCTGCCAGGGGAACAACATCCGGTCCCGTTCTGMTTCCGSTGAKGAAGCTACCGCCATGAGCCCAGATAATAAGAGGTCKCTCCGCCATTRCATCYCCCACGGGCTCATASACATCMAGSAWCAAAAGCTSATTYGTTCCTTGCAGGTTGATGTTCTCKCCRTACTGTATATYRCTMGTYACRTTYAAMGTSGTGAATACTTCGCTRACRTATCTGCCAGAACTGCAATCCTGGGCAAACGTGTTTAGGCTGAAAGAAATAAGAACGATACTAAGTGCAATTGTAGTTTTCATAAGTNAAGTGTGTTGTTGAAAGATTCTTATCKRTTTTGTTATCAATTTATCAGAAAATATACTCCAAAGAGAACCCTGGAATGAATGCCTTGGCTTTCCATGTGCCGCCAAAACCTGTTTCCAGATTTGTATCCGTTCGYTTCACTCCTTCYACATAAAGAAACGAAAGGTCAATRTTRAAATGTTCAGAGATTAAGATAGAGGCTCCAGCAGACAATCCCATCTTATTTGCCCCCGGTGTTTCAGGCGTAATATAACCGTCTTCCACTGGAGTCATGTCATAATAAATACCTGCACGTATGGTGAACTGATCACTTTTTTTGTGTTCTGCTCCCAATCTAAAACTCATTGTGTTGCGGTAATGTCTTGGGGAACGAATGTCTTGAAGCTTATCCGTATTCTCTTTAAAATCAAAAATCAGTGAATCATAAATGCTCCAGCCAACTGAATTTACATCAWASGCCAATGTGGTTTTCTCTGAAAGCTTGTATCCAATTCCAAAGTTAATCACCTGCGGAAGGCCGATACTGGTAGAGAAAGTTGTAGAKGGRAAAAACTCKTTWAGGGACTTRGGCACGSTAAAACTCGCGCTGCCATCTTCTTCTTTRACAGTTACCGACGTTCGATAGCTAATGCCAAGCGATATTTTTTCTGATGCCTCAAAATAAATTCCAGCATTAAGGCCATGCCCGGATGCTGAACCTTCCAGCAAACCCTCTCCAGGATCTCCATTGGCATTGGCTGCCGGTACACCTTTACGCAGATTAAAATYGCCAAATCCATATACATGTGCAACGCCTATCCCYAGTTTGTCAGTTATTTGAAAACCTACYGTAGTTTGCAGAAAAATAATTTTCAATGACATTTCCCGCAATACGTATTGGCCAAGCCAATCATCAGCATATTTGATCCCGCTTCCAAACGGAGTGTACGCGGCAAACCCCAAATTCCATTTTGCGGGTTTTTTTTGTCTGKMGCCGTTAGAATCAGGTTCYCCATAYAATTGGGCGTGTCGAAAAGCSGTGTARAAKGTAAAGGGCGTCCCCAGYCCGGACTCAGTATTTGTYTGGTAGATTCCYGGAGCTTCCTCSAGGTAGGCAATGCTGGATTTAATGAAACTGGCGCCCAGGCTAATGGAGCTTTTATCTACGAAAGCAAAAGCTCCCGGATTAAAAAAGGCGCTACTTGCTCCAGTRATAAGCCCGGTTCCTGTATGGGCCATRCCAGTTTGCTTTTGTCCTTGYAGGTTCACTTGAAATCCACCGGCCCATGCTGACCCGTAGATTGAAAGAAGARTAAGAAGGCAAATTGATCTCATTTATTTATGCAAGCATAACAAATGTATCAATTTATTTCGAGAATAGCCCTTGCTCCATCCTTGCATGTGACATCGGCCACCTGMAATGCTGGTGAGACTTTAACTGAGATATTTCCCCACWATCGGCATCCTTCTTCCCATTCCAAATGCYTTTGTGGATACACGTAGGGTAGGGGCGGTTTGGTAGCGTTTGTATTCGTTGGTATTGACCAATTTCAAAACGCGTGCTACRAGCTGRGCATCAAATCCAGCYTTGATAATTTCATTTGGCCCACGCCTCTCYTCAATATATTGAATCAGAATTTTATCCAGTATATCGTATTCCGGGAGAGAATCTGTGTCCTTTTGTTCCGGTCTCAATTCGGCAGAAGGAGGTTTTGTGATCGTATTGCYGGGAATGAYCTCCTSYTGCTGATTGATGAAATGTGCAAGTTTATAGACATCGGTTTTGTACACATCTCCGAGCACGGATAATCCACCAGCCATATCACCATATAGGGTGCCATATCCTACCGCTGCTTCGCTTTTATTGGARGTGTTGAGAAGTATGTATCCGAATTTATTGGCAAGGCCCATTAGCAGTACCCCYCTTGTCCGGGCCTGAATATTCTCCTCCGTAACATCTGGTTCTCTATCCTCAAAATGAGGYCGAAGGGTGGATTCAACGGCAGAGGCAACCTGCTCTATGTTAATGATCTCGTGCTTACAGCCAATATTTTCTGCAAGCGCTTTGGCATCATTCACGGAGTGGTCAGAAGAGTATTTCGAAGGAAGTAACACTGCTCTGACATTTTCCTTACCTAATGCTCTGGCCGCCAATGACAGGGTAACCGCGGAATCAATTCCACCGGATAATCCCAAAACAGCCGTTGTCAATCCCGATTTTCTGAAATAGTCTTTTATACCTAAAACCAAGGCGTCGTGAACATGCTGTATTTTGGATGCTTCCTCCAYTGTTGTCAGAGGAGTTTCCAGTTCATCTGTGGTGAAATAGSCCAAATCCTCTTCAAAGTACTTCAACTCTTTTAYYACCTTTCCYGCTGRGTTCATTACAAAGGATCCACCGTCAAAGATCAATTCAGTTTGCGCACCTACATGGTTGACAAACACAACCGGAAGATTGTATTGCCTGGCATTCTCGCCAAAAACTTCAAAACGACGCTCTCGATGACCTTCGGAAAACGGTGAAGCAGATATGTTAATAATCAGATCTGGTRTTTCCTTGATTAAGCTGTCCATGGGAGAATTTGGATAGATCGCCGATTCTCCAACATTCCATAGATCTTCACAGACCGTAAGAGCTATTTTTGTGCCCTGATATTCAATTATAYSCGGTGTTGATCCAGGTTCGAAATAGCGGTATTCATCAAAAACATCATAAGTGGGAAGCAGGCATTTGTGATGTACAGAGTTCACCTTTCCTTYATGTAAAAAGTAGGCGGAATTGAATAGCGGTTTGCCATTGCCCGAAGTGTTTTTTGATGGTGCTCCWATAATAGCCGCAATTCCATTACATTCTTGTGCAATCTTTTGGATGCCACTCTCACATGCTGCAATGAAATCACTGAATTCCAGGAAGTCTCTGGGGGGGTATCCRCAAATTGAAAGTTCYGAGAATACAATTAGATCTGCYCCCTGYYGCTTTCCGTCAGATATAGCAGAGATTACYTTRGCAATATTGYTTTCRAAATTGCCAATATGATAATTCAGCTGAGCAAGRGCAACCTTCAAGGCYTSGGTAANTAACGATCAACAATTGTTARATACAGYGGATATATTAAAACATGACACCCAATTTCAAKCCTATGCTTTTGGCCGTCACGAGTTGATCAGATTTTAGCACGTCTGAAAATCCATTGTTATAGATAAGCGCCACGATAAGTTTGGTGTTTCCACCRAGGGAGTATTCGAATCCGGCGCCAATACTTAAGCCCATATTGAGGAGCTTGATTTCGTCGGAAACATCTTCATTGGMAATGTCGTTCACCGTCGCCGTGGCCTTTGCCTTSGTCTTGATCTGTGTCGCCAGGCCGAACTGRCCGAAATAGGTTATGTAGCCAATCTCATTGGTTTTGAGCAGGAGGTGGACGGGTATTTCTATATAATTAAGATTATAAGTGACAGTGAACGGGGCATATAATTTGTCCTYTACGCCACCATGGGTGAATTCTATGGCTGCTGTATCAACTTCCAGRTATTTAAGYTGRGCAGCGAAGGAAACAAAATTGAGACCAGTCGATAGYGAATAGTTCTCGCCAAATCTRAAGTCAAACATCAACCCATATSCAAAGCCAGTTTTAGTRCCGTCCCGGTTGAGTACTTTCTCATCGTCAGGCTTCATCCATGTRAGCGCCGGGGTGGCGGCAAGTCCGAAACCAACCTTCTTGTCTTGTGCATARCTCCTGGAAGAGCCCATAAAGGCCAATAGAACAATAATGGTAATGAGAAAGAATCTGTTCTGCGTTACTAATTTCATTTCAATTGGATTAATGATTGAAGAAAGGTCTGGCGTATCAGTAGCTCGTGCAATACCAAAAGGCGTTCATCTGMCGTTTTGSATTAATAATATCCTGTTGGTTTTATACTTTCGTGTGCTGWATACTRCARCATTACAATATTAGCATTTTTTTGGATATGAGAATTCGGTGGAAGCATAAATTGGGGACCYTATTATTACTGGTGCTCTCCTGTGCTTTGGTATTGCCTGCSTGYAATAACGRGRCAAAAGATGTGGATGTTTCRCATATYTCYYTGGACCTTAAAATCRRGCGATTTGAGCAGGCAATTTCGAAATTGAATATCGATAGCCTGGAGCATCAGATTCCAAAAATACAAGACGACTATGGTGAGTTCTTTACTTTTTTCGCKGCGGGSATYATTAATATTGGTAGAAMGGAGGACCCATCTTTCAATACGGCCCTAATGGGATTTGTCAATGATCCGCAGATCAACGATGTGCTCGAYGAAGTGACAAATAGCTATGCCGATTTGACCTCATTGGAGGAGGAACTTGAAGATGCATTTAAACACTAYTTGTTYTAYTTTCCTGGYAAATCGGTYCCRAATATAGTTACCTACATTTCGGGRTTTAATGCTTCACTCATTGCYACAGACAAGACGTTGGGCATTGGTTTAGACATGTACCTCGGCTCCAAAACAAAGTAYTATCGGATGTTGATGCTACCYCAATATAAAATCGAAAACATGAGGGCMGAAATGATTGTGTCGGATTGCATGCGTGGTTGGATAACGAGTGAATGGGAAGCAGRCCGGTCCAATAGCACACTCYTAAAACAAATGRTCGARCAGGGTAAAATCCTGTATTTTCTCGATAATGTGATTCCMTACACAGAGGATAAATACAAGATCGGCTTTACCCAGGAACAATTAATTTGGTGTGAGRATAGCGAGGCACAAATGTGGGCCCATTTAGTCAATGAAGAAATGCTCTACACKACTGACTTYACGCAAATAATCAAATACATTGGTGAAGCTCCTTTTACAGTCGGCTTTCCHGATGGRAGCCCAGGTAGAACGGGATRGTGGATCGGRTGGCAAATTGTCAAATCMTTTATGAGTAARAATGATGAAATAAGCCTGGCCGAGTTAATGGATTTTGATGAYKNAACRAMAAAKRYNAMGCNAAGKCKAAWTMYWAWYYYAATRGMKRWNTGRWACGAATACGAATTTTTRCGAATGGTACGAATTCAATAAAAAAGGTGTTCTGCTTGAGTGCAGCCCGACGCGGGTCATTCGTAAATTCGTAACAATTCGTATTCGTAATAACCAGGTTATAATCAAGTGATATAATTATGAGCAACAAGAAACTGAAGGATTCGGARATTAAATTCACAATATCCTTAGATGAGAACAATGTGCCTGARAAAATAGCCTGGGAGGCCGATGATGAGGGAAAGAAAAGCACACGGTTCAGCAAGGCRATTATGACATCCATTTGGGATCATGATGATCAAAGYACTTTACGCATTGACCTTTGGACTAAAGACATGCATGTGGACGAGATGAAAATATTYTTTCACCAAACATTGTTGTCAATGGCCGATACATTTGAAAAGGCTACGGGAGAAAAGGCYATGGCTGGAGACTTGAGGGATTACTGTAAYCACTTKGGCGAGAAGATGAATATACTCAAAAAAGACTAGCCAATTTTTCGTTGTTCARGCGGTYGTTTTTTTCTTTGATTGCCGTCACATCAGGCAGATAGGATGACTTTCTGAGGCTTGGGGTCTACRCCACCAAAAACAAGATCCTCTTTTTTGATRCAGTCAGATTCGCATAGAATGGCGCATCTTTCTAYCATCGATTTGAGCTCTCGTATATTRCCTGGCCAGGWATGTTTCATCAATGCAGCGAGTGCATCTTTTCCAATTTGCATATTGGGCAGTCCATTCTCATTGCAAAAATTGTTCAAAAAGTGTTTGGCCAATAGAGCAACGTCATTGCCYCTATCTCTTAAGGGTGGTAAATCAATGAAAAAACCACTTAGGCGATAGTAAAGATCTTCTCTGAAMCGCCCTTCTTTAATCTCYAACTTAAGATCTCTGTTCGTGCTGGCAACGATGCGAACATCTGTGTGGATTATCTTATTACTCCCCACGCGAACCACTTCGTTTTCCTGAAGAACCCTCAATAATTTTGACTGCAGATCCAGATTCATCTCRCCGATTTCATCTAGAAATAGCGTTCCGCCATCCGCTTCTTCAAATTTTCCAATTCTCTTTCTTTCCGCTCCGGTGAAGGCGCCCTTTTCATGTCCGAAAAGTTCGCTCTCTATCARGTCTTKYGGAATRGCSSKMMMRTTMABARKAAYSAWKTYCTTWTYSYTRCGKGGRSWWWTRWWATGMAWRGYCTKSGCRMWRAGYTCTTTYCCGGTGCCACTTTCGCCAGTGACGAGAACGGTAATGTTGTTTTTTTCTACTTTYTGCAGCATCTTGAGGATTCTCAATATTTCCGGTGAGCTACCGAGGATGTTTGAATACTTGTTTCTGTTCASAATTACCTCCTTGAGGTTCTCCACCTCTAATTGCAAGTGAATATGAGCACTGACCTTAGCGATAGCATTCTTTAACTCATCCCARCAATTGGCACTCTTMAGGATATARTAGTCGACTCCTTGTTTGAATACATCAATGGTAATTTTAACGTCACTTTGACCYGATAAAACAATAGTTTGCAGAGATTCATTGTGTGCCCGTAATTTSGACAGTAGCTGTARTCCGGACATATCTGGAAGATTGAGGTCAACGATAACCAGGTTGGGGTTTAAGTGAATGCGGCCCATGCATTCTGAACCAGTGGTAAATCGATAAATYTCYAATTCAGATTTTATRGTGTTTCCAAGAAAGATCTGAACTGTTTCRGCAAATATTTCATCGTCTTCTATAATGAAGACCTTTATTGCCTTGCTTGCGYTTTTGTTATCATCCATAATTATTCTTTTGGTAKCGTTATTCAGAGTTTTACTGCTTTCACCCCTAAACTGGTGTTATCTCCCAATACGTTTACAAAATAGACYCCCTTACTCAAGTGRTCCCCATCMGAATAATTGAAATGATTGACACCGATTAAAGCTTCAATTAACTCGCGATGCATAATTTGGCCGTCTATGCTAATTATGGAAAGGTCGACTCTCTCATTTTTATTGAGGGTAAAGTCAAGATTGAAGTGTGAGGAAAAAGGGTTGGGAGCAAGACTTATAGTTTCGGGAATAATCTCATTATAGAATTCGACGGCCACAACCTTAACATATTTAAATTGACCGTCATAATCAGTTTGTTTTAACCGGTAATATGAGATGCCYCTTAACGGATTGTCGTCGGTCGTTTGATACTTGAGGGAGCGATTGCTCGTTCCAGCGCCCTCGACGCGTTCTATTTCATGAAAACTTCTGGCGTCTTCGGATTTTTCAATTGTGAAAAAATCATTATTGGATTCRGTYGCCGTTTCCCAGGTTAAAATTACGGATTTACCTTCTGCCGCAGCTTTGAAACTCATAAGTTCAATGGGCAATGGATTGAATACTGAAACAGAGCCTATGGTAAACGGACTGAACGAAGTGACAACATCTGACATAACCAATCCTGCCATGCTGTCTCCCATAACGGAGGTATTGCCCATATCCATCCAGGAGGTGCCGTTCCATTTTGCAACACGTAAGTCTTGAATGTAAGCATTCTGGACTGCTGTGGTGCCATCCCAGCTTAGACCGATTTTTGCATCGGTACTACCCACCTTATCCACTTGAAAATAGTCTATTGCACTTACATGGTCGAGCCCAGCTCCTAAACTGCTCGTATTTTGGTATGATGCATTGAAGTACTCTGCTATAAATGTTGTCGCACTGCTGCCCGTTGGCTCAACTGCCATGGGCCTGTAAGAGTTGGCCTTGCCCAACGGGAACGTAAACGAATTGGCAGATGTCGTGATCTTAATGGCTGGTCCGTTTATGTAACTGGAATCTGATCCGCCTGTAGCAGATGCGAGGGGATTGAAAATCAGGATGTCTAATAAACTTGTACTGATGTTTCCGGATATCAATGTWAGTAAATTGTCGACTATCACACGGTGATTCAAGACGAGACCTCGGATATTGTCAAGTSTCAACTTATCGAACCTTATGGTACTGTCACCWAGAAGATACTGAGGAAACCTGCCGTTGAAAAGTACCGTAYTGTTGMTRMYMWNNNTAGTTGCGGAGCGACACGTCARGTCACCTGCAATTTCAATTGCTCCTCCTGCGGGGAATGTTTTGGTACCGGTGTTGCTCAGCACTAAATTCCCATATTGTTGTGCGGCGATTGTCTGGTCGCTTGTCCCAACATATTTCACCGTGCTGTTCTCATCCAAAGCCACATTGTACACGGTCGGGAAATCGCTGCTTTCTTTTAATATAAACTGTGCTCCTGCTGCTACYTCAAATRTTTTTCCATTATTGCCACTTATATCGAAACCGCCATTGTCAAATACTCCTGATTGAACTTTTAAGTGTCCAGACACGATAAAACGTGTAATATCGGCGTCAATGCTGACGCCACCAGTGCTGGTGTTGTTAAATTGAACATTTCTGAACTTAACTCCAGCTGATGCTGGAAAAACCTGGGGATYCAAYCCGTTGAAATTGACWGTGCCTCCTCTGATTCTGACGGCGGAATTTATTGCAAATGCCCCCTCTAGATTCAAGATTGCATTTTGCCCCATCATGTCTAACTTCACSCGTCTGAAGGAGGCAGAGTTCACGATRAAGTCACCGAKAACTGTAAGCTTTGCACCATCGTTGAAAACTATGTTTGCATCTCTCTTATTGTTTGTACCACCATTCAGGGCTACGTTGCTCGTGATCGTTAACTCCCGATTGACAGTAATGATGAGTTGASTTGTTCCATTGCTAATTGGAGCAGTAATGGTCAGCGAGATGCAAGATGCRTCYGCATCCAATRYTACTGCAAAGCCATCGTCGATTACAACAGCGTCTAGATTTGASGGTGCAGTACCASTACTCCATATTGAACCATCAGTCCAGTTTCCATTTGCGAYGGCGCTCACTATRSCAGCACCTTTTGTYTTTCGGACATCTCCAACATTGAAAAAGAARATTAATCCAACTGTTAAAAAGGAGATGCCTACAATTGCGGCAGCTGCGATTAGTACATTTCGYGTAATTGTTCGTTGTCTATTGCGCAGTCTTATCTTGGGTTTCATCTTCACAGCTTYTGTATTTTNAGAATTGAACTTAAATGAGATCTTGAATCTTGGCTGTAAAGCACGGTATCTATTCCAGTCTATTCAAGTCACTTTTATCGTTTTCATTTCGGATGTAAGATTTCCTTGCATATTGTATCATTTGAGGCAGATGTACTGTTGATCTGAATGGTAACACACTTCATTCTGAATCTGTTTTTACCTTCTCTTTAAGTTCTGCTGTCGCCTGCGGCGACCGGGTTGGAGGGCTCAATAAGCTGGCAGAGGGGTTGCATACAGGGTCGCTACTGCTGCACCGCTCATTTTTTTGCCAATCTTCGGACAGAGAAGACTTCGGTAATA
>NVRW01000047.1:8451-24686 GCA_002400975.1 Flavobacteriales bacterium | reverse complement strand
CCCGAACTGAGATTAATCAGTTGAACCCGAGATAACTTATGAAAATAAGACGATTTTATAGTAAGAATATGCGTTCGGCACTACGACAAGTCACCGAGGAATTTGGTGAGGATGCAGCGATTTTATCTAGCCGGAAGACGCCTAGTGGCGTAGAAGTTATCGCGGCATTCGATTATGACGAAGATTTGCTGCCATCAAAGTTTTCGGCCTCAAAATCATCCGTTGATGGTGAAAATCAAAATTCGATTAACCCTGATTTAAATAAACTACTGCATCAAGATGCTCATAATCCGTTGCTGATTGAAGACAAAGACTCTACTAACGGCCAATCTCTTGAAAAAATAGCAGACCCGCATACCAAGAACCAATTCGATAGCGCCCATCAACGCATAAAAGATGAAAAAGACGATGATGGTTTAGCGGGTAAAAATAACCGACTAAATGTTGCTAATCTCGAATGGACCACAGACCCCGGCTTGGTTGCTATGCGAGAAGAGTTGGGTTTAATGCGATCGATGATGTCAGAGCAATTAAAAGGGATCGGTTGGGAAAGATTTAGTGAGAAAGAGCACTTCTGAAAAAGAGGAAGGTCAAACAAGGACAACTACCCCACTCACGAACGATCAAAAGAAAATGGCGTACCAGCTATCCACCTACTTTGATACCGAAGTGGAAATCAAACGCAACCGCAATAAATCTGGTAAGATTATTATCCCATTCAATTCTGATGAGGAGTTGTCGAAATTGGTAAAGGCCATTGACCAGGACTAATTTTCCTATTTACATTGTATGAACGGCTTCAACACATACCGAATTCGGTTCATAACCACGGTGAGTTTGCTGATTACGATAAACTCGCTTTCGTCAAACCTTTGTGTGGCTCAGGACAGCGCGGTCGCCGTGCCCCCAGCCATGCAGGCAGTTGAGGTGGAAGAGGAAAAAACRCACTCTCCAAAATTGGCGACTATSCTTTCTGCTRCTGTTCCMGGCCTGGGRCAGGTGTATAACAGAAAGTATTGGAAAGTACCRCTSATTTATGCCGGKGCCGGKGCTYTATTGTACGTGATCAGCGCCAACTCRGCACGCTATAAAACTTTCARGRACGCCTACTCGCTTAGAATTGAYGGAGATACSACTACGATCGATRTTTWCGATATTCAAATGATCAATAATGAGCCCAAATACTCTGAAGAAGCACTGTTGAATGTCAAAGACTTTTAYCGTCGAAATCGCGATGTAWCGTACATTTTCCTGGGTGTGCTTTAYATGCTCAATATCGTRGACGCCGCTGTAGATGCACACTTCTTYGATTATGAAATTACGGATGACTTATCGCTTGAAGTGCGTCCGGCTYTGCTRTTTAGYGCCGGGCGSTTRCAAACKACCGGAATTGGGTTAACGCTAAGATTGTGAGAATAGCTATTATTGGATACGGCAAGATGGGCAAGGAGGTGGAAAAGTCSGCCCTGGAGCGTGGTCATGAAATTGTGCTAAAAGCGAGCTCCRACAGTGATCTCAATCAGGTGGAYCTTGAGAAAGCAGARGTTGCAATTGAATTCACGACACCAGATACGGCAGTAAATAATATRATCAGATGTTTCGACGTTAATCTACCCGTGATTGTRGGAACAACCGGATGGATGAATGAATTTGAACRAATAGAAAGTACTTGTTTGGCCAATCARCAAGCSYTGCTTTATGCATCAAATTTCTCGATAGGTGTCAATATTTTATTTGAGGTGAATAAATCATTGGCGCAGCTTATGAATACGAATCGGATGTATGATGTAGGTATGGAAGAAATACACCACACSGAGAAGAAGGATGCTCCRAGCGGAACRGCCATTTCATTGGCAAATGRCATTATTTCCAAMCTTGAAARAAAAACGGGATGGACACTRGARGAGRATGGCCCGGAAGATGAAATACACATCCGGGCGGTRCGGGAAGCCAATGTACCAGGAACTCATACCATCCGTTATAGTTCTGAAATTGATGAAATTGAACTCACACAYACTGCAAAGGGCCGAAAGGGCTTTGCTTTGGGAGCGGTGTTGGCTGCAGAGTGGYTGCCGGGAAATACCGGCGTATTTACAATGAAAGATTTATTGAAATTTTAAGGTTGACATATGTTACGATCACGGAAACAAAAGAAAGTATTCTTAATTGGCTCKGYAGTACTCCTGGGYCTCTGCCTTGCACCTGTTTTATTATCAGATTGGGCCTTCGGTACCGGATTCACCTTATTGGTTATGGGGGAAGTGCTGCTTTATATCCTGATACTCACTTCYATTCGYGCAACGCCAAATACTACCAAAAGCGTGGGAAGGGARTGGACCGACGCCATTATCTTTGCRATTATAGCGGCAACGGTGATCAGAATGTTCTTTATCGAAGCCTTTACAATTCCCACTCCTTCTATGGAGAAATCACTMYTGGTTGGTGATTTTCTTTTTGTAAGCAAAGTTAGYTATGGCGCCAGAATTCCAATTACACCCTTGTCCTTTCCCTTTGCACACCACACATTGCCTTTTTCGACCAGTAAATCTTATCTGGAATGGATTGATCTTCCGTATCACCGGCTTCCGGGCTTTGGGAAAATCAAGAACAATGACGTGGTGGTRTTCAATTAYCCGATGGAGGAYTTTCGGCCGGTYGATAAAAGRGAGAATTACATCAAGCGATGTGTGGGCATTCCCGGAGATAAATTGCAGGTTATCGACAAGATTCTCCATATAAATGGAGAAAGGGCCGAAATACCTGTTGACATGCAGTATTCCTATCATGTTCGGACYGARGGATCKCCGTTGAAYGGAAAAAAATTGAATGARTTGAATATMACSGAATGGGGGAAAATMTCYAACCAGGGAGATTAYCGGGTGGCCCTTACCACCGAGAGCAGGGATACCCTGGGAAGTTATYCCAATGTAATATCTATCGARCCGCTRTCAGAACCTAAGGACACGCGTTCGGATCGGATCTTCCCAATAGATCCAGGATTTATATTCAACAAGGACTTTTATGGTCCAATTGTARTTCCTAAAGCGGGRATGACGATCGACCTGACSGTGGAGAACTTCTCCCTTTATGAGMGRTTAATCACCATTTATGAAGGCCATAGTTTGAGAATTGAAGGAAGCGATATATTGGTTGACGARCAGGTGGTTACATCRTATACRTTTGACMTGGACTATTACTTCATGATGGGTGACAACCGGGATAATTCRCTTGATTCCCGATTTTGGGGATTTGTGCCTGAGGATCATATAGTAGGAAAGGCAATCTTTATCTGGTTCTCTCTGGATAAGATGGAATCCTGGTTCAGCAAAATCCGGTGGTCGCGGCTCTTCTCTACAATTGAGTAATRTCCYRATTGAATAACATTCSAAACCCAAAGATTCCAATATACATCWGGACCTTYGCAACCAATCAGYATGTCAAATTGAAGCTGTAAAATGGTTGATGTCAAATTTRCCTGATACGGAATTAGAAATAAAATTTTCAATTTGACATTAAGAATGCGTTCTTCACGGAGTATTTGTGATGAGAAATTGAAAATTCARTTKTACAGGGCTTAGCTAAAAAACGGCAAATAGCATTCCATGGCAAGAGATCGCGGATTTGAGGAAGAATCGATATTTATTCCRGTTAACGACGTAGATCAGCTGCACGTTAAACGCTTTTATAAGAACCCGGAGGGCGTTCCACTTTTTCTTATCCAYGGTTCGATTGAGAACGGGAAGATCTTTTACTCTTCGTCGGGCAAAGGCCTTGCACCTTATCTGGCAATGGAAGGCTTTGACGTATTTGCCGTCGATCTCCGGGGGCGGGGAAAAAGCACACCCWGCATYGATAAGCATGCAACGCATGGACTCACCAATTCKATCGAGGAAGATATTCCCGCCGTTATAAACAAAATAARGGAGATCAAAGGGGACATCCCCCAACATTGGCTCTCACACTCCTGGGGTGGGGTTAATCTGCTCGCCTATCTWGCGAAGCACAGTAACGAGGTCAAACTGARCTCTATGGTATTCTTYGCAGCSAAGAGGCATATAAGCATCCGCACMTTGCGTAAGTTTTATCTCATYGATGGCCTTTGGAACATTATGGGTAGGTATGCAGTGTGGAAAAATGGCTTTCTTCCGGCGCTAAAGATTAAAATGGGCGCCGATAATGAATCCGCCAGGTGCTATAAGGAAACCAACGACTGGGTTTATCAGCCTGAATGGCTGGATTGGAGAGATCAATTTGACTATGCAGCGGCACTGCAAAAAATTGACCTACCCCCTATTCTATCTATCACCGGTGCCGGTGACAAAGTTCTCGGTCATCCGACGGACTGCCAGTACCTGCTCAATGAGATAAAGCCAAAGAATTTTGAATTCAAAATCCTCGGTAAAGAGGCCGGGAACTTGCAGGACTATGATCACATCAATATCCTTACGCATCCAGATGCGGTTATGGACCAATTTCCCATGGCCAGGGACTGGATACTCAAGCACAAATAAAAACACACTTTCTGAGAGGGGGGGGTTGGACATTGGAATAGAGAACATTTAAATGACGCGTTGTGAAATATTTGTATCTGATGTTCAATAAATTTCCTCATTCTATGATTCAATTGCTCTTTTGATCAAATGTCAGTTCTGCTGCCATACACCTATCTGGGACCCATTCATTATTTCAGCGCCATCGCGCGGGAGAAGCGTGTAGTGTTGGAGCAACATGAACATTTCCCAAAGCAGACCTATCGCAACCGTTGCACTATCTACGGCGCAAATGGTCCCTTGAATCTCGTAGTACCAACAATTCACATATCAGGTGAACGTTCAATAGCACTCCGACGGATTGCGTATGATCAGGATTGGCAAAAGCTTCACTGGAAATCACTGGAAACAGCCTACCGTTCCTCTCCGTATTTTGAATACTATGAAGATGATCTTTACGCCATTTTAATGAAGAAGCATGATTTTTTGGTGGACCTGAATCGGGAACTACTAAATCTCATACTGGGTATTATTGAYATTCAGGCAGAATTGTCYGAAACGGCCAGCTACGAAGATGAGTTTGATGGAATTGATCTAAGGGGTGCCTGGTCACCCAAGRCAGGAACATCTGAAATGGAAGACTTCAAACGATATCCTCAGGTATTTGAGGACAGACACGGATTTATTCCAAACTTAAGTATCGCAGAYCTGATATTCAATCAGGGGCCAAACTCGAAAGATTATTTATAGAGRGTSCTGACGGGTAGAACAGCAAGGRMTTTTGCGCGAATTCTTTATTTCTGCATATTGCAGCTACGTACTACTTTCCCAGGTCGYTCWGARGTAATTCKGTCATTCTCAATAACAGTTTTACCAGAAACCACTGTGGCCAGATAACCTGTTACATCCTGCATSAGCCTTACTCCACCGGCTGGCAAATCGCGGATCATTCTGGGRGGCCTAAGACTGAGGTTTTCATAATCTATTACATTCAGRTCGGCTTTTTTTCCCACTTCGAGGGATCCCCGGTCGCTAAACCCCATATGCTCAGCCGTTTCCTGAGTGATCATCTGTATGGCCCTTTCCAGCGCTATTTTATGGTYYCKRTCCCGTGTCCAATGAGAGATAAGGTAAGTGGAAAAACTGCCGTCGCAAACCGTKCCGACATGTGCACCACTATCSGAYAACCCTTGAATAGATTGAGGGTGGTTCATCATCGTRTAGACATTATCATAATTGAATTCCGTATAATTATAAATSGGAAAGTAGATCAGGGCCYTGCCATTATCTTTRAGCAAGGTGTCGTATACAAATGAAAKCGGATCCATTCCMGCYGCCTTCGCCTGAGCYCCCAAACTCTTTTCCCGTGGCTGTTSATAATCCGGGTTTTGYCCCAATTCAAAAAGTTTRAARGAAATCCGATCMACTATTTTCAAGAATCTATCCGTTAGTGGAGGTACAGGAGTACCRTCACCCGCYACCTTGTCTGAATTYTCTGTAAGTATCTTTTCCTTTAATTGAGGATCCCGCATTGCTTTTACTCTTTCTTCAAGGGAAAGATGGCTGATYGCTTTATAGCTCGGTTTGCCRATAAAAGGATGAAAGGTACACTGCAGYCCCAGATTGACCCCKATKGCRCGGGGMGCCACTTGAAATTTGAAATTTATTCCCTTGCTCTTTGCTGCYTCGCCGCTTTTCAGRATACGCTTCCACAGGTCTGGCCAGAAATCCCGCTGATTGAGCGACAAACTGAATGGGCGCCCACCAGCCGCAGCGGCCATTTGTTCCAACATATCAAATTCAAGATCATAATCTTTATCCGTACGTTCCATGTTGAAATCCGATATCGCCTGCAGTACGCCATAGTTCAGATTCCGGAAGATTGAAGCAAGCTCAGTCAGTTCTTCAACGGTCGCTTCACTGGCCAGTGTCCATTTGCCAGAAGCCGAACGATGCACATCCGTACGCCCGGTTGTAAAGCCTGCTGCCCCTGCCAGCATTGCTTCCAAAAGCATGCTCTTCATCGCTTCAATATCTTCAGACGTAGCCTTCTCCTGATTCAGGGCTCGCTCCCCCATTGCGAAAAGACGCAAGGCATCATGTGGAACCTGGGCGGCAATGTCAATGGTATGAGGCATTTTTTCCAAGGCATTTAAATATTCCGGAAAACTTTCCCATTGCCAATTGATTCCTTCAGCCAAGGCAGCGCCCGGTATATCTTCTACCCCTTCCATGAGATCGATCAAGTGATCCCTGTTTTTTCTTCTTACCGGAGCAAAACCAACCCCACACGAACCCATTACTACGGTGGTAGTACCATGATTCACAGAAGGCGACAACTCTTCATCCCAGCTGGCCTGGCCATCAAAATGTGTATGAATGTCTACAAATCCGGGGGTTACGATAGCGCCGTCGGCTTCAATAACCTGCGCCGCTGGTGAAGATACTTTGCCTATCTCCACGATTTTACCGTCTTTAATACCGATATCAGCGCTGAAGCGCTCACTACCGGTACCATCAATGATGGTTCCACCCTTAATTTTTACATCCAATGTCATTTCTTAGATCATGTAAGTTTCCGCCAATTGATCTTCCAGGTTCTTACACTGCGAAAGGTAACCCAGGTAAACCCAAAAAAACCATCAGGCTTCAAAGCCTCCCTTAAGGGTAAGTGCAAAAACAAAAGTTAAGCATAGCCTACCAAAGCCTGAAATGCAAAGGAGGTTTAACTATGCTTTCGTAATAATCGTATCACCTTCCTTATTGGAACGTAATACCCGCGTGTTTTGTTCTATTTATCTGATTCGCAGGTGTCTGATTTAAAATTGCGATCCTGTTAGAGGGGGTGATCTCTTCAGTTCTTTTTCTTTATCGTTAAGGAAAGGAAACGCTCTCGCTGCCGGGAGAATTGAGAAGAACTATTAAGCCTTCAGCTTTTCGGTAACAGGTAAATTGACAATGATAACCTGCTTAATATGGCCGGGTTTCTCCAATACTTTTTTCTGGAATGACGGGTTTTCTTTGTTCATTTTTTCCATTGATGAAAAAACGAACCAACCTGCCTGCCCCAAAGGGATGCCTTCGGCACCGGCAGGCAGGAAAAATCCAGGCAAAACAAGATCGCCCCTCCCTTCGGGAGGGTACGCAGTCTTCAACGGGGCCACCGGAGGTGTTCCCCCTGTCTCAGACGCTCGATTGCGTTTTGCCAGGTACAGCCCGTTGGGCTGATATTGGCGTATTTGTATTCTCAGCCCCCCTAATGTTGAATAACAACCATCCTGTTAGTAGCAATAATGCCTTTGGAGTCTGTTAGTCTCAAGAGAAACAGCAAATTTGGTATTTATCCGTAGGTAAAATGAAGTGAAAACCGCCTGAAACCGAATATCCACTCCCTGGCTATAAGAAATCAGGAAGCCTTTCTTAATGGAATTACTCCGCAGAACCAACTGGGTCGCGCTTGAAAAGCGCGGCTATGATAAATGAAGCCACCATACCAATAATCAGGGTGGTTGAGAATTTAGCGAACATCAGTTTTCCAACAGATCCACTGTTTCTAATATCAGCAAGCTCCACCTCTATTTCCTCAGCAGTCTTATTCTGTTTCTCCAACGCCTCCCGCACGAAATCAAGGTATTCATTTAGATACTCCGGGTTGATCACCAGGCCATGTAACATTGCATATACCGCCAGGCAAAATCCAGCCGCCAGCGAAATCATAACTCCGGTCCTGGCCCCTTCTTTAAATGAAAGATATCCAAGGCCAAATTCTGTAGAATTCCGACGGTAATAAATCCCAGCTCCTATACCTGCAAACAAGATAAAGTATGGGATGAATCCCGCTACACCTCCAAAAGAATCATGGGAGATACCGTTGAGATATTCAATGTGCTGCCAGATACCAGCAATGAGTCCGGTGATTAGACCAATTTGAACAGATGCCTTCATTGCCGAACGGATGTTTTAGATGTTGGACATTTGATGTTAGATGTTCATCCAAACTACCACCATCTAAGGTAGGACCATCATCTAATGATCATCCTATCCATTCATCGAGATGAGGAATTCCTCATTTGTCTCGGTGTTCTTGATCCTGTCCCTCAAGAATTCCATAGCCTCCAATGCAGTCATATCAGCCAGATGCTTTCTGAGAATCCAGATCTTCTGGAGAACATCTTTATCCAACAAGAGGTCATCCCTCCTGGTACTGGAAGCAACAATGTCAATAGCTGGATATAACCTTCGGTTTGCAATCTTTCGATCCAACTGAAGCTCCATATTACCGGTTCCCTTAAATTCTTCAAAGATAACCTCGTCCATTTTCGAACCGGTATCGATCAGAGCAGTAGCTAAAATAGTCAATGATCCACCATCTTCAATTTTCCTGGCTGCCCCAAAGAATCTCTTTGGTTTGTGCAGTGCATTTGCCTCAACACCACCTGAAAGTACTTTTCCAGAAGCAGGTGAAACTGTATTATAGGCCCGAGCCAACCTGGTAATGGAATCCAAAAGGATCATTACATCATGACCGCACTCAACCATTCGCTTTGCCTTTTCCAAAACGATATTGGCCACCTTTACATGGCGCTCTGCTGGTTCGTCAAATGTTGAGGCTACAACTTCAGCTTTCACATTGCGCTCCATCTCCGTAACCTCCTCAGGTCGTTCGTCAATGAGCAATACAATGAGGTATACCTCCGGATGATTCTCTGCAATAGCATTGGCTATGTCTTGCAATAGAATGGTTTTACCTGTCTTGGGCTGCGCCACAATCATTCCTCTTTGTCCCTTACCAATAGGTGTGAACATGTCGATAATCCGTGTCGACAAATTGCCGCCCTTGCCTGTGATTGTAAATTTCTCCTGTGGAAAGAGTGGTGTCAGGTGTTCAAACGGCACCCTATCGCGAACATCGTTTGGCAACATGCCATTGATCTTCTCAACCCTAATAAGCGGAAAGTATTTCTCTCCTTGCTTTGGCGGGCGGATGCTTCCTTGTACAGTATCACCCGTACGCAGTCCGAATAATTTAATTTGAGACTGAGAAACGTAGACGTCATCAGGTGAATTAAAGTAATTATAATCCGAAGATCTCAGAAAGCCATAGCCATCCGGCATGATTTCCAAAATCCCCTCACTGGAGATAATCCCTTCAAATTCATACTCTTCACCTTCCTTTGCATATTTATTCCTGGGATCTGCTCTTCTTGTATCGCTTTCATTCCCACGCTCACCTCTAGGCTTGCGCTGTTGATTTTGTTGGTTCCTTCTATTGTCCTGAGGCTTGCCACCATGTCTCTGGTCAGCCTTTTTTCCCTCAGTTTCCGGAGCTTTTGCCGCATCTTTTGGCTTCTCTTCAGAAGCATTCTCAGCCGTTTCAGCTTTAGGAGCCTCCTCCTTGGTTTCTTCTGTCGCAGGAGCTTCTGCAGATGTACCCTTTGGCTCCTCCTTTTCCTCCACTGCGGAAGCAACGGGTATGTCTACCAGCTTCCTGGCAGCTTCAGGATTAACAGCCTGTTGATCCAAAATTTTATAGACCAACTCGTCTTTTTTGAGGCCTTCGTATTTAGGCACTTCTAAGGTCTTTGCAATGTCTTTAAGCTCACCAACGAGCTTCTTATTCAATTCTAAAATGTCGTACATATTAAGTAATAATTGATTATTGATAATTATATCGTGAAATTGAAATTCACCGGAGGTTCAGGCCGAAGCCTTAGATAGAGTGTTGTTTAAAAGTTGAGGATCGTAATAATCCTAATGAAAAGAAAGAATGTGTGGGTAATGTTTCGTAAAAATCTCCCGATCAAAAATCTCCTACAGGCGAGAATTCTTTGCAATAATACGAATATTTCTTAAATCATCCGGATTTGTATTTTTTTTTATTTACTTGCACCAGATAGCTATTGAATGCGGTGATACAAAGAGTTCAATCCATATATCTGTTTTTGGCAGCGTTGATAAGCGGTTTGACGCTGGTCTTTCCATTTGCAATCGTAGCAACCAGGGGTGACACCTATATCCTGGACCTTTGGGGAGTGCATTTATACGTAGTGGGACATCAGGTGGCGCTGATGGAGTTCTGGACACTGGCTCTTACCATTGGGCTCGCTTGTGCTACAAGCCTTGTCACCATATTTCTATTCAAAAAGAGAAAGCTTCAAATAACCATCTGTAAATTGAACTTATTGCTCTACCTGGGTGCAATATTCACCATCTTCTACTCRGGAGACAATGCATTGGACTATATTCAAAACCTCGGGCTTAAGGGAGAATTAAGCTATAAGCTTGGAGCAATATTGCCCATTTTATCTGTGATCCTGGTTTTCCTCGCCAGTCGGGCGATTAAAAAGGATGAGGATCTCGTGAGATCTGCGGATAGGATTCGTTAGGAAATACAACCTTCCGATTCATTCATAATCCTTACTGTGCTGCCCGCTTTGTCCTGAATTCTGGCTATATTTATAAGCTAATTAATTYCAATACTAATAAACCGAGAGACAGAATATCATGAACAAATTTTTAGTTATTATTACCCTGCCATTGATCACCTTGTTTGGATTCAATGACAACAATTCCTCCATTAATAAGGGACCAAATGAAGAAGTTAATTGCCTGGATGCAGCTCCTCTGACTTTTGCTGATCTCAGTGAAGCGGAGAAAACAGAGTTCATCGCACATGCAATTAAAACGGGGAGCTGCGAATGGAACGGTTTTAAGCTGTATGGGAAAGTACAGTTTGTCACATCTTTTCCGGATATTAAAATCCAATACGTCACCTCYTTTCCCGAYAYCAAAGYGAAGTGGGTAACCTCTTTCCCCGATGATTGCGGAAAATGGCAAGAGGTCACATCCTTTCCRGATTTCAAAGTGCAGGTCGTCACATCCTTCCCKGATTTAAAGGTGCAGGAGGTTACCTCCTTTCCYGGRATGAAYTGACAATTTAATTTGCTTTAGGCATTCAKTCGATTTTTRSGAYNGTGATGAATATTGAACAACTTAGAGAAATTTGTCTGGCACTTCCCGGTGTGACAGAAGATATCAAATGGGAAAATCATTTGTGCTTTTGTGTGGGTGAAAAGATGTTTCTGATTGCAGGATTGGATCAATCACCTACGACCGCCTCCTTTAAGGTACCCCCTGARCAATTTGATAAAGTAGCWTCCATGGATGGATTCAGGCAGGCTCCCTATCTGGCAMGGGGGCAATGGGTRCATACTTCGGACTTAGAGAACCTCGATCAGGGGCAGTGGATTCAATTTGCCGGACAGTCATATGAATTGATCAAAAGTAAGCTGACTAAAAAAGCGCAACGCGAATTAGACGCTCTGTAGAGTTGATATGTCGCCCCTACGGGGCTTTTCTACACTTGCTGGCCGATACTCTCCGACCACAAGGTCGGGGTTACTGATATTTCGCTCCTATGGAGCTTTTAGATCGTGATTAAAAACAGCTCCGTAGGAGCAAAATATTAATAACACAGGGTGAAGCCCTGTGCCAACACCCATAAAAAAACAGAGCCCCGTAGGGGCAAAATCTTAGGGTGACCCAATCGTCAATGACGTAGCGCAATGACGAAAAGATAACCGAAAAACCACCTTTGATCCTTTGTATCCGTGCAAGAGTARAGACGTTGCATGCAACGTCTCTACWCAATCRATCGCAATGTCTCTACGGAATTAATCAGAACGAGGGTATGCAAGGTCTCCACTACTTCCGTACTTCTCTGTTCCGCTTGAGTTCAATAACCTGAAGATCTTTTATCTCCTTGCCTTCCACCGCAAATCGCACCAGGGTACTTACCTGTTGAAATCCATATTTACCGGCTGCCCCGGGATTGATGTGCAGCAATCGAAGCTTTTTGTCGTAGATAACCTTGAGAATGTGGGAATGCCCGCAAATGAACAGATCAGGAGGTGTCCGCTGGATCTCGGCCTTAACCCTGGCATCATATCTTTTGGGATATCCCCCAATATGCGTCATCCATACTTTTACCTCCTCACATTTGAACTTTAAATGCTCCGGGAACARTTGCCTGATGTCTGTACCATCAATATTGCCATACACCGCCCTGACCGGCTTAAATGCCGCCAATTCATCTGTAATGAGAGCGGTTCCAACATCGCCCGCATGCCAGATCTCATCAACATCCTTGAAGTGTTCAAAGACCGAGGGGTCCAGGAAATTGTGYGTGTCTGAAAGAAGACCAATCCKGGTCATATTTTCTCAATRGATTGTTCAGGAATCCAGCCAATGCTGCCATCCGCAAGTTGAATCTTGTTCCATTCATCCATCTTCTCGACAACCAATACTTTGGTACCCTCATGYAATARGAAYAAATCTGTTTCYTTGGGGTCKGGTGCRCTTTTWACRATYACCGATGGYACAAAAATGATGGCCTGGACTTCTTCATAAAGRGAGTGATACTTTTGATAACCCATACCAAATGACATGACRCTTAASGTCAACAATAACAGYGAGGAGAARAAAAGRACCCTCCTCAAACCATTTGCCAGACTGCTCGCGTAGATAAAAAACAATSCTGCCGCCACCCATAGAGATACAATYGCCATCCACCCCCAGGTGTTCAGGCTTAACATATTTTYAAGGTYCYCCGCTAATTCTCCAATGAAAAATGYAGGTATGACCTCAATCTTGTCCACAGTTTTGAGATTGGMCAGCTTYAGGTTGAATTGTAAATCTTCATTCTGCGGGTCCAATTTTAYRGCCCGYTCATARTTGAGAATTGCTGCMGGCACATTTTTAAACTTATAATAGGCATTCCCAAGGTTGTAGTACAATTCAGCTGACTCCTTCCCATCACCCAACACCTGCTCATAGGTTTCAATGGCTTCCATATATTCACCGGCCTTGAAATGCTCATTGCCCAGCTTCACCCTATCTGAATGCTCATCTGCCTGAACATCAATACATGCCAATAGCAAACAGGCCATCAATARTACCYTATGTAATCTCYTATTTTGCATACAGTATTACTTGCCATATCAGGTTATTGTAGTAGTATCTTTTTTCAAATCCATTGCGGAGAAYTATTTCCTCTATCTCCYTMTCATCATGAATATAGCTCTGAAACTCACGGCTCCTCAGCCGGACAAAAACATTGGCCACHYTGGAGAAYAACYTYATCCACCATTTGTCCACTGGATAGATCACTCCATAGTACTTTCTCGCATGTCCCGATGATTTGGATACTAACTCGCGCATATCTTTATAGCAGCAAATMACTTTGTCAAGGGTCACAATATCAGCCTCACCAACAGCGTCAGCGTGTTCAACATAGTCTCCAAAATGGTGTTGTAACTTATCTTCATTTCCCAATCGCCTACTCTCCTCCTTTGATTTTTCAATATAGGCCTCTGATCCATCCACATTGGTAGCCCTGGCAATGCCAGCTGACAGCAAACCGTGGTGTATGGCACCAATKCCACCACCTATATCAATCAATGTGGCGCCACTCAAATCTTCTTTCTTYAACTCTTCGATCAAACGCTTTGTCGTATTGTCCGGACCCTTTTTCAGGTARTGCCTGTACTCCTTCTTTGCTTTCTTHTTDTTGAAGAGAACATTCACTCCBACACAGGAACAGCTDTTTCCAATACATGTCATGATATCTCGTTTTCAACTTTWGTAATTACTGCCGCTGCCTGATCATACACCTTGTCCATGGCGHCCTGCTCAGCCTCCGGRGCATATTGRGCGAACTCACATGTATTCAATACTWCTATCATCTCTTCTATGGTAGGGCCAGAAACACTTCTATCCTCAAGSGATTTTCTAATAGATTCCTTWGAAAGATCRGCCACGTCTACACTGAGTTTCATACCCAGATAACCCCAAAGYCCTTTCAAAACTTCCTGATAGAAAGCCTCTTTGTTCTTATTGATATAAGCTTTGGACTTTGCAAGACTCTTTTTGGCCATCCTCCTGGCTCCCCTTCTTCTGACCTGAACGATATCCTTATTCCGGGCAATGTGCCTTCTYCTTAAGATCAAGAGCATAAAYAACAGTAGMACAGGTGATACATATGCTGCRTAAAACTTCCTGGATAAAAAGAACCTGGATCCTTTATTGAACAGCAAAAAAGGAGTATCCACAATAAAGCGGATATCGCTTCCTATRAACCTTACGTTCTCTTTATTTATGGTGGACAGGGTGGTTGCCGAAAGCTCATCGCCCTTKGAYACGGTTAGTTTGTACTCKGGTGATRAYCKKGTAATGTATTTCTTTTTGGCGGGGTCGAAATAAGAAAATTCAATGGGWGGGATAACATAATCGCCGGCATGTCTGGGAATTAGCACATATTCAAAAGTCCTGGATCCGGATACACCGCTCATATCCGTTTTGACATTRTTGGTAATCTTAGGATCGAATGTTTCCAGGTCAGGTGGGAGCTGGAACTTGAGTGCTTCGATCAATTTCAGATTTCCCGACCCAGCAATCTTAATCTTCAAGGTAAGCGCATCATTTGCCTTTAGTTCCGTCCTGTCAATCTCCGTTTTAAGTGARTATTTACCTACAGCTCCATCAAATGAAGCTGGTTTRCCTCTTTCAGGTAACGGTTTAACCTTGATCTTGACCGGCACAGATTTYAGAATGTACTCATCATCCCGATAGCCGGAATCAAAGAATGAACGCCTTCTTGTYYTGGTTCTTAYRAATACTTTGAACTCCATAACACCCAGCTCCAAAACGCCACTCCGCTGTGGRAAGAGGATSGTCTTTCGCAAATCRGCYACATTGTATCTTACATTGTCCACTGTCTTRGTGTACACCTGTGCCTGGCGTGGGGTAACAACATCCTCCGTCCAAAAACCATTGAAAYTYGGAAGTTTTACYGTTTCACTATGAGAGACCTYCAAATTGAAATAAACAGAATACGTAACTGGCAGCTGTTCTCCCTTGTAAACCGTTCGTTTTTTAACATGGGCCTGRAGGAATAGATTGTCACTGGTCACRGCSTTKGAAGCCGCCTTYTTTTTRTTTGCYTTAACYACCYTGATCGTAACGGGCCTGGACTGCCAGGTCTTTCCACCSGACTTTGCAGATGCTGCCGGAAATGTAAAGGTTCCGACTTTTTGCCCCATCAGYACRTASGAGATTGATTSCTTCCTGGACATTTTCCCATTGRCATAATTCATACTCTGGGACGAATTAGGCCCGGACAAAACYCTGAAGTTGGGAAATTYAGGAGGGCTGAAGTTTGAAAAACTCCCGTTACCTGAAAATGTCAAGGTGAATTGCTCWCCAACCTGAACAGTACCCTTGCTCACYGTGGCCTCCAACTTGAAACCCTGTCCAAACGATAGATTTGGGATAATGAACCACAATAATATGCAGAACMGGTACTTCATSGTATCAGAATTTCAAAATTCATGCRAGGTTTTTGCTKATTMGTTGACMGTTGGGGNTTTCCTNTTTCTGGTTATGGTYTTCAATCACSATAGAAATCTTCACTTAAATTACCAATCCTTGTCSGYTTTGAYTTTAGTTCCTTTTAATTTCTTCTTCTGGAGYTTGTCCTGYAAGTCCATCTCCTTGTTCTTCARGGCCTCCAAAATTTTCCTGGCCTCTTCCTGTGAAAGTTGRTCGGGTTTAGAGCCCTTTTGCTGTTCATCTTGCTTCTGATCTTTCTTTTCATCCTGATTCTKATCCTCTTCCTTTTTTTCTTTGTCTTTCTTCTCCTCTTCGTCYTTCTTCTTGTCTTCTTCCTTCTTCTCCTGATCYTCCTTG
>NVRW01000047.1:0-8445 GCA_002400975.1 Flavobacteriales bacterium | reverse complement strand
TCCTTCTCTTTGTCCTTTTCCTTGTCTTTCTTCTCCTGTTCCTTCTTCTCGTCATTCTCGTTCTTATCCTTGTTCTCTTTCTGYTKCTGCTCCTGTTGTTGTTGTTGCTTTAGCTTTTGCTGTGCATAAGCCAGGTTGTATTTGGTATCGCGGTCAGAGGGATTGTTTCTAAGCGCMTGCTTATAAGCCTGTACGCTTTTCTCATACTCCTTTTTTTTCATGTAAGAGTTGCCCAGGTTGTGGTATGAATCTGCAATTTGCTCTGGTGTTCCCACCTTCTTTGTTTGCAACTCAAAATGGTTGATCGCATCGTCATAATTTTCTTGTTTATAAGCCGCRTCCCCCAGGTTAAAAGATCCTTCCACAGAGTTSCCATTCTCATCCAAAGCGGCCCTGTAAGACTTTTCAGCCTCCTCGTACTTCCCGGCTTCATACTCCTTATTTCCCTTTCTGATGAGATCCTTTTCAGTTTGGGCAGTTACTTGCATGTACCCAAATAACAGGAGCAATACAATGGCTTGAATATATTTGATAGTGACTTGCATTATTTATTCAAATAGTTTGATTTTTCTCAGGTATTTATTCTTTTTCTCCGCAGTGAAAAACTCCAAAATTAGAAAGATTATTGCCAGTGCCAGGAAGTACTGAAAACGATCTTCATAGTCTGTAAAYACTGTTGAGCCTAATTTCACCTTCTCCATTTTGTTCAACTCCGTAAATAGAACGCCCAATCCGGTTTGCAGATTATTTGCACGGATGTATACCCCATCTCCAGCTGCCGCAATTTGTTGTAGCATTGTTTCGTTCAATTTTGTGATGATGGTATTCCCATCTTTATCCTTTCTATACCCCACTTGATTCCCTCTACGGTAAACCGGAATAGGGCCACCCTTGGTCAGTCCCATCCCTATCGTATGTACGATTACTCCTTGTTCCGCCGCCAGGTTGGCCGCCTCAATGGCATCATCTTCGTGATTCTCTCCATCAGTAATAATAATAATCGTCTTATTGGTCTCAATGGTTTCTTCTCCATCAACATCATTCCCAAAGGAGGAGAGTCCCAATTCAATAGCAGCGCCAATCGCTGTTCCAGCTGTTGGCATGATGTCGGTATCGATTGTAGACAGGAAGAGTTTGGCAGCGGCATAATCTGTGGTGATCGGCAATTGCACATAAGCTTCACCCCCAAATACAATCAATCCTATACGATCTCCCTTAAGCTTATCAATCAATTTTGAAATGGCCTGCTTTGACCGTTCCAGCCTATTGGGCTTAATATCTTCCGCCAACATTGATTTGGACAAATCAAGTGCGATAATCAGGTCAATACCCTCTCGCCTTACCTCTTCAATCTTAGAACCAATTTGAGGATTGGCAATTGCAATGACCAATGACCACATTGCGAGCAACAGTAAGAGAAATTTTAAAATAGGACGGCCTCTGGACACATCCGGCATTAGGGATGATATCAGTACAGGATCACCAAATGAAGCAATCGCTTTTTTCTTCCACCTCCGCGTAAGGAGAAACAAGAGCAGCAACACCACAGCCAATCCCGCCATAAGCAGGAGCATTTCCGCTATTTCCATGTTTGCCAGTCGCAAATGTTCCAGTTCCATAATCAGGGTATACTTCTAAACAGTGTATTTCGAAGGACCAACTCCAATAAGAGCAGCAAGCCGGCAAATAATGCCAGGGGCAGAAACTCCTCGGTTCTCTTTCGATATTCCGTGACTTCTATTTTGGATTTTTCCAACTTATCTATTTCCTGGTATATCTCCTTCAGGGATTGATTATCCGTTGCTCTGAAATACCTGCCGCCCGTATTATCAGCAATTTCYGTRAGCAGTTTCTCATCAATCACAACTTTTCTCTTCTCATATATATACCCTCTTTCATTTCTTGCGACCGGAGTCATAGCCAAACCGTTTGTTCCAACTCCAATTGTATAAACGCGAACCCCAAACGAACTGGCAATTTCAGAAGCGGTAAGGGGGGCAATCGCCCCAGCATTGTTCTCCCCATCGGTTAACAGAATCACGACCTTGGATACAGCCTTACTGTCCACCAGCCGGTTGACTCCGGTTGCCAACCCCAATCCTATAGCTGTTCCCGCYTCAATCATTCCTACTTTAAGATCACCAAACAATSCTTTWAGCACGGAATGATCRGARGTGAGGGGGCACTGCGTGAAACTCTCGCCGGCAAATGCGACCAGCCCGACTCTRTCTATTGGTCTATTCTCAATGAACTCTAAAGCTACCTCTTTCGAGGCCTCCAATCTGCTTGGCTTTAGATCTTTAGAGAGCATGCTACCAGAAATATCAAGAACTACCACGATGTCAATACCCTCCGTTGTCCTATTTTCCCAACTTGTACTGGTCTGCGGGCGGGCAAGCCCAACAATCAGGGCTCCTAACGCTAATAACCTAAATGCAACCAGGATATGCCTTAAATAAATCTTGAATCCAGGCTGCAGTCCGTCCAATGGTAGAAAGGAGGACACCTGTACATCTGCCCTCGCCCTGTTTGACATGCGCCAATACCASAGCGCAAAGAGCGGAATCAGCAGCAAGAGATAGAGCAGCTCTGAATTGGCGAATTCTACATCCTTCATCATGAACTTTCGKTATTGGCAACTAATTCGCTTTCTTTTTCGGCTGGAGCTGAATTGGGGATCGTCTCTCTGATAATATTGAACGCATGAGCCATACACAATTCATGTTCCCCGGACAGTGGTTTTGATCTGGCAAATTTCACCATATCGGCAATTAGCAGTAATTGCTGCAGTTTTTCCTTAGATGCCGGAGCAATCGATACATAGCTCATTGACGACATGATSTCATCACTGGTCATCTCCATRGCTATGATATGGAATCTGCTCTCAATATAAATCCGAATAATATCAGTGAGTTCARTATAATACAACTTAACCTTATCCTGTTGCCAAAGTTTTTTCCGTTCCAGYGCCTCAAGATTTTCCAGGGCCAATACATGAGGATCGATTGTTATCTCCGGCTCAGCGATGACMCGGACAGGACGGTTTTTAATTTTCTTATAGATGAAATAACCGAGYAAAGCTGAGATAATGACCCCCARCAGGACCARGCCGTGTGTAATGAACTCATCCCAGGTATAAGGTACATCATACGGTGTTTTTATATCTTTTATAGCCTGGGCGGTATCAACCTCAACCGTATGCACCTCAATRAGAATTGGTTYAGTCTCACTGTAATTGCTGCTATCATCTGATTCGGCAAACCTRAATGGCGGGATAATAAAATAGCCAGAGTCGAAGGAAGTTATTTGGTATACCCGCGCAATTTCAAGTGTACCATCGCCGCTTCGCTTTAGYGTGTCTGAATTGCTGCGCGCCAATACTTCAACAGAACTGGTAATCGTATCGCCAATTTCCGGCCAAAGTACTTGCTTTTCAAAGCGGTTTKTGACAAGAAGGGTTAAGGTAATATGATCGCCAATGAGGATGGCATTGGTATCGGTATAGGCCTCCACCTTAAATTGTTGTGCCACCAAMGATGGAGCGATTCCAATCARTGTRAAAAGGACAAGAARTRTGCGTTKCCAGGGTTTTATGTAGATTGACAAATTCAACGGCTTTCCCTCCTCTTAAACAAGTTCATCAATGGCTTRACATATGATTCGTCAGTTCTGAGATTYGCTGCATCTACACCGCAGCGACGAAATATTTTATGAAGATTATCACTGTTAACCCGGTTCCAATGATCGTAATAGTTGCGCACTGATTTAGAAGAAGTGTCAATCCATTTAAAAGCACCAGATTCCGCATCTTTCATTTTAACCAAGCCTACAGATGGCAGTATTGCCTCTCGCGGATCAGAGAGTCTAAGCGCTACTATATCGTGTTTCTTATTTGCGATTTTCAAGGCTTCTTCTCCCTTTTCCTGCTCTGGTGTAAAGTTCGGATCAAGAAAATCGGAAATAATGAATGCTATGCTCTTCTTCTTGATAACGTTGGTGAAATATTTCAGCGCATTGGAAATATCCGTGTTTTTACTCTCCGGTTCCAGGTTGAGGAGCTCGCGAATTATTCTCAAAATATGCCCCTTCCCCTTTTTGGGTGGTATGAATTTCTCRATCCGATCAGAGAAGAAAATGACCCCWATTTTATCGTTGTTTTGAATAGCCGAAAAAGCCAAGACAGCTGAAAGTTCYGTTGCAAGCTCCTTTTTGAACTGTGTTGYTGAGCCAAAGTCTTTGGAGGCGCTTACATCTACCAGGAGCATAACCGTGAGCTCTCTCTCCTCCTCAAAGACCTTGATATAAGGCTCGGAAAACCGAGCTGTYACATTCCAGTCAATTGCCCGTATRTCATCTCCAAATTGATACTCGCGGACCTCGCTAAAGGTCATGCCCTTTCCTTTAAAGGCAGAGTGGTATTCTCCCGAGAAGATCTGGTTTGACAATCCCTTTGTCTTGATCTCGATCTTCCGTACCTTCTTTAGTAATTCTGAAGTTTCCATNTATTATCCTCTACTCTGTAACTTGCTACAAAATCAGTTAAACTCATATTGCTCTTTGCCCGTTATTCTTTGGGAGGCGGAAAGGGGGAGCTTGGACTTTCTATATATGTATCAGTTGAGCAAAGTTTTAATTCCGCTCTTGTGTTTCGACTCCAATGTTAAAATAGCTTTACTGATCATTGCAATTATGGAGTCCAATYTCTCTATCCGTGTATCAACTACATCGGCCGATAACACAAGCCCATTTACCCTTTACCATTTTACATTTACCCTTTACCATTCACCCTCGTMCACYTTAAGGAACCTCAATTGTATTCAGAATCTCAGCAATAATCTCCTCGGAAGTAATATTCTCCGCCTCCGCTTCATAGGTCAATCCAATACGGTGACGCATCACATCCGTGCAGATAGCCCTTACATCCTCCGGAATTACATAACCACGTCGTTTGATGAAGGCATAAGCCTTAGCCGCAAGTGCAAGGTTAATGCTCGCTCTGGGCGAGCCACCAAAACTGATTAGATCCTGAAACTTTTCGAGGCCATAATCCTGRGGATTTCTCGTGGCAAAAACAATGTCAATGATATACTTTTCTATTTTTTCGTCCATGTAAACTTCACGAACAATACTTCTTGCCTTTAAAATGTCCGCTGTTTTGAGTACAGATGCAGGTTTRGGACCAGATTCAGCCATATTTTGGCGAATGATCAAACGCTCTTCATCCTTATTGGGATATCCVACYACTATCTTCAGCATAAACCGGTCAACCTGGGCCTCBGGTAGCGGATAAGTACCTTCTTGCTCAATSGGATTCTGCGTTGCCATTACCAGRAATGGTTCTTCCAGRAGAAAAGTCTCATCACCGATGGTRACTTGCYTTTCTTGCATCGCCTCCAACAGAGCCGATTGGACTTTGGCAGGTGCCCTGTTGATCTCATCSGCTAAAATAAAATTGGCGAAGATGGGTCCTTTCTTAACTGCAAATTCTTCCTTTTTCTGACTGTAAATCATGGTACCGATCAAGTCAGCRGGTAACAAATCAGGGGTAAACTGTATTCTTGCAAACTTGGCCTTAATAATAGACGACAAMGAGTTGATTGCCAGYGTYTTGGCAAGACCKGGAAGCCCCTCCAGCARGATRTGTCCATTTGACAAAAGGCCGATCAWCAATCGCTCAACCATATAYTTCTGTCCTACTATGACCTTCKCCATTTCCATTTGGATCAAGTCGACAAAAGCAGACTCTTTTTGTATACGCTCGTTGAGTTCCTTGATATCCACGGTATCAGTTGSYGTGCTCYCYACCTGGACAGGAGCTKGCGTAATTTCCGCTTCAATTTGYGGGTTTTCTTCAGGTTCTGTAGTTTCCATCATAACAATAAATTAATGTGTTGGAGTTTAAATCTCGTCCAATAAATCGTTGATCAATTCATCCCTTGTTGTTCTTAACCGTCAGATGCCGGTTGCTGGTTCTCAATTAAGTTAGCCAGKATYCCGCATCATTTTYCTTTTACCAAAGTGCTTCTATCAGAAAATAGTTCTAAAAGTCAATTTACCTCCCTACTTGTTAAAAGGGTGTCAAAAATAACAAAATGCCCTGATCTAGTAAGGAGGGGCTTGTTAATTTTTGTTAACATATTCAGGCTAAATGTCCCTGATTGGGTCATCACCCAATATTGTAAGATGGATTGATCATGGCGACCATTCACATAGGCGAAGAATCCGAAGGTGCGAACTGTTGGCAGTATCAAGTGCAGGTCCAGACCCGCCGGAAATGTCATCAATTCGTCATCACGCTCAACTGGTTAGACTATGACCACTGGTCCCATGGGCGAGAGGCCCCTTGCGTGGTCGTCAAGGCAATCATGCGATTTGTACTTGACCAGCAACCCCCGGAAGAAATTTCTCCAAAATTTGATTGCGCCGCAGTTCGTCGTTGCTATCCAGAATTGGATTCCGTGTTGCCTACAATGTTTTAGCAAAGTACTCTCCCAACACTTTACGCTTGCTCCAATCATTATTATTTCCAACTCTGGGAGTTTTTCGATGCCACTAAATTTACAATTGCCTGCTTCACTTAACACCTACTTTCGACCTCGTTACGGCCTAGGCAAAGTCGGCCATAAACTTGCACAAGGCCAAGACGTGACCACAGTCTTCTTCGGAGGGTCAATCACCCAAGGTGCTAGCGCATCTGATAGCAACAAAAACAGCTACCGAGCACGCACCACGCAATGGCTCAAAGAGCAATACCCTCAGTCAAACATCACCAGCATCAATGCAGGCATCGGAGGCACGGGCAGTGACTTAGGCGTCTTCCGTTGCAAAACGGATGTCATGAACCATCAACCGGACTTGGTCTTCATCGAGTTTGCAGTCAATGACGGGGGACTGGAAGACAAACAATCCATAGAAACATTTGAGGGGATACTCCGACAACTCCTGCAAGGCCCAGATACGCCGGACGTCTGTATTATCTATACCCTTCGAGAATCAGATGTAGACACATGGCATGCTGGCAAACTTTCCCCACGGGCTCAAACGCAAGAGCAACTTGCCTCGCATTACAACCTACCTTCAGTGAGTCTGGCCAAGGGGATTGCCGATGCGATTCACACCAAACAAGCCACGTTTCAATTGCTAATGAATGACCACGTACACCCACTAGATGCTGGACATGAACTTTATGCAAAGGTCCTCACGGGTGCACTTGAAAGTATGTTCACGCAAACACAGCCAACTCTTACTGACTTGCCCACGCCACTAAGTAGTGATCATTACGCACTGGCTACCATGCAACAACTGCCGCATACCGCCCAAGGTTGGACATGGATCGATTTGGAAAACAAAGGCGGTTGGGAATGCTTCGACGGCCTATTAACAAGCAACACCCCCAGAATCCCCGGAACCCCCGCAGCCACACTCGCCCTGCCGTTTCATGGCAAGCTTGTCGGACTCCATTATCAGTTAGGCCCTGAAACCGGGAATCTCCACTATCAGATTGATGATGGCCCCCAGCAGTTACTTGAACCTTTTGACTCACATGCTGTCAAATGCATCCGTCCGCAATATCGCATTCTTGATGACCAACTTGAGCATGGCGAACACACGCTGCATCTGCGCATCGCAGAATCAAAAGACGAACGTTCAAAAGGGACTTGGACAAGACTCGCGCACCTGCTGATCGGATGATAAGCCGCTACCTATGAAACTCACATTCTTGTGTTACATGTTTTCATCAGATAAAAAGATCATCAAGATGCACCAAAAGCAAAGCACCATATTTTGCACGGGAAGTTGCAACCCCAAAGGCAAGCAATAAATCCCCGTCACTGCTACCAACCAGATCATCCAGTTCGTGATCAACATGGCCATCAAGTTATCCGTCCACCAACGGCTTTGTTTGAGTAACACAAAGGTTCGACCGAAATTAAAACCCATCTGTCGCCAAGCCATGACGATGGCGCAATTTGTCAGCCCCCATAACGGGACATAGATAAATGAATCGAATCCGACTTTGTATAAAACCGTCAGAATATCCTTGCCCGAGCCAAACATCATGGCCTGAAAGCGATACAACAGATCGATCTCCATGCCCTTGAGTAACCAGAGAATCAAAAAAAACCAGACATGGCTCGTCGGCATCAAGTGACGATACTTCGGACGGGATTTCTGAACCAAAAAAGGAATCAACCCGCCAAACAAGGCTGTAGACACTGCTGAAAAATAAAACCCGTAAGTCTGCTTCATCAAAGCAACTTGATCAAAAACACCCGCCACGGATTCCGACAGATAGTACGAACCTACCACTGTAATCACAAAAATCTGGAGGATAACCCCAGGGATCATATTCCGATGCAACACCTCACGGGTCCGCGTAGCCATTCGGCTTCGCCACGGTTGCTCTGCAACATTCAACTCACTGGCATCTTGTGCAACTTGATT
>NVRW01000046.1 GCA_002400975.1 Flavobacteriales bacterium | reverse complement strand
AAATTTGAATAGTGACCCAAATCGCCTTTTATCATCTGACCAAGTCGTCCCTAGAGCAGGCTTTGCCTTTGCTTTTGAGCAAGACTTTGGAGGCGGGGAAGCGGGCTGTTGTGATGGTGGATACGGCCAAGCGGGCGGAGTCGCTGAATAATGCCTTGTGGACGCAAAGTTCCGGTTGGTTGCCGCATGGATCGGCCAAAGATGGGGCGGCTGGACGCCACCCCATCTGGCTGACCGAGACCCAAGAAAACTTAAACGAAGCCACATTTGTGTTTTTTGGCCGATGGGATTGAGTGTGAAAATTTAGGCTCGTATGAGCGGTGCTTTGAACTGTTTGATGGCGTCTCACCAGAAGCCATGCAAACGGCGCGCACCCATTGGAAAACCTATAAAGATCAAGGTTATGAACTGACCTATTGGCAACAAACCGACAGCGGTGGCTGGCAGAAAAAAGACACCTAAATTCTGGACTTAAGCCTCTGGACTTAAGCCTAGCGACGTAAAGGATTCTTTCCAGACTGGCGGGGGCGCGCAGGTGGCTCACCATCCATACCTTGATTACGCTTGGCGCGCACGGCATTGCGTTTTTGGATTTTTTTCAGATTTTCACGAATTCTGAATTCATTTTTTCAATTCCAGATTGTGTCATTCGTTTTTTGACAATTTATGTTTGACAAATTGGAATGGAGCAGAAAAGTACAATTCGGCCAGGATATTTTCACCGATAAAAAATTGAGCATCTCTCACATAGATTTATTCCTGACAACACTTTCAGTCAATTAATCATCCCATATCAAACGGGACAGGATCATTATATTAAGATAAGTCCGGGCGGCAACTGGTTAAAGGAGTTTATTGGAACAGCTTCCTATGAACACGCTGTGCAAAATAACCAATGMYTTTCAGCTAAATACCGTGCATTAAAAAACCCTTCCCTCGCAAACTGCGAAAGAAGGGTTTCCATAATGGTTCTGTGAGAATTACATCATTCCGCCCATTCCACCTGGAGGCATTCCACCTGGCATTGCGGGTTCGTCTTCTTTCTCATCCGCAAGTACACATTCCGTRGTTAGGAGCATGCCAGCGATAGAAGCAGCATTTTCCAATGCCACCCTGGTCACTTTCATGGGATCGATAACGCCAGACTTTAACAAGTTCTCATACTTTTCAGTAGCAGCGTTATAGCCGAAGTCATTCTTGCCTTCACGAACTTTTTGGATTACNATAGATCCTTCCTGTCCAGCATTGGCAACAATTTGACGCAATGGCTCTTCCAATGCTTTGCGAAGGATGCCAACACCGGTCATTTCGTCGTCGTTGATAGCTTCAACACTGTCAAGAGCTKCRATTGCTCTTACATAGGCAACACCGCCGCCAGCAACAATGCCTTCTTCAACTGCAGCTCTCGTTGCGTGAAGGGCATCATCCACCCGGTCTTTCTTCTCCTTCATCTCAACTTCAGTAGGAGCTCCTACATAAAGAACAGCTACACCACCAGCAAGTTTAGCCAGCCTTTCTTCCAGCTTTTCCTTGTCGTAATCAGAGGTGCTCTTTTCGATATGTGCTTTGATCTGGTTGACCCKGGCTTTRATGTCTGCAGRTTTTCCAGCACCACTCACAATAGTCGTGTTCTCTTTGTCAATTGTTATCGTTTTAGCTGTACCCAGGAAAGAGAGATCAGCTGACTCCAACTTATATCCTCTCTCTTCAGAAATGACAGTGGAGCCTGTAAGAATTGCAATGTCTTCCAACATTTCCTTTCTTCGATCACCAAACCCAGGAGCTTTAACAGCTGCAATTTTTAGTGATCCCCGGATCTTATTGACCACTATGGTAGCCAGTGCTTCACCGTCAACGTCCTCTGCGATAATCAAAAGAGGCCTGCCGGATTGAGCAGCTTTTTCCAATAATGGAAGAAGATCCTTCATAGTAGATATCTTCTTGTCATGGATCAGGAYATATGGATCTTCAAGAGMCACTTCCATCTTTTCAGTATCCGTAACRAAGTAAGGAGAAATATAYCCACGGTCGAATTGCATACCTTCTACAACCTCTACRGTTGTATCAGTACCCTTTGCTTCCTCAACGGTGATAACACCTTCCTTTTTTACTTTTTCCATCGCTTSWGCAATCAATTCACCGATTTGTGGGTCGTTGTTTGCWGAAATAGTAGCGATCTGGTTGATCTTGCTATTGTCGTCACCAACRGATTTTGMYTGCTTTTTCAGGTKRGCYACAACAGCWGCRACCCCTTTGTCAATACCACGCTTCAAATCCATTGGGTTCGCACCAGCAGCAACGTTCTTTAAGCCCGCGCCAACGATGGTTTGTGCAAGTACCGTAGCTGTAGTTGTTCCGTCTCCGGCAACATCAGCAGTTTTTGAAGCTACTTCCTTGAGCATTTGAGCGCCCATATTTTGAATGGGATCGCCCAATTCAATTTCCTTAGCAACTGTAACACCATCCTTTGTAATTATAGGTGCACCGAATTTTTTGTCAATAATTACGTTGCGACCTTTAGGTCCCAATGTAACTTTTACTGCATCTGCCAATGCATCAACGCCAGCTTTGAGCTGGTCTCTGGCTTCTGCATCAAATGTTATTGTTTTTGCCATAATATTATTTGTTCATCCCGCAAAGGGACATGTTTTTGAGATTAGAAAAACTTGTTAGTTAACGATGGCGAGAATGTCTGATTCCCGCATGATAATATAGTCGCCTCCATTTAGGGCGATCTCTGTTCCTGCATACTTACCATAGAGTACAGCGTCACCCACTTTAACAGTRATGGGTTCATCCTTTGTGCCTTTTCCGGCAGCGACTACGCTTCCTCTYTGTGGTTTTTCTTGAGCCGTGTCAGGAATAATAATTCCTCCGGCGGTCTTYTCCTCTGCACTTGCTGGTTCGATAACTACCCGATCAGCCAAAGGTTTGATTTTTAAAGCCATTTTTTATTCAAATTATCTCCCTGTTTCAGGGACGTGTTAAACATCTAGTGTTARAATTSATTTCCGGGATGTCATTTATTGTGCCATGTGCAATTTTCGCTACAACTAGCTCAATTAATGCCATTATTACATAACTACTTTAAATATTGTCGTAATTCACKCTGCCATTTATGACAGCTTGACCTTATTTGSYGGGCSCTKSAGGCGTTGGGATCTYGTTGACYCCTGRAGGAACAACATCCTGGGACGGCAAAGGTTGWGGCATAGCATCAATCTGCTCTTGAATCTTGGATTCCWGTACTTCCCCTTCAACGGGTTTGGMTAAATTAGACATCAAGCTCAGGCTYAACARGACRATTGCRAGTGTCCAGGTAGYTTTTTCYAAAAAGTCCGCYGTTTTYCTSACTCCCATATACTGRTTAGAAGATGAAAATTCAGAGGACAGGCCTCCCCCYTTAGGGTTTTGGATCAATACCACGATAACCAATAGCACGCACGTGATCAGGATTAATATTGTAATAAATGTTCCCATTTTAATTTATATGAAAATGTCAGGTTCGTRAATTGTCTGGYGCTATTCCTCCTTCTTCAACCGATTTTCCAGCCCCTCAATTCGGGCGGCAAAGGTATTTCTTTTTTCAGGATATTTCAAGCTAAGTAGCTCATAAGCTTTTCTGGCCTTTTCCAGATAACCTTGTGCTTCATATATATTTGCCAAAGTCTCTGTCACAAAAGATGGATCGTCAACCAGCCCAAGACGGGCTGTATCAACTGGTGAGAAGAAMGGTTGTCTTCYACTTTCGGTTTTGCTGGTGGTCAGATCTCCTATCCTGGGTGAAGTYCCAATGAACKTGTCGATCAGGYCAACTTGTTCCGTTGGTGTTTCCGCAGTTTCCGTTTCTTGTGCAGGCTCTGCTGAAACTTTGAGCCATTCGCCAAAAGTCCTTTTCTCATCAATACGTACGGACTTTTCATCCGTTGTTTTAACAATCGGTTTTTTGATCGACGGTAGATCAGGCTTTTCTGGCTCGCGCAACTGATCGATGTTGGTCATTCCCGTTCGTCTGAACTGGTCCGACGGGATGGCAGGCACCTTTTTACCAGGGCTTTCCCGTTGCTGACTCACTTCTAGTTTTATCGAAGCACTTACAGCCTCCGTTAGGATTTGAGCTTCCAAAGGAGACACATCCGTTTTGACGTTAACTGGCTCCTCACTTGAGTATTCTTCAACCARGCGAATTTGTTTATGAAGATCTTCCTGTATAATCARCTCATAAAGCTTCTTGCGGTCGCTGGCATAKGCCGCGGCCACTTTGAGCTGCCTGGGGTATTCCAGACTYTTATTCTGGTGAAGTCCCTTCAGATACAGTAGATGAGCRGACTGGAAATASGGAAATTGWTCYACCAGGKCYGCCAACTCCTTTGTCGATGCTKCAGAAATAGAGGAGGGTTTTTCCAGGTAGTCGATGAACTGTGTGGCATTCATTATGCGAATGAATTACTAGATATTCCCATGTTCAAATATACAATTCACCAATTTACCAGCGCTTTGTTAAAGATGTCCTCCACCAATTGATCGCTGATTGACTTAATGAGTTGGTCCTCAACCGCCGACAAATCATCTGTGCTCAGGTAATCTTCGTACCGCATAAAGTTGGTCTCAAAGCTCAATTTTTCATTCACATAGTTCGTAAACTTTACGTGAATGTTAACCGATAAGCGGTTCATTGCCGCAGTCTCATTTTGTTGAATGGCTACAGGACTTACCGCGTAACCTGTGATGGCGCCTTCAAAACTTAAATCTCCGTTCTGTTCCACCAGCGACATGTTTGTTTCAGCGATCAATCTTTCCTTAAGTGCTTCCGTCAGGGACTGGCTCAAAGTAGGCTGTACCAGTGCTGCATTATTGGGAAAGTACTGTACGGATACGGTTTTCATCTCCGGGGTAGTGGAGGCCCCTGATAGAGATATTTTACATCCATAYCCTGCAAGCAGTGTAATTGCAATNAARAGNGTAAAGAATTTGARCGYTGCGTGAGAAAGCCACGAATGGGTTAGTCTTTTATATTGTATTCTTTAATTTTTCTATACAGTGTGCGTTCTGAAATGCCTAACTCAGCTGCAGCATTTTTATTGCTCTTGTGTTTTATCAGTGCCTTGCCAATCAGTTCAATCTCCTTGTCCTGTAGCGACAAGGATTCTTCTTCAATCTCCTGTACTTCTACGGCATCTTCATGYTGTGYTACAGSACTGGAAGSGGATGTGCCCTGGAAGTCATCTAAGTCAATCGGTTGAGATCTYCTTTCACTGGGGCTTGCAGMATCAAAACGCTGTATGAGBTCGCTTAGCAATTCTGCATTGTCAGCTTGYACGCTAACACCTCCCTCTTGTCCTTTTAGCATCCCAAACACCAGTTTCTTGAGATCTGTGATATCTCCTTTCATGTCCCAAAGCACCTTATACAATATATCCCTTTCTGATAAGTTTTCATCGCCTGCGCTCCCCTTAAAAAGAACAGGTAAAGAACTGGTTGAATTCACAGGGAGATAGGTTAACAGTGACTCTTTGGAYACCTCYCTCTTCTCTTCAATWACTGAAACCTGTTCCGCTAYATTCTTGATTTGTCTTACGTTGCCTGGCCAAAAATACTGCGTCAGCACTTCCTGTGCTTCTAGTGATAATCGAATCACGGGCATTTTGTATTTGTCRGCGAAATCAAGTGCAAACTTTCGAAAAAACAGGTGAATATCATCTTTTCTTTCCCTGAGCGGGGGGATGTGAATAGGTACGGTATTTAACCGGTAATAAAGGTCTTCTCTAAACTTCTCATTGGCAATAGCCTGAGGAATATCGACATTGGTCGCTGCCACGATGCGAACGTCCGTCTTCTGTACCTTGGATGATCCCACTTTCAGAAATTCTCCGGTTTCCAGTACCCTTAGCAATCTTACTTGCGTTTGGAGTGGGAGCTCCGCMACTTCATCTAAAAAGATAGTTCCGCCATCCGCCACTTCAAAGTATCCTTGCCTCGCCTCATAGGCTCCCGTGAAAGAACCTTTCTCATGGCCAAAYAGCTCTGAGTCTATAGTTCCCTCTGGAATAGCGCCACAGTTAACAGCAATGATCTCCTTGTGTTTTCGGGCACTTAAGCTGTGAATAATATGAGGAAATACTTCCTTTCCAACTCCGCTTTCTCCCGAGATTAATACGGAAATATCCGTGTGCGCAACCTGCATTGCAGTGTCAATAGCCCTGTCGAGACCWGGCGMATTTCCAATAATTCCGAACCGCTGTTTTACTTGTTGTACATTCATCGTTTATGCTTCAATCRGCTCGCGATCAACAACCCTACCAATCAACGTGGCAGATGTGCAATCGGTAATTTTGACATAAACATACTGTCCAGCCTTAAAGNTTTTGTTCGGAAAAACGACAACGGTATTCTGGGTATTGCGTCCAAATAGATGTTCCGCAGATCTCTTGGAAACACCCTCAATCAGTACTTCATATGTTTTACCTACCCGCTCTTTATTGATAAGCAAAGAGTGCTTGTTTTGAAGCTTTATGATTTCTTCCAGTCTTCTGCCTTTGTCTTCTTCCTTTACATCATCTTCAAATTTCCTTTCAGCCATTGTCTTAGGTCTTTCGGAGTATTTGAACATGTAGGAGAAATCATATTTAACCCATTCCATCAAAGACAAAGTCTCCCGGTGATCTTCTTCGGTTTCAGAGCAGAATCCTGAGATAATGTCCGCAGATATCCCGCAATCCTTGATTATCTCACGGATGGCATTTATACGGCCTTTATACCAATCTCTCGAATATCCGCGATTCATCTTCTCCAAAATCGTCGTGCTTCCGGATTGAACCGGCAAATGGATATAATTACAAATGTTATGATATCGGGCCATTGTGTGTAGTACCTCGTCCGTCATATCTTTAGGATGTGAAGTGGAGAACCTTATTCTCAACAGGGGATCTATTTGCGCAACCATTTCCAGTAATTCGGCAAAGTTTATNCTTTTCTCTTTTTCAGCTGCGCTTAAAGTATYGAATTCCTTCTTTAATCCACCCCCATGCCAGAGGTATGAGTCCACGTTTTGCCCAAGCAATGTCACCTCCCGGTAACCATTATTGAAAAGATCCYGGGCCTCTTTTATGATGGACTCAGGATTTCTACTCCGTTCTCTGCCCCTGGTAAAGGGTACCACGCAGAAAGAGCACATATTATCGCATCCTCTGGTAATTGAGATAAAGGCTGTAACTCCGTTGCTGGCCAATCTTACCGGCTCAATTTCTTCGTATGTTTCCTCCTTGGATAGTATGACATTAATAGCCTTTTTTCCCTCACTTACCTGGTCCACCAGRTTTGGAAGRTCCCGATATGCGTCAGGGCCKGCAACAATATCTACCAGTTTCTCCTCTTCYARRAGTTTKGACTTTAGSCKTTCAGCCATGCARCCTAAAACCCCGATTACCACATCTGGATTCTTCTTTTTTAGCGCATTGTAGGTTTTCAATCGRTTTCGGACCTTTTTCTCTGCRTTGTCCCTGATAGCRCAGGTGTTAACCAATATCAGATCGGCCTTCRAATAGTCAGTTGTGAGCCCATATCCTTTCTTTTTCATTATCGAAGCCACAATCTCRCTGTCTGAGAAGTTCATCTGACAACCATARCTCTCGATATAAACCTTYCCAATCACATYYTCTTCRCCAGRTGTTTCAGACATCACCTCTCCTTGCCTGTCTTCTATTATYACATCTTTGTCACTCATATYATCAAATCACTCAAATATTATGGACCTRCCYGCTGTTAGGTGGGGTGCAAAATTAATCAAAAAATATGTTGTGACAAAATGGCATATAATTAAAAAGTTCTACTATAAAAAAGCAGGTTAATTCTCTCTTGGAGTGGGTTGAATATATCTTTCTGCCTGCCTAAGATCAAGACCTTGAGGCAACCAATGACGCAGTATTTAGTCTTTAAAATCACGAACGAATTTGGAATAACCGTTTTGATTTCATTTCCTTTGCACTCATTTTGCAATTTTTGAATCGTCGTCTTTAAGGACTTCGGGTTGATCGAAATTGTTTTGAATTTGTTGGTGATCACGTAAAAAATAATCAGGGAAAGTTTGTTTTTGAATAACCTTCTTCTTCCTTTATCGTAACACGACTTTTTAAACAATGTGGAGATGGCAAAGAATTTAGTAATAGTGGAGTCGCCGGCTAAGGCCAAGACAATTGAAGGCTTTTTAGGCGAAGGATATGTGGTGAAGTCGTGCTTTGGACACGTACGTGACCTGCTTACGAAGAAATTGTCTGTGGATATTGAKCACCATTTTCTTCCTACCTATGAAATTCCGGASGATAAAAAGAAARTAGTCAGCGAGCTTAAAAAGCAAGCGGAGCAAGCTGACCTGGTTTGGTTGGCTACTGATGAGGATCGGGAGGGGGAAGCAATTTCCTGGCATCTGGTAGAGGCCTTGGAGTTAAAGCCCGAAAAAATCAGAAGAATTGTATTTCATGAGATCACCAAAACTGCCATAATTCGGGCTATCGAAAACCCCAGGGGCATTAATCAGGAGTTGGTCAATGCGCAACAAGCCAGACGTGTACTGGACAGGCTTGTTGGATATGAGATATCGCCTGTACTGTGGAAAAAGGTGAAGCCATCGCTCTCAGCGGGAAGGGTTCAGTCAGTTGCTGTCCGGCTAATCGTTGACCGTGAACGGGAAATCATGTCATTTCAATCTGACTCCTATTATAAAGTTATTGCTGACTTTAAGGTGGAAGCSGATGGAGTTACAAGCACGTTCAAAGCTGAACTTCCGAAACGGCTATCATCAGATGAAGATGCTAAGAGTTTACTGGAAGAATGCGTGGATTCCTCATTCACGGTAGAGAAGCTGGAAGTTAAGCCGTCCAAAAAGAGTCCTGCAGCTCCTTTTACTACATCTACCTTACAACAAGAGGCGAGTAGGAAAATGGGATATTCAGTTGCCCAGACAATGGTTGTTGCTCAGAAATTATATGAAGCTGGGAAGATCACTTATATGAGAACGGATTCGGTGAACCTATCTGACACTGCKGTTGGCGCAGCGGAACAAGAGATACGGAGTTCCTATGGAGATGAATATGTAAATCCGCGAACATTTSAAACAAAATCCAAGGGRGCACAAGAGGCGCATGAGGCGATAAGGCCAACCTATATGCAAAACCATACATCAGGTGGTGATTCCTCTGAGCAAAGGTTATATGAGCTTATTTGGAAAAGAACGATTGCTTCACAAATGAGCGATGCTCAATTAGAAAAGACGGTCGCAACCATCGATATTTCTGGTTCCGATGAGAAATTTGTTGCAAGGGGTGARGTGATAAAATTTGATGGTTTCCTCAAAGTRTACMTGGAATCTTCAGATGACGGAGAAGGAAATGRGCAGGGCGMCAGGCTTGAAAAAGATATGCTGCCGGCTCTTCCTGTTGGCAAGGGTCTTMTTATGGAAGAGATTAATGCAACGCAACGTTTTACAAAACAYCCCGCGCGATATACTGAAGCCAGTTTGGTTAAGAAAATGGAGGATCTGGGTATCGGTCGACCGTCGACTTATGCGCCAACTATTTCAACAATCCAACGCCGCGAATACGTGGTAAAAGAGGATAGGGAAGGGACAGAACGTGAGTTTAAATTCTTGAAATTGAAATCCGGGAAGGTTGAAATGGGGACTGGCACAGAAAATACCGGAGTGGAAAAATCAAAGTTATTTCCGGCTGATATAGGGATGGTTGTAACTGACTTCCTTGTAGAACATTTCGGGGATGTATTGGACTATAATTTCACAGCTAGCGTGGAAAAGGAATTCGATCAAATTGCTGCAGGGCAAAAGGAGTGGAATGAAATGATTCAGCAATTTTATGGACCATTTCATAAAGAGGTCGAAGAAACTACTGAATCTGGTGAAAGAGCTTCAGGAGAACGTGAGTTGGGTGTTGATCCAGCAAGTGGTAAACCTTTGATCGTACGAATTGGCAGGTATGGAGCAATGGCACAAATCGGCCATCGGGATGATGAGGATAAACCAAAGTTCGCAAGCTTATTGAAGGAACAGAGCATTGAAACAATTACCTTGGAAGAGGCCTTGGATTTGTTCAAATTACCCCGCACCGTGGGTGAGTATGAGCAAAAGGAAATTGTTGCTGCAATTGGACGATTTGGTCCCTATGTCAGGCATGATGGGAAATTCTTCTCTCTAAAGAAAGAGGATGATCCAATGACCGTTACAGTGGAAAGGTCCATAGAGTTGATTGAGGAAAAACGGAAGGCCGACCGAGAGAGATTAATTCTCAGTTTTGAAGAGAACAAGGAYGTAGAGGTGCTCAATGGTAGATATGGCCCCTACATCAAAATTGCCAAGAACAACTATAAAATTCCTAAAGACAAGGATCCGGCTTCGCTCACCTTACAGGAATGYCTGGAAATAGCAGAAAACGCACCTCCTAAAAAGGGAGCGCGATCTAAGAAGAAAGACTAGCGCCCGGATGGAGATCGCCTTGTATTTCGAACCCGTTGATGTTGCCAAATTTGAAAGGCAGGAAGACTATTTGCCATCKCAACTTGGCTCCGTWATTGAAATTCACCAGGATGACGGGTCTTTTCCAGATTTAGAAGGTGTTGACCTGGCTATAATAGGTGTTAAAGAAGAGCGAAATGCAGTTGACAATGAGGGCTGCGCTGAGGCACCTGACGCAGTTAGAAACAAATTGTACCAACTTTTTCAAAGTGGAGGCAAAACGAAAATTGCGGACTTAGGCAATATTATAAGTGGCAACAAAATAGAGGACACGTATTTTGCGCTGTCCGCTTCAATTGCTGCTTTGGTAGAAAACAAGATTGTACCGATTATTATTGGGGGGAGCCAGGATCTCACCTATGCCAATTATACCGCATATGAGAGTTTGGAGCAAACCATTAATATGGTTGTTGTAGGTCCAACATTCGAYCTKGGCATCGCSGGMCAGGAGTTAAATTCRCAAAATTACCTGAGCAAGATCATTYTGCACCAGCCTAATTACCTGTTCAATTACAGTAACATAGGTTACCAGAGCTATTTTGTGGATGCGCACGCGCTCGAGCTCATGAGRAAGTTGTTTTTTGATGCTTACCGTCTCGGGCTGGTCCAAAACGACATACAGGARGTAGAGCCGATCGTTAGRAATGCTGATTTGTTGAGTTTTGATATRGGAAGCATCAGGCAATCTGATGCACCYGGTAATCAAAATGCTTCACCCAACGGCTTTTACGGCGAGSAGGCATGTCAAATTACGAGATATGCAGGATTGAGTGATAAGCTCACCTCAATCGGGTTTTATGAAATAAATCCCAAATATGACAAATCTGATCAAACGGTTCATCTGGTAGCTCAAATGATATGGTACTTTATGGAGGGCTATTATAATCGACTGAAAGATTATCCGGTTGGTGATAAATCAAAGTATACGAAGTATCACGTGAGCATCCATGATGGCAAACACGAGATTGTGTTTTACAAGAGTAAAAAGAGCGACCGCTGGTGGATGAGCATTCCTTACCCTGAAAATCGGGAAATAAAGTTCGATAGRCATCATYTGGCYCCATGCTCTTAYGCTGACTATGAGAAGGCTTGCGATGACGATATTCCGGACCGATGGCTTCTCTCTTATCAAAAGTTAGGCTAAACATAACTACATAGCCGTTTTGACGTATTATTTAAATTATGGGSCGCTGCATAACCTCTGTAGCCAGGCGAATCTTTGCTTTTAAAGAATAATTTTCTGTATTTTAGCGTTTCAATTTAAGATATGAGGACTAAAATMTTGCTTCTTTTGGTAGTTGGTTGTGTGCTWGCTGTACCTGCSGCGGCACAGCAGGAACCACAATTCCAGCAAAACATGTTCAATCACCTGACGATTAACCCTGGCTATGCAGGAAGCAATGGGGCAATTTGTGCCAGCGCGCTGTATAGAAACCAATGGGTTGGCTTCGTCGGATCTCCTACAACGGGGCTGCTCAACRTTGAAGCACCTGTAAAGGTGCTGAAAGGKGGATTGGGSMTAACAATAATCTCTGATGAGCTAGGACTTCAGTCTACATTGTTYACAAAGATTTCCTACGCTTTTCATATGGACATTGGACCYGGTCAGTTGGGGATTGGTGYTMGGGCAGGGTTCGTTAATAGCCAGATTGATGGCTCCAGGTTTGARGCTTTTGACAAYACTTCSGGGGATCCTACSATTCCRCTRGAGAGYGTCTCAGGTGGTGCGCCAACTTTTGGGTTTGGTCTGTTCTACARCACRCCAACGTACTACTTCGGGGTATCATCCACGCAATTAGCTGAAGCACCAGCGGGTTATGCAGAAATTGATTACCAATTGAAACGACACTATTATTTAACGGGTGGATTTTCGCAACGCCTAACTGCYGATTTGGAATTGAAACCTTCYGTTTGGTTTAAGTACGATCCTCCAGTTGCACCTCAGTTTGATCTGAGCGTACTGGTGATGTACAATAATCAATTTTGGGCTGGCGTTGGTTATAGRGCATTGGACGTTGACGCCATTCCAACATATGTCGGCGTGCTTTGGAACAATTTGAAAATAGGTTACTCTTATGACATTTCATTAAATGGTTTAAGAGGATTTAATAGCGGATCGCATGAAGTATATSTTGGTTATTGTTTCAAATTAAATGAAAAAGTGACCGCCCARCGATATAGGAATGTAAGGTTTTTGTAACCTAAACTCGATCTGTCCGTTACAAGGGGTTCATTTAAATAAAGAGCAACAGAAAAACACAGCTTCTAACATGGGAGGAAATATGAAAAAGCTAATCTTTCTTATTACAGTGATGCCAATGGTATTATGGGGATGTGCTACDGGTGGCAGTGGCGAGTTGATAGGCGTGCAAGGTAGATTGCCGTGGTTTCAGCCTGATCCTTATGGGATGTTGTATTTGCCAATGGGAGCTTTCCACATGGGGCCAAGTGACCAGGATGTTCCTTATAGTCAAACAGCCCAGGCTAAATCTGTTTCGGTTCAGGCTTTCTATATGGACCAAACTGAGATTACCAACAATGAGTACCGKCAATTTGTATWTTGGGTAAGAGACTCTCTTGCWAGAAGAATACTGGGTGAAGAAGTCAGTGAGGACTATTTTCATATGGTGGATGCATTCGATCAGGATTTRGATCCTCCGCAGTTGAACTGGGATGAGCCGATTTATTGGGAAGAAGATGCACAGCGCGAAGCRCTGGATCARATGTCGCTTCCGGAACATGAGCGTTTTTATCGAAGAAAGAGGATTGATACGCGAAAGCTAAACTTTGAGTACTATCGAATTGACCTCAGGGCAGCTGCGCAGAAGAGCAATAGAGAACAAGGGTTAAAGGATAGATCTGTATTCATTATTAAGGATATCATTGGAGTGTATCCAGATACGTTAGCTTGGGTTCACGACTTTACTTACTCCTTTAATGAGCCCATGACCAGGATGTACTTCTGGCATCCGGCTTATGATAACTATCCGGTTGTTGGGGTGAATTGGCGACAGGCAAGAGCATTCTGTATTTGGAGATCTGAATTATTGAATAGCTTCCTGTTAAGTCAGGGAGGAACTATGGTCAATGATTTTAGGCTGCCAACTGAATCTGAATGGGAATATGCTTCACGTGGTGGTCTTGACCTATCTCCGTATCCCTGGGGTGGTCCGTATATCAGAAATAGCAATGGTTGCTTCCTGGCTAATTTTAAGCCAATGAGGGGTAATTATATTGATGATGGTGGTTTCCATACCGTRGTAGTCACATCGTACTCACCTAACGAATTCGGKTTGTACTGTATGTCCGGAAATGTTGCTGAGTGGACSAGYAATGCCTATGATGAGTCTGCTTATAACTTCGCACATGAYMTGAATCAGGATTATMTATATGAAGCTAAGGAGAGCGATCCTCCAGCATTGAAGAGAAAGGTTATTAGAGGTGGCTCATGGAAAGATGTAATGTACTATTTGCAAACTGGCACACGTACATATGAGTATCAGGATACTGCAAAGAGCTATATTGGTTTTAGAAGCGTGATGACTTTCCTAGGAAGGGCTAAGGGCGACGAACTCTAGTTTGATTTCCAACGAAAAATATGATATTAGTTGCATTCTGAATTATGGTGATTCGGGTTAGGGGATTCTAACATATATTACTATAATTGTAGGCCATATTTCATTAATTAAGCAAATACATTTTCTAACTTATTAAATTTGATCATGGGAATTGTTGAGATTTTACAAAGCAAGAAGGGTAAGACATTCATGGCCTACCTATATGGATGGGGAGCAGCAGTCGTAATTTTAGGTGCATTGTTCAAGATTCAGCACTATCCTGGAGCGAGTATTATGTTGATTATAGGCCTTGGAACTGAGGCGGTCATTTTCTTCTTCTCAGCCTTTGAACCACCTCATGAGGATTTGGATTGGAGTGTTGTCTATCCCGAGTTGGCACATATGGATGAAGATGAAGATGCAGATGATGATGACGTTTTAGAAGCTCCAGTTACATTAAGCGGAACGGTTACTGAACAGTTGGATAGAATGTTGGAGGATGCAAAGATAGGCCCTGAATTGATCAGTAGCCTGAGCGCGGGAATGAAAAGTTTGAGTGAGAGCGCTTCAAATCTTACGGACATCTCTGATGCGGCCAATGCAACGAGTGAATACTCGGAAAGGGTTAAACAGGCATCCCAATCAATTGGTTCTCTTAATGATGCTTATACCCAAGGGAATCAGGCCATGCAGGATCTGGCCARTGTATCTAGTAGTGTYAAGGATAACYTRGGAAGCATTGCRGCATCTACSGAGCAGTRCAGYACYAGCATGACATCAGCTGCCTCGAAGATGGACGAAATGAATACTTCTTACGGAAAGGCAGTTACTGCTCTGGATGAGATTGCATCTTCTTCGGAATCTGCAAAAGGGTATAATGGTGAAATGGAAAAACTAACGAGCAATCTCTCGGCGCTTAATGCTATGTATGAAACAGATCTGCAAGATTCAAGTGCTAAGCTGTTACAGTCGATCAATGACCTTTCTGGTACTGCTGATGCTTCGAAATCCATGATCGATCAGATGAACCAAATGACTTCAAGTTTGGGCAATCTGAATTCATCATATGCAAATGAGGCACAAGAGTCTGATAAGCGGGTTGCCGCAGTTCAAGGGTTCTACACGGGCCTTACAGAGGTAATGCAAAACCTTAATTCATCTGCGGAAGGTGCCAAGCGATCCAGAGAGGAAGTTGGCAAGTTAGGTGATAATTTAGCGGCTCTTAACAATGTCTATGGCAATATGTTGGCAGCAATGAATATACGTCCGGGTGTTAGTAATACCCCGAGTGTATCCGTTGAAGAATAAGATTTGAAAGTTTTAGCAATAGTTTAATCAGGGAGAAACTATAATACGTTTAGGATATGGCTGGTGGTAAAATGTCCCCAAGGCAGAAGATGATTAACATGATGTACCTTGTGTTAATCGCACTTTTGGCGCTTAATGTGTCTAAAGAGGTGCTTGACGCCTTTGTGCTTATTAATCAGGGCTTGGTGAGGACTACTGAGAATTTTGCAAATAAAAATCAAAAGACTTACGACAATTTCGAAAAGGCAGCTGCATCAGCGCCTGAGGTGGCTGGCCAATGGAAGAGAAAGGCATTCCAGGTGAAAACCATGGCGGATGGAATGGTGGGTTACCTGGAGGATTTAAAGATTGCGTTGGTCATTAGTATCGAGGGATTGGATCCTGGTGATGGGGCGATAGCGATTGAGAAGATGAAGACCAAAGAGGGTGTGGAAAATAAATCCGATACGGATAGGCCCGCCACGATGATGATAAACAACGGGAAAGGCGCTATGCTCAAGAAGGAATTGATCAAGTTTCGASAGTTCATGACTGATATGATCAAGCCAGAGGATACCCAGTTCAAGGATGCTATTSAAGCKGCACTTGAAACGGATGATCCACCYGCARTTGGTGATGRYCCTCAGCATTCCTGGGAATCCGAATTTTTYGAACAYCTTCCGGCAATTGCAGTTATATGCAATATGTCCCAGATGCAGTCGGCTGTCAGAAACGCGGAAGCAGAAATAATAGCCTATCTCGAGAGGGAGATTGACGGGGAGTCAATAAAGTTCAATAAAGTTGAGGCTATTGTAATCCCGGAAAAGACGTATGTGACYAARGGTGATACSTTTAGGGCTGACATATTYCTTGCRGCCTCTGACTCCTTAACRGCACCYACAGTGACGGTTGGGAGYGTGGATACSGTGGGCCCTGGYCAGTTCGTRATGCAGGGTGAGTTTGACTCATTGCGGATARTTGCCGGAAAGGGYAARCTCAAAATTCCAGGRGTMACTACCGGGGAATTCACGTATGAAGGAATTGTACACCAAAAAACGCCAGCTGGAGAAAAGTTGTATTCGTTCAGGTCAACATATACTATTGCGGAACCAAGCATTAATGTTTCTCCGGATAAGATGAACGTATTTTATATTGGTCCGGACAATCCCGTCACTGTATCGGTATCGGGTTTTGGAGCCAAGMAGGTTAAGCCSGCTATTACCGGTGGTGGATCAATTAGAGCAGACGCGCGTAGGCCGGGAGGTTATATCGTTGTGGTTAAAAAGCCTGGTAAGTGTTTCATTTCAGTRCAAGCAGAGATTGCTCCTGGAAAATGGAAGGCAATGGGCAAGAAGGAATTYAGGGTTAAAAGAACACCCCCACCAATTGCCTCTTTTATGAAAATTGAAGGAGARGGATCTCTCWCCCCCGGGCGACTAAGGGCAGCAAAAGGGGTAATGGCCAAAATGAAAAACTTTGACTTCAAGTTACAGTATAAGGTAACCTCWTTTGAATTATCCGTTGACGTAGGGGGTGGTGTCTTTCAAACGCTGAAAKCTAAAARCAACAAACTAACTCCAAATATGATTAAGTATTTGAAGAAGGCGAAGAAGAGTCAGCGTATTATGATTGAGAACGTTAGGGCTAAATCGCCGAAGACACCRGARGAGAAGATTCCTGGGGTTAGTATTAAAGTAAGTTAARGAAAATTGTTTCGTACGAGTGCGTATTTATTCGTGCAGAAGCTCAATTGAATTTTGATAAAAAAGATTTTAGTAACCAAACAAAACCAATCACGTTAAAARRGTGGTTTTGAATGCAACAAATCAAATTATGAATTCAATATTTAAAGGATTAGGCATATTGGGAGCAGTGTTATTGTTTACATTGCCATCTGGAAATGTATCTGCACAGGCTGATGTACTTGATGGGGTTTATATCCCTGAGCATTCGCCAACMAGAAAGGTTATTTCATATGCTCCCTTGAGAGAAGCTGATGTCATGTGGACGAAGCGTATCTGGCGAACCATTGACCTTCGTGAAAAAGTCAATCACCCGCTTTATTATCCCGATGAACCTCAGAGCAATTTTAAGGCCCTTTTTGATGTTATTAAGGATGGTATTGTAGAGGGAACCATTACGGCATATGATCCCATTGATGATCAATTCAAATCTCCGTTAACAAAAGATGAGGTCYTGGCAAAGCTGGCCTCTGCTGATACTTCTATGGAGGAAGATTTTGAAACAGGTGAATTAATTGAGGTTATTGTTGAGAACGTAATTCTTGCTTCGGATATGCGGAGATATGAGCTGAAGGAGGATTGGTTCTTTGACAAGCAACGATCTGTGCAAGAAGCCCGGATTATTGGAATCAGCCCGCAGGTAATTAAGAAAGATGAATCGGGTAATGAGGTAGGTCGTACATCATTATTTTGGATTTACTATCCTCAGGCACGGTACGTATTCGCGAATCAAGTGGTATTCAACCGCTCGAACGATGCTGARCGAAGAACATATGAAGACATATTGTGGAAGAGAATGTTCAACAGCTTTRTMCACAAGGAGAGCAACGTGTACAACAGATCGTTGTTTGACTATACGAGTGGTGTTGCTTTTCAACTGGAGGCAGATAGRATAAAGAATGACTTGTTCTTGCTSGAACACGATCTTTGGTCCTAYTAAAGAACNHCCACTTCCNNATAGGAACCCCGCCCTGAAGTTAAGCTAGCGCATACTTCAGGGCGGGATTTTTTTGTGCCTGTTTTGCGGCTTATTGCAGAATGCCTCGCATTTCACCTCTGGTAGAGGACTYGGATTGCACTATTCCCAATTCTCCCGGCGTTTAATTACGACATGCCTGAGCGTGTAAAAAATCGAAGGAGAAACCACCATTTATATTAGATATGGCAAGTGGAAAATTGTCCCCAAGGCAGAAGATGATCAATATGATGTACCTGGTGTTAATTGCACTTTTRGCACTTAAYGTGTCCAAAGAAGTGCTGGATGCTTTTGTRCTCATTAATCARGGTTTGGTTAARACAACGGCCAACTTYGCGGCAAAGAATGACAAGGTTTATGASAAYTTYAYATCTGCTGCSGCTTCAAATCCGGGTGTGGCCAGAATTTGGAAGCAAAAGGCTTTCGAMGTGAAAAATAGAGCCGATGCTATCGTRGGATAYCTGGAGGATTTAAAGATWGCGTTGGTAATCRRKATTGAGGGATTRGRCCCTTCDGACAGWRGGATAGCGATCCAAAAGATGAAAACCAAAGAYGGGATMGCRAACAAAGCTGATACAGATAAACCYGCTACGATGATGCTCAATAATCGCAAGGGTGCRGCGCTGAGGARGGAACTTGCAAAATTCAGAGAGTTTATGGTGGAAMTGGTAAAACCYGAAGATGTGCGATTCAAAGWTGCYATTCAGGCAGCGCTAAACACAGATGATCCGCCYCAGGTAGGTGATGAACCARSRGTTTCGTGGGAGTCTGAATTTTTTGAACACCTGCCTGCTATCGCAGTTGTGTGCAAYATGTCGCAAATGCAATCGTCAATMAGAAACGCTGAAGCGGAGATTATAGSTTATCTCGARAAGGAGATCAATGGCAAAACCATTCCGTTCAATAAGGTAGAGGCGATWGTYATACCRGAGAAAACATATATCACGAAGGGAGATACTTTYAGGGCTGATATTTTCCTGGCGGCTTCAGATTCTTTAACGGCACCTATGGTGACTATTGGGAGAGTTGACACCGTTGGGCCTGGACAATATGTAATGCARGGTGATTTTGATTCTYTGCTTATATCTTCTGGTAAGGGAAAGTTGAAAATTCCAGCSACAAYCACSGGRGAGTTCGACTATGAGGGAATTGTATTTCAAAAGACCACRCACGGCACGGAGACCTATGCGTTTAAATCAAGTTACATTATTGCCGAGCCAAGCGTTAATGTGTCTCCCAATAAGATGAACTTATTCTATATAGGYCCGGATAACCCTGTAACKGTTTCCGTATCCGGGTTCGCTTCCAGGCAGATTAGACCRTCSCTAAGYGGTGTTAGAGGTACAATCAGACCTGATGTTAGCAAACCKGGAGATTAYGTAGTGGCAGTGAAYAATCGCGGGACATGTATCATCACTGTAGAGGCCGAGATTTCTCCGGGGATATGGAAAGCAATGGGTAAAAAGCAATTTAGGGTAAAGAGAACTCCTCCTCCAATTGCTTCTTTCATGGGTATTGAGGGGCAAGGATCCCTTAGCGTTGGTAAACTGAGGGCCTCACAGGGCCTGAGGGCAATGCAAAAGGACTTTGAATTTGATATGCCGTATCGGGTGACTTCATTTAAATTGTCCATCGAAATGCGTCCWGGTATTTACCAATCCTTTACATCAMCGRATAACCGYCTTACGGRTAAAATGAGRCAATATCTTGACAAGGTCAAAAGAGGCCAACGTATCATATTTGAGGAGGTGAAGGCCCAGTCACCKAGAACGCCGGAAGAGAATATTGCCGGGATTATGATCAAGGTAATCTAACGTGAGCATCCGAATGGGGAGCATGAACTTATGGGTTCTGTTAATTTTTATAGCCTTTTGAGATATCGGACATTTCACAACAGATACTCAACCAAACTCATCTTGAATTAATGAAAGTGTCTSWMTGSSTMKAWMANCTSRRSASSAMMAYTYAWKWMCAMMRYWWNATTYAMMAGSYMAGATTCAACAGATCAGATTTATAAATATGCGGTACAACAGGCTCTTGCAATAGCAGATTTTAATATAACTGATCGCTGTCTTATTGCCGGATACGTTGAATTCAACCTCTGGTATACCTGTAAATTGCACTATTCCCAAATCTACATTCGTTTTATTATGACAYGCGTTTTAAWGTGTGAAATAAAAGGAGAAAGAGATGAGAGAATTTGGACTGGTGATGATGATGATNANNATGGCRTGCRGCTYGACAAACGYRCAGGGACAAGWATTGTCRCCAACSGATGACGGKGCRTTTAAGAGAGGAACAAAACARAATAGAGCRGCAATTASGTATATCTATCAGCGAGAGGCGGATGTCATGTGGTCCAARCACATTTGGAGAACAATAGATCTTAGGGAGAAATTCAATCAYCCKCTGTACTATCCTTTGGAGCCSAGGGTTAATTATCAGTCGCTGTTTGACGTTATCCTCACYGGCATAGACGAAGGAACGATTACTGCTTATGATGCTATCGATGACCAGTTCMGRTACCCAATCAGCAAGAAGGACGTGTTTTCAATGCTSTCTGATACCACTTATGAAATTGAKGATGGATTGRTAGAAGGAGAACTGGACACGCTGGAGATTGTTGAGGAAATTACCGCCGGAGAYATAAGGCGATATGAGATYAARGAAGAATGGTTTTTTGATAAGCAACGTTCCGTGCTGGATGTCAGGATCATTGGAATAGCTCCGCAAGCCGTTAAAAAGGATGAATACGGCAATGAAATTGGACGAAGGGCCTTGTTTTGGGTGTTTTTCCCAGAGGCGCGCCATGTATTTGCCAGACAAGCAGTCTTTAACGGGTTCAACGACGGTGCGCGCATGTCATTTGATGATTTGTTCTGGAAACGCATGTTCCACAGCTATATTCACAAGGAAAGCAACGTGTACGATCGGGCTCTATACGATTACAAATCTGGGATTGCCTTCCAATTGGAAGCTGATAGGATCAAAGAGGATCTGAGAAACTTCGAATCCGACCTCTGGGAATACTAAGTTCGGAGAGCGRGWAGGTATSGAAAGCCCAAAGGGGTCTGARCTTCAAYACCGTAATTAYRGCGTACCTATCTAMCCAGCCTACCTACYTRSTTGGCCGYAGCAGCATCACATATCCATTGATGGCTGCTTGATTGTTCAGCGACAATACGTAGTAGTAAGTATCCGTTCCAAGCTCATTGTTYTTCTTGTCCTGTCCATGCCAGCATAGYTCCTTACTGCCRTTGGGATCGCAGTCCTGGTAATTCTCATTTTCATAYACCATTTCGCCCCATCTATTGTAGACTTCAAGCCTTAGGACGGCGGATGATAGATCAAGTGTATCTGAGAAGAAGTCACCAATATAGAATACKGCATTTTGCGGATTTGATGATCCCGGGTTAAAGACATTCGGGATCTTRATCAATATATGCTTGGGAATCACGATGGTATCACAACATTTGCCCACATTACAAGCTATCAGTTCTATGTTATAGAGACCAGAATCAATATATGTATGTGCCTCATCTCCATAGTGAGCACCACTACTGGGAGCATATATGGGTGATGTGGGCGTATTGTCATCAAAATCCCATATGACCATTGAATCTGCACCAGCACTGGTATTGGTCAGTGAAACAAATACAGTTATCCCTGATGCCGAAGGATTGATAACGAAATTGGCCTTTGGTGTTGCAAGTACTCCAGCCTGGCCCGCTACAAATGAGCAAGTAGGACTAAACGTTACCGTGATATCATAGTAAATCGTATTGACGGTGTCGCCTGTACTTTGATAGGTATGATTAACCTGGCTGCCAATTTCCGGAGGTGTGCCATCACCAAAGTCCCAACTCAACTGGTTGAGATCATAGGGCAGGAGTTGTACAGGGACTGTGATCCCGGAAGTATTCCATGTTCCTGTCCAGGGCGCGCAAGCGGCTGTGTCAGGTAAATTCATTCCAAATACCACAATTGTATCCGCATTGGTTTCGTAAAAACAAGTATCACCTTGTACTTCTTCAATTACGTAAGCCCCATAGACGACAAGGTATACACCGGGGTCCGCAAAATAATGCGACGGGTCGGTGAAAGTTCCYGTTGTTAAGTTATTGTTCGTTCCTGCGGGTATGTTGCCTATRCCYGGTCCAATTGCATGGCCATCTCCAAATGTCCACCAGTAGAAATCAATATCGCCTGTTGCGATACTGGTATCAACGAATGACACCCATCTTGGACCACAGATTTCATCAGTTGTTTCAAATCCAATCTTCGGACCTGGTACAASAATCGGATCAAGWGCATACTGGAATGGGCAAACCACTCCAGCTGTATCYGGGGGGTCCTCAATGATGAGGATGGGATAAAACGTGCCTCCTACYGTATACTCGTGTTCCACAACGACRGTGSTYGTAYCCGGATTSAATGGGTCCGCATTGGTWATTACAGTTGTGTCRYTTCCGTCACCAAAAATCCAYTGATATGAGTTTGYATTGAAGCCAACTGCCGTAAAAGTGACGGGATAAGGTGCACAAACACCAATCTCTACAGTGCTGGTATCAATCAGAATGGGTCCCCGTATCAATATGTAATCTATTTTCGTCGTATCACTGACACATCCAAAGGCATTGGTTACCGTTAGTGAAACGTCGTACAATCCAGGYAGTACATAAGTAGTTGAGACCGGTGGAGAAAGAGGRGAGGTGAAGCYGTTKCCGAAATCCCAAAAGTAATTTATAACATCKGYAGAMGAGGAATCVCCAAATTCAAATATTTTCGGGCAATTGGGGTCAATATCTATSGAATASGCATAGAAGTYCGCYACCGGCTTCGAGATYGTTACTACCTGTGACACGGTATCCCTGCAACCATTGGCATCSRTAAYRGTMAGCGTTACCCTRAAGTYMGTTGTMGTATCYACRTCRWATRTRTKAYTRATMGTMKYGCTTGTYGTAATATCRAYMGCAGTATCGCTKGTATCRCACCAATCCCATGTATAGGTTAATGGAGCHGKKCCWGTRCTGKTGSYSGCATCAAARRSYAGRGGAAATCCACTGCAWATTGTTGTMGGYACTGTRAAATTTGCWATTGGACAAGAAGTCGMTACGAATARGGATACCTGAGGAMYGGCATTCTTGCAACCATTGACATCWAYTGTTGTAAGCGATACCGGGAAAGTACCACAKRTATTATACTGATGATTGGTCATCCAACTACAAGAGGTATCCATAGGTGWACCGTCGCCATAGCTCCAGATATAATACTCTACCCTGTACGGRTGATTACCGGTGTCYGCTGAAAATACGACCTCRAGATTTTCCTGKATCAGATCGTTGGYACAGCCGGMAACTGTGTCAGCTRTAAAGSTTGGCGWGGGATTGGGGAAAACATAAATTTTCTTTATTATTGAATCCCTGCATCCATACTGATCTATAATCAACATCTTAACCTCGTAGGTTCCGGAATCACAATAAACATGCTGGATCTGCTTATACGATCCTGTAGTTGATCCTCCCGGCTGGCATACTGAGGGATGCAGGTTTGCTGTCACCGGATTGTCGAGAAATGGGAAGGTTGGCGACACTGCGATGAACCCATCCCCGAAGTCCCAGATTCGCTGTACGCTGTCGTAGTTCATCGTTGTAACATCCTCAAACATAAACGTGCCAGGTTGACAATCGGTCGTATCACCCCCTTGCAGTGCGTTGATGGTAAAGTCCGCTTCTATTTTTGATATGTATACATCCATCGACGTCGAATCCAGACATAGGGAGTCAGGACATGCAGCGCATATTTTCCATTCATACAACCAAACGGTTTTGGTACCAGGTGTGAAATACGTATGTGTGAAGGGTTTTGCCTTGAATCTCGYAGGTGTTATTTCTTCGAAKGGWGGGTCGACGGTAAAYGTCTCAGGTACAAAGATTGTATCACATCCACCGGAGACAATAGTATCCGCAGGTATTATRGTCGTGTCCGGGGGCGTGGTGTCAGACGGAACCGAGTCCAATCCCCAGTAATTTGTATCCGCTGGGAAAATATATGTTGTAGTATCTGTAATGATCTGTGCCCATTCAACATTGAACGTATCTGGTTCGATAATCACCTGGTTTGCTGTGATGGAAGTGATGGGAATTCTTCTCGTAACACAAATTGAATCAGGCTGGAATGGCGTTACACTGTCAGTGGTGATAATATTGTCATAAGGCCCAAAACAGAGCGTATCTTGCCAATAAGGTGTCACAATATTATAGGATCCAGTCGTCTCAACATTAAAGGCTACATCAACCTGATTGTAACACCCGAATAATGTAGAACTTGCCTGAGTCGTATCATCTACCGGTGACATCACTATGGTATATGTCGGTACAACCAGTGTATCCATAACCGGGATTATGCAGTGTTTATATACGATCATGGTATCTCCAGGGGTAATGATGAAGGTATCTGTAGGCATTCCCAACCAATGCACTACATCGCCCTGAATATGCTTGTCCTCAAATATGGGATTTGGTGGAGTCGTATCCGCATCAAAATACAATGTATCACCCGGATTGATCACAAAGAAAGTCGTATCACAAGTTATGGTATCTCCAGCCTTGAAGAAGAATGTATCAACTGCAAATATTACCGTGTCCGCATCCGTAAAAAGTGTATCGTAATCGATCCGGAAGATCGTATCCATACCCAAGGCAATAAAAGTAGTGTCGTTTCTCCAAACTACAAATGAGGAGTCATATATCGAATTCGGAATGGGCACGTTGATGGTGTTTTCATCACCCAGGTCCCATACCCACATATCGGGATTTCCTTTGGAAGTGTCCCTTATTTGTACTCTCCACCCACCTGTTAACAAGGAATCTTCATAACAAAAATGTGCATCGTCGGTCCACAGACTGTCCTTAAATGTTTTAATCAAAAACTCGGGCCTGGCAGCAAGCACCTCGATTAAGCTGTCTTTGAACATGGTATCTGATTCACAGCCATTGAAGATGGCTATTTCCCAGACGTGGAAAAAGCCTAAGTCCTGAGAATATGTATAAGGTGGATCTTGTTGCTGGTCTGTTCCTCCATCTCCGAAGTCCCACGACCATTCATTCGCAT
>NVRW01000045.1:11403-25380 GCA_002400975.1 Flavobacteriales bacterium | reverse complement strand
CATATTGTGGTGCATCGCTCTTTTTCACTTTGGTAGCAAAGGCATCATCCAGCTTGCCCGTGTTGATAGGCTTCACCTTAGCCGTAAATGCATCGTCCAACTTGCCGGTATTGACAGTCTTCACTTTAGCGGTGAATGAATCATCTAATTGACCGGTGTTCTTACTTGTGGGCCTTGAGGCAAAGGCATCATCCAGCTTGCCGGTATTTTTAGTCTTTACTTTTGCGGTAAATGAATCTTCTAATTGACCGGTATTCTTCTGTTTTGTCTTCGCCGCGAAAGCATCGGGTTCGCTACCCCTGGACGGGTCCTTGCGCTTACTGGCAAAGGCGTCTCCAGGCTCGGTTTTGTCTTTTGATTTGGTTTTAGAAACAAATGCATCATCTGTTCCTCCAACTCCTGATTTCTTTTTAGTTGATGAAAATGAATCAGAAACATCACCAGAAGTCTTTGATTTTCGATTGGATGCGAAAGCATCATCACTGCTACCGGCACCTGTAGATTTTTTTCTGGAAGCAGAGAAATCACTTTTGGGTTCCTTGCTGCTGTTTTTTTTCTTCTTACTCTTAAATGAATCGGATGATGCTTGGGTAGAAGTGGATTTGCGCTTTGATGAGAAATCACCCCCGCCCGGGCCCAAAACTCCACCAGACACAGGAACCCCGCCTTCAAACGAAGTGCTCTGTGCGGTCGGGCTTTCCGAAGAACTGGTACGTGACGMGGTATTGCACGCCGAGGTCATCACAGCTACGCACAACAATATCAAAAGATGTATTTTATCAATACCCTTCACCATTCAAAAATGAAAACAGGCTCCGGCCAATTGAGCCATCCCTATATAAAACGGCAATATGATCGTAATGTTCCTTAATTTCGGCATTTTTAACCTCCGATCACATATTCACTTAAGGTTCATGCCAAGTCGTAAAAACTCCTCCAACAAATCAGATAAGGTCTCTATTCCTAAAATACACAGGGTCTTTAACAAATATCCGAAAAAGTCCTTTAACTTCAAACAAATCTCCAGAAGGATCGGGGCCAATAATGAAGCCCAAAAAAAGCTGGTTGCCCTTGCTTTAACGGAGATGAGTAAGAAAAAGATACTCAAGGAAACCAAGCCGGGAAGTTTTCAATTGGTGCAAATCCGGCAAGCGCAATCATTTGCGGTGMAAGGTATTGTTGACATGACTACAACAGGGGCTGCTTACGTGGTGGTTGCCGGCTCCGAAACAGAYATCTATATCTCGKCAAAAAACACYTCGAATGCCCTRCATCAGGATTTGGTCAAAGTAACGGTTTTTGATAAACCCAAGCGCAGAAACAGCCGGGGTGATAAATACTACGAATCYARGTTAGAAGGTGAAATAGTTTCAATTATTGAAAGAAAACGAACTGAGTTCGTAGGAACGCTCAACATTTCCAAGGATTTTGCTTTTCTCATTGCTGACAATCCCAGGATGAGTGTAGATATTTTTATCCCGCTCGGTAAACTGAATGGAGGCAAGAATGGTCAAAAAGCACTGGCTAAGATGATCGATTGGCCRRGTACWGCGGCAAGTCCRTTTGGTGAAGTAGTCAAAGTATTGGGTRAACCRGGAGACAACAATACGGAAATGGTTTCTATTTTRGCCGAACACGCRCTGCCTTCCTCCTTTCCTCAARCTCTGGAAAASGTAGCAGGAAAAATMCCGGTAGAAATTACAGATCAAATCATATCCTCTCGAAAAGATTATAGAAAGGTCACCACGTTTACCATAGATCCCGCCGACGCCAAGGATTTTGACGATGCACTTTCTATTCAAAAAGTAGAGGGAGGTAATTGGGAAATAGGTGTTCATATTGCCGATGTATCACATTATGTCGAGAAAGGATCGGTCATAGAYAAGGAAGCTTATGATCGGGCCACATCSATATATCTGGTGGACCGGGTAATACCAATGCTTCCCGAGAAACTCTCCAACCAGGTKTGCTCTCTCAGRCCAGATGAGGAAAAAYTGTGYTTTGCGGCAATATTCAAAATGGATGAGAARGCTCAAGTAYTGGACARGTGGTTTGGGMGAACAGTGATACGATCCAATAGAAGATTTACYTACTCSGAGGCGCAGMAATTAATTGAGGGTAAAAATRAAGAYRAGCCTTTTGCRAGWGAAATAAAACAACTTGACCAATTRGCCAAAATATTACGGGGACGCAGATTTGAAGGRGGCTCGATMGCATTTGAAAGGGCAGAAGTGAGTTTTGAACTTGATAAGAAAGGTAACCCAATAGCGGTAATCCCGAAAATTATGCAGGATTCCAACAAGTTGATTGAAGAGTTTATGCTGCTGGCCAACCGATTTGTTTCTGAGAAAATCGGAAAGGTGGGGTATGCCAAAGACAAGGGAGCCCGCAAAGTCMGGCCCTTTGTTTACAGAATACATGATTCACCTGATAAAGACAAGCTCATGCTGTTTTCAAAATTCATTGGAACCTTTGGATATACAATCAATCTTAGTGCCCCTAAGGAAATTTCCAAATCCTTGAACAAAGTACTATTAGCCGTTAAAGGAAAACCCGAACAAAATGTTATTGAAACATTGGCTATTCGCACTATGGCAAAGGCTGAATACAGTACGAAGAATGTAGGTCACTACGGCCTGGGATTTCAGTATTATTCTCATTTCACGTCTCCAATCAGGCGTTATCCTGACTTAATGGTTCATCGGCTGCTGGAAAAGTACTTGGCCAATGAGAGAGTAGATCAAAAAGAGCTCAACTCCCTGGAAGAAGAATGCCAGCATTGCTCAGAGCAAGAACGGGCAGCAGAGCAGGCAGAGCGGGATTCCATAAAGTTCAAACAAGTTCAGTTTATGGCTGATCGGGTAGGAAATCAGTACAAYGGGCTAATATCSGGTATTGCGGAATTTGGGTTATTCGTTGAACTTSAAGAAAATAAATGTGAAGGGTTGGTGAGAAGCCGGGACCTGGATGATGATAACTATTAYTTCGACCAAAATAATTACTGCTTCAAAGGCCAACGCAAAGGTAAAAAGTACATGTTAGGRGATAATATTGTCGTGGTGGTCAATAGCGTGGATCTTATTAAAAAGCAGATCAATCTTCTTGTGGTATAAGGCCAAAAAAAAGACCCCCTTGCGGGGGCCTTTAATCCATTAACCTATAATCGATTAAAATAAAGAATTCATCTATTTTTCAGCCAACTCTCGCTTCAATGTTCTCACACTTTTGTTGAACTGTTCATCAAATGAAACACCACCTTCTCCCGTATTCGCCTCGATCATGTGGTTAATGATATCCATCTCCCTAAAACTCCCGTTACTCTCTTTCTTGAAATCTACCAGCGCATTGCCAATTTTCAAATAGTTGCTTTGCTTTGCATCTAAATTATACATAGCGAAAACCTCATCCATTCCATCCTTGATCGCATACTGGTTATAAGGGCCGTCAAATACCGATTCGAGCATTTCAAATGTTTCAATGGAAGATCCAACATCCATTGAATCTTTTTGCTCGGTTCCGCAACTTGCCAGAACGATAACCATTGACCCTATAAGCAGATTTCTAAATTTCATTTTTTCGATTTAACGAAATGATAAACAATGATACTGTGAAAATTGGAGTATGTGGTGGCTTTTTAGACAAGAAGCCTTTAGTTTGCGACCAAACTCCAATATATAACGTTCGGAGAACTGTGACAAGGATGAATGACAATTGAATATCGACGAAAGCGGCTATAACAGTAAACCGGTTTTTTGCCAGATAAGMGCCTGATTTAGACGAGTTTAAGTTTGTTCATAAGTTCATCCCTGTATGAACTTCCAATCGGAATATGCTTCTTGTCGTGCTCAATGATAATATTGGGAAATTCGATGGCCGCAATTTTATCAAGCCTCACTATAAAGGACCGATGCACACGTGCGAAGTCTGAGGAAGGCAGTTTCCCCTTGATACTTTTCATCGTGCTGTGAATAATATACCTATTATCAATAGTATTGATTCTTACATAATCTTTCAGGGCTTCTATAAAGTAAATCTCCTGAGTTTTTACTTTGACAAGCTGGTATTTGGATTTAACAAATATGTTACCATCCGAATCCTTATCTGATTTAATTATTGAATAATACAGATCCCGTTCCTTCTTTATCTTATCTTCTTTTTTATGCTTGTATAGAGCAATTTCTACTGCTGTTCGAATATCGACTTCCTTAAATGGCTTGATGATGTATCCATGTGGTTGCGAGATCTTTGCTTTRGAAAGAGTGTCTTTATCWGCGTAGGCAGTTAAGTAAATAATRGGGACGCTGAAATTTCTGTGTATTTGAATCGCCGTATCAATTCCAGTCATCTCACCCTTCAGCATAATAYCCATGAAAATGAGATCCGGCAACTCATTTTTAACAAACTCAACTGCCTTTTCACCTTCAGGCAAAGTGGCCATAACAGCATATCCTAACTTCTCCAAAGTGTGCTGGATGTCCTTAGCGACAATGCTCTCGTCTTCAACAATTAGGATGTTCGCCTTTTTCATTCCGTTTAGCTCAAGCTAAAATATTGAATTATATGCTCAAAACGAAGTCTAATATAACACAAACTGTGTTGAAATGTTAATTAAATATCGCTAATCATCAGTATCAGCCTCTAATTTAACCTTCACGCCATCAATTTTAACTTCTATTCCGCCCTCATATACCGAAACCAAAGATAGGTTACCTTCTTTGTCGTACTTTTTCCACGAACCATCCTTTACACCCATAATATAAGATTTTTCTTCCATCAGCTTGCCATTTTCGTAATAGTACTTGTGAATCCCATTGCTGTCGCCATCCACAAATTCTCCTTCAAAATTTAACCCACCGTTATTAAAAAAATATTGCCAGATTCCATGCTTTTTATCATCTATATACTCACCAACCTCCCTATGGTCACCCATTTCATATATCCATTTACCCTCTTTCAATCCACCTACTAATTCTCCTTTAATAATCACACTTCCAGAATCGCTGTATTCCACCATCAAACCATTCTCCTTTCCTTTAATAAATACTTCTTCTCTTAGGATATTTCCACTTTCATAGAACCATTTCCAATTACCAGTTGGTTTCCCGTTCTTATAAGAACCGCGTTGTTCTATTGCCCCGGATTCATGATAGAAAATCCATTCCCCGACTTTCACATTGTCTTTGTAGTCTCCTGTTGCCCGTAAAACTTCGCTCGAATCGTTTAGCATGGACAATACATAATACTCTTTCCAGTCGAACTGTTTCAGTCCTTTCTTACTAATTATACCTTCACCGGTAACATGACCCTGGCTATATATTTTAGCCGCGGTAACATCACCTTGTATATTGTATTCCCTGTAAACTCCATTAGCAACTCCATTTACCAAAGTCATTTCAGATCTGACTTTTGCACCCGGATAATACTCCCTATCAATTTTTATATCCGTAAACTCAACTGCGTTTTCGACTAACTCCCCATGTTCATATTTATAGGTATTGAGCAATTTTCCGTCAGCGGAATATTCCCTATAAAAACTATGTCGTTTATCCTTAACATATTTTCCTTCCAACTTGACAAATCCGTTGTGGTGGAATTGTTTCCAAACACCTGTTTTCAAACCCCGGGTATCTCTTCTATTGATCAACTCCTGGTCAACCATAAAATCATTCTCATATTTTCTTATACTAATAATATACCCCTCTTTACCATATTCAATACTCTTTCCCTGCTTAAAATCCATTTCATAATTTGTAATCAGGTGAATGCTACCGTCTTCRAAATAGTACTTAGATATCTTGTCTCTTTTGTTTGATGAATAATTYTCCTCTGCCATCAACAACCCTTGATCATTGTATCTTTTCTTAAGGCCACTTTTTAATCCACTTTTGTAATTAATTTCAATAGCTATATTGCCCACCTTATCATAGAACAGCCAGGTACTGTCCAGGTCAAAGTTTTTTCGGTTGCCCTCTGACTTGATTAATTTATCAGGATAATACGTTTTCCAATAACCATCTGGTTTTCCATCCCGCATCATCCCCTCACTRGAKATATTGYCATTGTCGTAGTAAAAYACATTGTAMCCGTTTGGATCAATTTTATTCTGTGCRMTACTGRTTGAACTTAAYGYYAKACCARYCAATRCCAATAAMCACACAYACCTGGTTTGCATAAACCAGCKAACACAKMKAYCAACAGTTATTAACATGAAATACAATAAGTAATAATTATAAAGTAAAGTTATATAATATATGATATTGTTACTGTAGTGTTAGTTTGTACAATAAATAATTGTGCTTTGTATTGGAATAAAGGAARCACACATTTACTCAACATTTAATTAACATAAAATATTTTATAATTGGCTGATATAGAGTGATTAAGGTATTTACTAACCGCCTGTTAATAACTAGTCAGACTCACAAGTTATTCAATTCAGTCTGTTAAATTTGTTAACAATAATGTTAACCATTTGATTGTAAAAATTGGATTTAAAAGTTTGAAATGATAATTATTAGTTCAACGAGTGCAGGGTAATAACTAACAAATTTTATTGTTATATGTTATTAACAATCAATTAGCATGTTGTTAACAGCAAAATCACATCCAGAAGATGATTATTCATAAATTTGTCATGTYTGYAAATTAGGAAAAGAAAAATTYAAACCATGGGTAAAGGAAAAAAATTAGCTATCGGATGTGATCATGCGGGATATGAATTGAAAGAGACTTTAAAGAAGTATATGGAAGAAAAGGGTTATGATATGGAAGATCATGGCACGTATTCTGATGAAAGCACAGATTATCCGGAGTATGCTCATGCTGTGGCAAACTCGGTYGCACAGAATAATAATGTGGATCAGGGAATATTAATTTGTGGAAGTGGTAATGGAATAAGTATGGCGGCCAATAAGCATTCRGGTGTAAGAGCAGCTTTGTGCTGGGAGAAAGAAGTGGCGATTTTAGCAAGACAGCACAACAATGCCAATATAGTTGCATTGCCGGCTCGTTTTGTTACCACAGAAGATGCCAAGACTATTGTTGATGCGTTTATAGAGGAAGAATTTGATGGGGGTAGGCATCAAAGRAGAGTGGATAAAATMGACGAATAAARCGAATGGGTTTATATATAGGGATAATGAAAAAGTCATTACTATCTATAGTAATTGTAGCRAGCTCGGGTTGGGTTTCTGYTMTTGGTTCCACCCCTATAGATTCCACGGCAATTAAGTATGGCAACACMATYAAAAGTGAAGATCTCAGTARGCATCTTCATATCCTTGCATCTGATTCGTTTTTAGGAAGGGAAACGGGTCAACCTGGTCAGAAGTTGGCGGCARATTATATTTCAAAKCAATTCTCTTCATTYAACATTGSTCCCGTTAATAATGATCAAATAAAGGGAAGYTATTTTCAGAAATTYCCTTTAGAGGTACAGAGCCCTTATGGTGCCGCAATTACSKYDGGCGGTACYCAATTTGAGTTTCTTGAGGACTTCTAYTATTTTCCTGGGTTTGATGATCTCGAACTCACCACTGATGATGTGATATTTCTGGGATATGGGATCAAGGATGAACGATATGACGATTATGGAACTAATGACGTGAYTGGGAAAGTTCTTTTGGTATTTGCYGGAGAGCCCATGGATAAGAAAGGAAGGTCATTAATTACTGGAGAGAARGGYGAATCGAGATGGACTACMAATTGGCGACTCAAGCRAAAAATTGCGAAAGAAGAGAATGCAGCGGCACTYATAATTATCCCCAATGATTTCTTCGGCAGTCTTGAAAATTGGAGGCACTACATTGAAAAACCSCAGCTAAAGTTAATTCTGGAAGATGATACCTCGAAGTCCAAACGTATTCCYACCTTTTACATCTCTCMGAATATAGCAGCTAAGTTTTTTGAACCATTSGGAAAGAAATTCACMRARAAAAAAATAAAGAGGAAAATAGCAAAAAAAGGTCTTCCTATAAGTAAAGCKATGGAAGGGTCATTTAAAATTAAGGTARSGAGAGAACGCTCAAAATTGAGTTCCGAAAATGTTTTGGGGTATATAGARGGGTCGGACAAGAAGGAAGAAGTGTTGATTATCACKGCTCATTATGACCATCTCGGTGTACAGGATGAMGTGRTATTTAATGGTGCTGATGATGATGGATCAGGAACTGTTGCACTACTAGAAATGGCTCAGGCCTTTGCTCAGGCCAAAAGCCAAGGTCATGGTCCTCGGAGGAGTATTTTATTTATGCCCGTAGCTGGTGAAGAGAAAGGTTTATTGGGATCGAAATACTATGTAAATAACCCGGTATTTCCATTGGAAAACACCATAGCTAATTTGAATATTGATATGATCGGCAGACTGGATACGCAGCATACAGGAAATCCAAACTATGTATACCTGATAGGGGCAGACAAGTTGAGTACGGATCTTCACAATATCAGTGCTCAATCTAATGAGGACTACACAAAATTAGAACTGGATTACACCTATAATGATCCAAATGATCCAAACAGATTCTACTATAGATCGGATCATTATAACTTCGCGAGTAACGGTATTCCGGTGATTTTTTATTTCACTGGGATTCATGAAGACTATCACAAGTCAACTGACACTGTTGATAAAATTGACTTTAATAAAATGGAGAAGATCACSCGTCTGGTTTTCTTCACGGCGTGGGTATTGGCAAATAGGGARGAGCGCATACAGGTCGATAAACTGGAAGAATAATTTTAGCRGGARGGGTTCAATCATGTCTGAAAMTTTAGAGGTATTTCTAARAGATTCCGCGRAGAAAGCATCRAGCAARGTKCATAGGGATAAACTGGCATTTAATATCCTGCAGTATGACAATACTGTTGTTAAGGGTAAAGGCAAGTATGCYGATTTAGAACTTGCAAAGAAAAGGGCTGCCCATATCAAAGCAAAAACCATAGAGAATCTTGAAAAATACCTAAAGGAATTTGAGGTAAACTTTACCAATAATGGMGGAAAACTTATATGGGCACCAGATGCGGATTCAGCCATTGCCAGYATYAGCAAGATAGCCAGTCATGCCGGGGCCAGGATGTTGGTGAAGGGGAAATCAATGACGACGGAGGAGATCCATTTSAAYGCGCATATGGAAGCCYTRGGYGTTGAATCTRTTGAAACAGATTTAGGAGAGTATATAGTGCAACTGGCTGGAGAAACACCCTATCATATTGTTACTCCGGCAATGCATAAGTCAAAAGAGGATGTGGCAGCACTGTTTCATGAAAAGGAAGGCTTRCCRCCYGACAGCACCCCTGAGGATATYACRGCACACGTRCGTRAGGTGCTGAGAAAAAAGTTCACAGCKGCMGATATTGGCGTAACCGGCGGGAATTTCCTGTTGGCAGATATTGGAGGGATTGCAATTACCGAGAATGAGGGTAATGTGCTGCTGACCACTTCTTTCCCTAAAATACATATAGCAATTGTGGGAATAGAAAAGATGATTCCGGAAATGAAGGATCTTGATCTTTTCTGGTCTCTTCTGGCCACCCATGGTACCGGACAACATTTGACCGTTTACAATTCAATTATTACTGGACCCAAACAGAAGGGGGAGGTTGATGGACCAGAGGAAATGTACCTGATTTTACTGGACAATGGAAGAAGTAATGTGCTGGGACAGCAGGCTTTAAGGCGAGCGCTGAATTGCATCAGGTGTGGAGCCTGTCTTAATGGATGTCCTATATATAAGAGTATTGGCGGGCATGCHTATGGBACTACTTATAGTGGTCCCATTGGATCTATAATTACACCTCATTTTAGAGGAATGGACGAATTCAAGCATCTGAGCTCTGCTTCATCCCTTTGCGGTAAGTGCACCGAGGTATGCCCTGTGAAGATTGATCTTCATAAAATGTTACTTTACAATAGAAGCTTATCGGTAAGTTCAGGTTCAACAAGCAAGATGGAGAGRATTTCTATGTTCTTATGGAAACGGGGTATGCTTAAGCGAAAGTTAATGGACGGAGTCAGTTCAGCTTTGAAAAACAAGCTATTGTCCATATTCTTTARGAAAGTCTGGGGARACAGGCGGAAATTACCTRAGATTTCGGCAAAGTCGTTTAACCAGATGTGGAAAACGARGAAKGGGCCTGGAAACCCGTAATTRCTTCCTCAATTATCCGAGGAAAATGTTGATGTTCCAACCGGTGRATCTTTTCKGYCAGYGTATCAACCGTGTCCTCATCKGCTACCGTACATGTTTCCTGAGCGATAATTGCCCCCTCATCATAGTTCTCATTGACGTAATGAACCGTGATTCCACTTTGTTGTTCCTTCGCAGCAATGACAGCTTCATGGACAAATGAGCCATACATTCCCTTGCCTCCATATTTTGGTAGTAAGGCGGGATGAATGTTTATGATCTTATTAGGGTAGGYCTCAATTAAGTAGACTGGTACAAGCCACATAAACCCGGCAAGAACAATGTAATCGATGTCCTGTTGGTGTAAGTCATCCAGCAAATCCTCTGATTCCCGGAATTTGCCTTTGTTCAATACCAAGCTAGATATTCCATGATTCTTTGCACGTTGCAAAACATAAGCATCTTCGCGGCTGCTTATAATAAGCTGGACATTGATGCTGGAATTTAGGGTGAAGTAGTTAATAATTGCTTCGGCATTGCTGCCATTACCGGATGCAAAGATACAGATATTGGTCACTGAAATCGTAGTTAAGCGCTTTGACCAAATGTAGTTATTTAGATTAAAATGAGGTATTTCATGCGAAGTGKTNCWYTTKCKAKCWWYRYNTTGCTATGRAGGAGAAAAAGTTCATCCCATTTGTRGGCCAYARCTGGTCCGATGAAGAAATGCTGAAGCGAAGCGAGSARCACTACTCCTTTATGAATTCTCGAAGGAGTATCCGYGATTTTTCRGACCGCCCTGTTGCAAAAGAAATATTGGAGAACATTATTAAATCTGCATCTACAGCYCCTTCGGGTGCGCATAAGCAACCTTGGTCTTTTTGTCTAATAAGCAGTGCRGAAATTAAATCAAAAATAAAAGCAGCGGCTGAAACTGAGGAGAAGGAAAATTACTCTGGGCGAATGAGCGAGCARTGGATCAAGGATCTCAACCCGTTTGGAACAAATTGGCGGAAGCCRTTTCTTGAAATCGCSCCATGGCTAATCGTAGTGTTTAAGAGAGTGTATGAAACGGTGGATGGACAAAAGAGAAATAACTACTATGTTGGTGAGTCAGTTGGCATCGCTACGGGAATGTTGCTCTCGGCTATTCATCATGCGGGATTGTGTTCGCTTACRCACACTCCCAGCCCGATGAACTTCCTCGCCAAAGTGTTGGAGCGGCCCGTAAATGAAAGAGCYTTCTTATTGATTCCAGTTGGGTATCCTGCAAATGATGCTGAGGTTCCCGACATTCAAAGAAAACCACTAGCTGACATTATTACCTATTTTGAGTAAGCCTGACAAAGGCACTTTCGTAAAGAGGTAATACCCCTGTGAATAATTTAAAAAACATTGGATTTTCTTTAGAAAATATATTTCTTTGCACCACTTAAAAATAATAACTAGGTCTAAGTAGACTTAAAACAATATTATCATGTCAGATGTATCTACGAAAGTAACAGCAATAATCGTTGACAAACTTGGAGTTGATGAAGGCGAGGTAACRGCAGAGGCTAGTTTCACCAACGATTTAGGGGCTGATTCACTTGACACTGTTGAGTTGATCATGGAATTTGAAAAAGAGTTCAACATTGCCATTCCTGATGATCAAGCCGAGAAGATTGGTACGGTCGGTGATGCCATTAAATATATTGAAGACAATACCAAGTAAACCTTCTTGATATGGAGTTAAGACGTGTAGTGGTTACAGGTCTTGGCGCTATGACYCCGCTTGGAAAAAGCGTTACAGARTAYTGGAAAAATCTTGTTAGCGGAGTTAGCGGAGCTGATACTATAACCAGRTTYGATCATTCTAAGTTCAAAACGCATTTCGCGTGTGAGGTAAAGGATTTCGATCCTGAAGACTACTTCGAGCGAAAGGAGGCGCGTAAGCTGGATCTTTACGCCCAGTTCGCTATAGCCGCATCTGATGAAGCTATTAAAGATAGCGGCTTGGATCTGGATGTTCTGAACATGGGCCGGGCAGGCGTAATTCTGGGTGTTGGTATTGGCGGGTTATCGACTTTCTTTAACGAGTGTGTGAATTTTGCTGAGGGTGGAGGAGTTCCGAGATTCAACCCCTTCTTCATTCCCAAAATGATAGCGGACATAGCGTCTGGACACATTTCAATAAAATACGGGTTTCAGGGACCCAACTATACCGCHGTTTCTGCTTGTGCHTCCTCTACAAACGCCTTGATCGATTGCTATAATCTGATAAGATTGGGRAAAGCGGATGTTTTTATCTCWGGTGGAGCGGAAGCAGCTGTTAACCAGGCAGGTGTTGGAGGTTTCAACGCAATGCATGCACTATCGGTAAGGAATGATGATCCRAAAACYGCGTCCAGACCATTTGATCTGGATCGGGATGGATTTGTAYTGGGTGAGGGCGCTGGAATTATAATACTGGAAGACCTGGAGCATGCACAAGCGCGGGGTGCAAACATATATGCAGAGATTGTKGCCGGTGGAATGTCGGCKGATGCCCATCACATTACAGCRCCACATCCRGAGGGATTGGGCGCTAAGTTGGTTATGRAATCYGCATTGGAGGAGTTCCATGGGAACAAGGAAGATATTGATTATATCAATGTKCATGGAACATCTACGCCCCTGGGAGATATTTCGGAAAKCAAGGCGATACTGGARGTGTTCGGAGATCATGCGTATAAACTCAATATTAGCTCTACGAAGTCGATGACCGGGCATTTRYTKGGAGCTGCGGGAGCTATCGAGTCCATGGCTTGTATTTTGGCTATCAGGGATGGAGTTGTTCCMCCTACAATAAAYCACTTCACAGATGACCCTGATCTGGATAACAATCTCAACTTTACTTTTCATAAGGCCCAAAAAAGGGAGATAAATGTTRCCATGAGCAACACCTTCGGYTTTGGAGGACACAACGCGACCGTTGTTTTTGAGAGATTCCRGGATTAACCGGTTTGTGCKGTCCGCATTTTTCCGTATATTATYTRTTCAGGMAAAAGCAACRCCYTTTACTTCAATGTTATGGGAAGATTAAACGCGCTCTTYGCACCSGACAAGGAGTTTCTTCGGAAGCTGAAGAGRCTGATTGGATTTTTCCCAGRCAATGTTCAGCTGTAYAGGCTTGCTTTCAGAAATAAATCAGCCAAGGATCAAGACAATAAAGAYGTGTCCGGTAACAAYGAGCGTCTTGAATATCTGGGCGATGCAATTCTTGGGTCGGTTATAGCCCATTACCTGTTCAAGCGCTTTCCGTTTAAGGAAGAGGGATTTTTAACGGARATGCGTTCGAAAATTGTCAATAGAGARCAATTGAACAAATTGGCTATGAAACTCGGGCTGAATGAATTTATAGCAGAAGGMAGTGAAAACATGAGTAAATCGGTCCATGGAGATATGTTTGAAGCACTGGTAGGGGCTATATAYCTGGACAAAGGATATAAAATTGCWGAGAAATTCATCATCAATCGAATTCTGGAATTCCATGTAGAYATTGAAGAACTGGAATCGACAGAGTTGAATTTTAAGGGCAAGTTGATYGATTGGGGACAAAAAGAGAGAAAAGAGATTAAATTTGAACTCATTGAAGAAATAGGGGAAGGATATGGCAAAAAGTACAGGATAGCGGTAATTGTTGAAGGCGAGAGATATGGTGAGGCTACCGACTTTTCRAAGAAGAAAGCTGAACAAAGRGCGGCGGAAATAACCATACAAACGCGGGGGTTTATGGGCCTCAATAATGATGAAGGCTAAATAAAANGGGCCATGATCAGAAGTTTGACACATCCCAGGATGGTTATTAACRAGTTCMGGSGCGCYCATAAMM
>NVRW01000045.1:0-11397 GCA_002400975.1 Flavobacteriales bacterium | reverse complement strand
TATAAACGGGTGAAGAGACAACTGCTCACGGTAGAATATGATTACAACTTTCTGTTGATTGGGTTGTGCTGTGTTTCAAAAGACTATCGACTCTGTTATGAGATAAACAAAAAGTTGGGATTGTCATTAAAGAAAGTTGACGACATTGTGCTTGGAGCTTCACGGAAAGYAAATAGAAGGGAGCTCGAACTTTTRGTGAAAGAGGAGGTACGGCTTGAGGCCAGTTATTCGGTATATGTCTTCCGGCATCCYAACACCGGATTGATWTACAACGTTATTGCCAATAAGTCCAAAGGTAAATTGCTTATACCTGAAAAAAAGGAATGTGACTTTTTTTTAATGATTACAGGCGAAGCACATGATAGGGAAAAGGGAGAGGCGCTTAATAAAATAAAGACCATTCCTATGATATTAACCGCGTTTGAAATTGATCCCAATACGCTTAAGTCGAAGGATCACTTGATCTTAAATGATTAACAACGGATGAATAAAACAAAAATAGTAGCGACCATTGGTCCGGCCACCTACGATGAGAAGATCTTGTCCGCTATAATTGCTGAAGGTGTCAATGTTTGCCGCCTCAATTTTTCCCATGGATCTCATGAGGAATATTTAAAGGTGATAAAATTGGTACGGGAGCTGAATGAARAAAMAGGACGTCACACGGCAATACTCGCTGATCTCCAGGGYCCTAAGCTAAGACTGGGTGATGTGAAAAATGGAGAAGTGGAAATTCTTACCGGGGATCAAATTACACTCACTTCTGAGGCAATTGTTGGAGATAGCAAACGGGCTTTTGTCAGTTATCCCAGCCTGGCGCAGGATGTTGTTCCCGGGGTGAGGATTTTGATAGACGATGGAAGGGTGGTGCTAAARGCGCTGAGTACYGACGGTAAATCWGAGGTCRAAGCTGAGATTATTCAAGGTGGCCTCTTRCKGCCYAACAAGGGATGTAACTTTCCCGAAACCAAGGTGTCCATGCCCTGTTTGACAGAAAAGGACCGTACCGATTTGCGATTTGCCCTGGAACATGGGGTCGAATGGATTGCCCTTTCTTTTGTTCGTTCTGCAGCGGATATTGTGGAGTTAAAAAAGCTAATTGAAGATGAAAATAGCCCCGCTAAGGTGATTGCAAAGATTGAAAAACCSGAGGCTTTGGAGGTTATTGACGAGATTATTGAAGAAGCAGATGCATTGATGGTYGCSCGGGGTGACCTYGGYGTTGAGATACCTATGCAGGATGTTCCYATTATWCAAAAGGAGTTGGTGAGAAAATGCAGAAGGGCATCTAARCCRGTTATCATTGCSACTCAGATGATTGAGAGTATGATTGACAGTATCACACCCACCCGAGCGGAAGTAAACGATGTGGCAAATGCAGTTATGGATGGGGCTGATGCGGTGATGCTTAGTGCAGAAACATCTTTGGGGAATCACCCGGTAGAAGTAATAAAGGCGATCCATAAGATCGTGGTTAAATCAGAAACGTTTGATGAAATATATTTCCATTACAAGTTACCTGATCCCGAATCCGATCGTTTTATATCTGATTCTATTTGCTTTAATGCGACCAAGATGGCGGAACGTGTGAATGCTACTGCTATTGTCACTATGTCGTTTTCAGGTTATACCGGGCACAAGATCTCCAGCTACAGGCCAAAAGCCAGCACATTTGTATTTACTGCCAATCAATCAATCCTCAACACGYTGAGTYTAATTTGGGGAGTTCGTGGCTTTTATTATGATAAATTTGAAAGTACRGATCGGACTATTGCCGACATTATGCAAGAACTTAAGGATGGGGGCTGGATCAAGAAGGGAGACTTGATMATAAAYATTGCCAGYATGCCMATTACGGACAAGGCAMGGTCCAATATGCTAAAGCTCAGCGAGGTRGTATARGGCCCTNNGCTGTAGTTGAACTTACCGTTGTAAAATGCACCTTTTCAATTTTCCATVRTGAGTTGGTGATTATTCATTCAACGCCATACTRCTTCATTCATGTATTATGCGCCAAATGCGCGGATAAAATAGTCAMRATTTTTACCRCCAACTTCCTTAATTCTTGATAAATAYCTGATTTGCAGACCTTTCCGTAGCTGTCCTCTTGACTTCACTTTCCCGATTGAATAACGTAACTTTAGCGCGGATTAGTTCCAATATTACTAAAGCGGGTGGATATGAGGAAGATGGGTGTATTATTGGTGCTATTTATCGCCACATTMTCATTGTGGTTATCCTCAACTGTAGTCACCGGCCAGGTGTTGAGGCTCTCGAATGGAACTGGAGGAGGAGACTGGTCCCTTCCCGGCACTTGGGCTGGTAGTGTTCCTGGTCCCTTGGATACAGCTGTAATCGTTGCGGGTGATGCAGTCAATGTTGATGTAAATACAACWGTAGATAGCRTCTCTYTRATTGGTGGTACCTCAACTACACTGACTGTAAACACGGGAATTGTTTTAACCGTACTTGAAGGAGTCAGACTGGAYGATCCGTCTTCCGGTTTTAGCGGTACGCAATTAATCCTAACCGGAACTGCAATAGCAACTATTGGGAACGAYATTAATTTTGACAATGCCAGGGCCGTAGATTTTCTGACAATCGTAGATATGAGTAGCGGRGCAAGTACTTTAAATCTAGGRGGTGATTTGRTTTTTAATCCAACCGGGATATTATCCAGTAGTACAACTTGTGCTGTCAATTTTGATGGTTCTGGTGCACAATCAATGAATTTTGGCCCAAGCGGATCCGGCTTGCACAAATACAATCACGTGAAYATCAACAATTCAGGCTCAGGCGTGACCTTGGCGGCAGCTATCACAGATGCSAATATGATTGGTGACCTCACTATTGCTTCAGGAGTATTCGATAACGGTGGCTTTGCGATAGCAGAATCTTCTGGAGATAGCATTAAGATTAGAGCTGCGGGTACATTTCGATTGGGGGGTACATCAATATGGCCTACTGGTTTTGCCGATTCTTTAACAACCGGGTGTACTGTTGAGTATACGGGTGGAGCGCAAACCGTAAACATGCCTGGAAATAACCAGGCGTTGCAGAACTTGTTAATAACAGGCGGAAGCACAAAAACACTGGGAGCGGATTTGAATATAGATGGCGACTTGACCATACTTGTTACTACAACACTTGACGCGGATGTCGCGAATGACTTTAATATTAGTCTCGCAGGGAATTTTATCAATAATGAGATTTTTCTTGCAAGAGAAGACACTGTGTTTTTTAATGGCTCCACAACAGTTTCTGGTGCAAAGCAAACTTCCTTCAATACCATAAGTATAGTAGCGTCCTCTACATTATTTGGTCATGCAACGGATACGGTTAACATCAGCGAAGATTGGATCAATAATGGTACGTTCAATGCCAATGGGGGAAGTGTCCGATTCAACGGAACAGGTGCAATAACGGGTGCATCCACCAACAGTTTTAACGATTTTGTTATTGCAGCCGCTGGCAATATAACGGGTCCCGTTAGTGGCACTACCAATGTAGCCGGCGATTGGGATCAGGATGGCGCATTTGCCGCGAATGGTGGTACGGTAAACTTTAACGGAACATCCACAGTATTGGGAACCACAGACCCATTATTTAATCACCTTGTGATAGCGGGGGGCAGTTCGCTCACAGGAAAAGCATCTGACACTGTAACAGTTGGGGGAAATTGGACCAATGGAAATACATTCACACATAACTCAGGGACYATTCAGTTYACGAGTAGTACRGGGGTGATTGGTGGTTCAGCAATTACAGATTTTAACAATGTATTTATTACTTCCACGGGAGCACTGCTAACGGCACCAACGGGCACCATGCGCGTAGCAGGAGATTGGACCAATGATGAAAGCTTTACCCATAATGGAGGTTTGGTTGAGTTTAACGGCAGCACCACGATCATTGATTCCAATCAAACGATCTTTAATAATGTWACGATTACGGGRACMCTCCTGGGRATGCTTAGTGATACGGTACGGGTTAGAGGTARCTGGGTGAACAATGGAACCTTTACACACAATAGCGGGGCAATAGATTTTAACTTGACTACTACGGTTAGCGGGTCTTCRACAACGTCYTTTTTCGACGTTGTAATAAGTGGGACCCTCACAGCGCCGGCMGGYACCRTGAACATAGCAAGAAATTGGGTAAACAACGGWACGTTCRCRCATAGCTCGGGAACAGTTGAWTTYAMTGGAACMGATACRATTTCTGGAACAACGAACACTTCATTCAACAATATCACCATCTCGGGTACGCTTGTAGGGCCCCTGAACGATACGGTGAGTCTTGATGGAAACTGGGTTAATACGGGAACCTTTACACATAACAATTCTACGATTGATTTCATCGGGGGTGCTGCTAAAGGCATTACAAATGCCAGCGGTGAGACTTTCAGCACAATAGCAGTTAGCGGTGCAGGGGTAGTCACCATCAATAATAATGTAGCGGTGGTTGATACATTGAGAATGGCCTCGGGAAATATAAGTACCGGGGTAAACACGATCACATTGGGTACGGGYACCGCAAATGAAGGTACGTTTAAGTATACTTCAGGAATAATTGTTGGGTCATTTGAACGCTGGATAAACACTGCGTCGACTAACTTTGTGTTTCCGGTTGGTACCGCAACAAATAATAACTCCGCTAAGATTAATCTTTCGGCGTTAACTGGCGGAACCATCACTGTCCAGTTTACTGGCTCTGACCCGGGCAATACGGGGCTGCCTATTGAAGATGATCCCCTGGACTCAATCTATGATGCTTATAATGAGGGATTTTGGACCTTAACAGGGGCYAATGGCATGGTGGCTACAACGTATTCCCTGCATTTGGCAGGAACCGGRTTTGYTGAACACAATGTTCACGCTGATTCTACGCACATAATGAAAAGAGCCAGTGGCTTAAGTCCATGGACATTTGATGGCTCACATACTACAGGGGTTCCGGATACTGTTAAACGGACTGGAATGAGTGGATTGGCACAATTTGGATTGGGCAATGAGTGCTCGAAGCCTGTAACTTCTCCAATTGCTGGTCCAACAGAAGGGTGTTCTGATGGAAAGGATACTATGTCCGTAACAACAACAGTTGGGTCCACTTATAGTTGGGTGGTTACCGGGGGAAGTTTTATTGTAATTGGAACGGGAACTGATAGTATTGAGGTGACCTGGAATGCAGCTCCCGGTGGAACSGGACGAACYGTGAAATGTGAAGAGACCAACTTCTGTGGYGTTGCGGGAGATACGGTAACGAAGACCGTTACTGTACATACGCTGCCTACYTCAGYAATTACSGGKTCYGTGGATGTGACCACGAGYAGYACCTYYAATTATACAGTRYKGAATAACACCGGATATAATTATACTTTCTCACTAYTGCCTTTGCCTTCGCTAGGGGTRGTGAATACYCCTACTTCTGACTCTGCAAGTACGATCACATGGGGGGGAGTTCCGGGAATTGATACCGTGAGGGTTGTCGCTGATTCTGGAACAGGCCTATGCCCTGCGGATACGGTATATCTTACGGTTACAATCGGTGGCACGATTACCTCTAACGGAACCGGGGGAGGCAACTGGGATGATCCGYYRACCTGGTCGGGAGGYGTTCCCAGCTCTGCAGACTCCGTTGTCATATTATCAGGAGATGCAGTGGTTGTAAATGCTGATTCGAGCTGTTTGGCTGTTAAAATAGGTGGTGATGCTTCTGGTGCCGCAACACTAACCGTGAATAGTGTGAATACTTTTACAGTTACCAACCGCGTTCAGATCGATGATGTGACGAGCGGTGCGGCGACTACGCAATTTATTTTACTTGGTTCTGCAACAGTAACTATTGGCAGAGGTATTCAATTTAAAAATGATCAGGGTGCAGATTTTCTGACGATAGTTGACATGACTGGTGGTGCCAGTAGATTGAATCTGGCTGGAGGAATTAGTTTTCCATCAACTGCTTTTGGCCTATGGGATGGGGGAACCACCAGTACACTAAACCTGAATGGAACAAGTGCGCAAACATTAATTCACACGTCCACGCTTACCTATGGTAACGTGGAGTTCAACAATGCKGTAGGTGTTAGCCTTGGGGATAACTTCAGCGAAACCGAAGTTAAGGGTGGTGTCAACGTAGCCACTGGAGTATTCAATACCGCCGGCTTTGACCTGGAATTTGCAGGAGATTGGGACAATAATGGTACGGTAAATTTCAGTGCCGGTGACTCAATCATCATGGCTGGAGCCGGTCCCAATTCTCTTAAGGGGTCCAGCACCACTTCATTTCAGAACCTTAGAATAGCAAAAACGTCGGGGGGMGTWACCATTGACGYCAGTGCGAACATAAATATTTCATWGACRTTGGGAGGAGGGGCRGTGACTTCACCACTGRMCAATATTTTRACCTTGTTRTCAAACGCTTCKGGAACTGCRTTYCTGGCRGAGGTYAYKGGCGGAGGAACGATTGACAGTTTGATARTTGAAAGACATTTGAATAATGTGCCTGACGATTGGCGACTGTTTGGAGCTGCAGTTATTGGGACAGATATTGAGGACTGGAACAACGAAATTGTAATGTCTGGATTCCCTGGCACCCAGGCTCCTGCCAGTACTTTCAAATCGGTTTACACCTATGATGAAACACATACGGACATTGTGGACTCTGGATATACGGTTCCAGCTTCAACATCGGTGGGCTTATCCTCTGGAGTAGGATACATGCTGTGGGTAGGTCAGGCACTAAACACAAACTTCACCACCACTTTTGACTTAAGGGGTACACCTCAAATTGGAACCCAGGTGATTTCAGCGAGCTATACTGCTGGCGTTCCAACTCCCGACGATAATGTGGACGGATGGAATTTAATTGCGAATCCATTTCCGGCTGACATTATTTGGGATAGTGTAATTCTCTCCGCGAATATGACTCCGTTCGCCTATGTGTTAAATCCATCAACKCAAGSCTATTTTGCCATCAAGAATGGCAGCCCACCGGCTGATACGGATTCMAGTATTGCTTCTATGCAGGGTTTTTGGGTGAAGGCCAGTACGGGAAGTGGAACCGTTACAATAATGGAGAGACATAAAAAGACATCGGATGGGGACAATTTCCAAAAAATGACTTCTGACCCGGGTTCAGGATTGACGCTAACGTATACTTCAAATGGCAGGGCAGAGAATGTAGATATACGATTTGAGCARGGTGCAACRGAGRGTTATGATGCATTTTTCGACGCRTTYAAGTTGGGTAGYGTGAATTGGCTGCTTTCAAATTTCAGCAGCGTTAGYGAYGATTCAACKGATCTKGCATACAATTCTTTGCCTGAATTGAAYCAGAGCTATTCAATTCCACTGAAARTCAGTTGGGGTTATCCWRGCTATATGACSGGAGCCTTGGTTAATGGAACAATAGATGCCAGTGACTTATCTGGTCTGCCAGGGAGCGCCTGTGTCATTTTAGAGGATCTTGACTCTGCTACTTTTACTGATTTGAGAACCAGCTCTTACACCTTTGATATACCTGATTCATTGACACGACCAAGATTCTTGCTTCATATAAGTGCACCAATTTCTAAGGAAACTATCAATGTAGCATGTAGCGGTGGTGCTGATGGAATCGCTATAGCAGGTGGGCAAGGAACRGGYCCATGGAGTTATYTGTGGTTGAACGCCAATGGAGATACTGTYCAAAATACGTCCAATATAAAYTCRGTTGATACATTRGSGGGAATGGCTGCTGGTRACTAYACMGTGTATGTRACYGGYTCYGGWGGARTGTGTTTGACSGTTTCRGATASMYTGCAGATTAYRGAGCCTTCTGCYTTRGGRTCAWMTATAGTATCAACCCAGGATGCAAYGTGTTTTGGGGACAATAATGGATCGATTGACRTAGATGTTAATGGTGGTACATTGCCATATGCATTCTCCTGGTCATCKGGACAAATAACGGAGGATATTGGTGGTGTGGGTGCYGGAAATTACAACCTKAAYATTACSGAYRRCAATGGTTGYATARCYGCTATATCARCCACAATWTYTGARCCCGSTGAMYTGCTTGGCAAYGGRACAACAAYCGAYGAAACATGYGTYGGTGATGCCGAYGGGTCARTTGATTTAACAAKTAGTGGTGGAACTGCACCKTATARTTTCTCATGGTCAACYGGAAGCAGTGCCGAAGATTTGACCAAYWTRRGCCCRGGYRSCTATACCGTTGACATTACAGAYTCGATGGGATGYAYYAATTCGGARACYTATACKATTRYGGGTTCYGYCCAGGTAATTKCAGGATTCAYGGTAGTATCKGATACCGTTTATTTAAGCCAGGGAGGCAGCATGCAGTTTACCAACGCATCTTCAGGCGCATCTGCCTATGAATGGGACTTTGRTGATGGATCGCCACTAAGCAYTGTCGCTGACCCGCTTCACRTATTTGGGGCAACTGGAACTTTTGACGTTTCACTGGTGGCAAACAACAGTAGTAATTGCAGWGACACWTCATATCGAACCATAGTCGTATTAGAYGGACCGGTAGGCCTTGARGACATTRGTGATAAGGCAATTCCAAATGTGAATTATTTGRCGAAAAGTGATGGTATATATRTACAATTCACRYTTGAGGAACCTGTCGCGGTGAGTATTCAGGTCTTTAATATCATTGGTCAGGAGATCACASCAAAGTTAAATAYTACCGTTTCCAGAGATGTAATCAAACTGCTCAATCGCAGAGAAGTAGTTGGAACCTACTTTATAAAAGTTGATTCAGACACCTGGAGYACARCYGGGAAGGTAATCTATTAGGACCGGCCGGCTAACTAAATTGCCGACTGGAATTGCTCCAGGAACCGCATGTCATTTTCGAAGAATAGGCGAATATCATCGATGCGATATTTGAGCATGGCKGGTCTCTCTATTCCCAATCCAAAGGCGTAACCGGTATATTTTTCACTATCGATATTGCARTTCTCCAGAACCGCMGGATCCACCATTCCGCAACCAAGAATTTCTACCCATCCCGAGTGYTTGCACACRGGACATCCSTTGCCTTTGCAGATTAAGCAGGAAATRTCCATTTCKGCRGAGGGTTCTGTGAATGGAAAGTACGATGGCCTGAATCGAATTTGGGTATCCTCACCAAACATTTCCTTCGCAAAGTAATAAAGGGTTTGGCGGAGGTCAGCGAAGGATACGTTTTCATCTACGTACAATCCTTCAATCTGGTGAAAGATGCAATGCGCTCTCGCAGAAATGGTTTCGTTCCTATATACACGTCCGGGGCATATAATTCGGATAGGTGGCTCGGAACTTTCCATCACGCGTATTTGCTGTGGTGAGGTATGTGTTCGCAATAAAATATCGGGGTCCGTTTGRATGAAGAACGTATCCTGCATATCCCGGGCTGGATGGTCYTCGGGAATATTYAATGCTGTAAAATTATTCCAGTCTGTCTCAATTTCCGGTCCYTCTGAAACCGTAAATCCAATGCGCTCAAATATCTGTGACATCTGATTGCGCACGATRGAAATAGGGTGTCTTGACCCCAATTGCGAAACGGTTCCCGGAAGGGTTAGGTCTGAATCTTGACCTTCTTCAACTTTCCYGGGAGATATTGATCCCTTAAGKGTTTCGAACTTAGCCTCTGCTTTAATCTTAACCTCATTGAGCCKGGCGCCCAATTTCTTGCGCGCATTYGCATCAGCTTCCTTAAGCAWDGAGAACAGCGCCTTGATTTTACCCTTCTTACCCAGGTATTGTATCCTAAACTGCTCTACSTCTGWGGCGGTCGAAGCTGTAGCCCCTTCGATCTCCTGGATCAAGTCTTCTAGCTCCTGGTCACTCATTATCTATTCCGAAACCTTAAGGGTAATGGTAATCTTTTCAACAGGTACGGTACTGTTAACCGCGACACTCGCGATTTTTTCCATAACATCCAGGCCCTCTATCACTTCTCCGAATACCGTGTATTGTCCGTCAAGATGAGGCGTTCCTCCAATGGTAACATAGTCATTTATTTGCTCTGGCGTATAATTGAGCTTACCCCTTAGCGCCATTTTATCCAGCGTGGCCTGTGGAGTTGTTCTGCCCTGCACAATGTAAAATTGTGATCCGGAAGATTTTCTTTCGGGRTTGACRTTGTCACCMRTTCTGGCRGCWGCCAATGCTCCTTTTTTGTGATGGTATTTCGGGAKGATCTCCGCGGGRATTAATTCACCCATRCTTTCCGTTCCGYTGCTGCCGGGCTTTCCTCCACCTTGAATCATGAAACCCCTGATAACTCGATGGAATATKGARCCATTCATTKCTCCGCTTTCAGCCAACTTKATGAAATTGTCGCGATGCAAAGGTGTTTCATTGTACAATTTCACCTTAATTGTGCCTTTGTCGGTGATAATTTCCACGATTTTTTCTTTCTCGCCCTTTTCCTGGGCAAATAGATCCGTACTTGTAAATGAGCCAATCACAAATAGTGTCATCAATAACAGGGTAGTATTATTTTTCATCTTTTTATTTTTTGGCCCGCCTACCGGCGAGCAGGTTATCTGAATTGCCCGCGCAAAATTCGTTCYGATTAGTATCAGAACAATTGTGAAGCAATATTAACAATATTTTACCTTTGAAATGGTATTTAGGCATTGTTGGTAAAATAGACAAAAGACAATTTTGCTCTGGGGGTCACTGGTTTTTTCRCCAGGATGTGTACTTTCGCCTTCAAGMGTATACYATGAGTTATCTGGACATAATCCTATGCATACCCTTAATCTGGGGACTCTATAAGGGATTTACCAAGGGCCTGGTCATTCARGTGGCTTCCTTGCTGGCACTTGTTCTCGGGGTTTATGGAGCRGTATTGTTCTCCGGCCTAACGCAAGAATTATTGGAGGCCAATTTTCAAATCGACAACAAGTATTTGCCGCTGATCGCCTTTGTAGCGACCTTTGTTGCCATTGTGGTAGCTGTTCATTTTCTGGGCAAGGTATTGGAAAAGACCATTGACATGATTGCGCTGGGTCTTTTTAACAGGATATTTGGAGCGGTGTTTGSTKTKWWMWMKKCNNTGCATTSWTTYYWTMTKKKCTSSTRTKYKWMMKRGRRMKSWKTRWCKYTMRRTKKTSKSTTMTMCYMYAWRRSGAAAAAAACAAATCGATTTTGTATGGACCGATGGGTGAATTAATCCCCACCATTGTCCCAGATGCAAAGAAGTTGGTGAGAAGAACCAGTAAGGAAATACTAGTGTAAAATCGACTCGACTCCCGGTAGAGATTTGCCCTCGACATATTCCAGCAACGCACCTCCGCCCGTCGATAGGTAGCTAACCTGGTCAGATAAGCCAAATTGATTGATTGCAGCAACGGAATCTCCTCCCCCAATTAAGGAATAGGCGCCATTGGCCGTGGCATCC
>NVRW01000044.1 GCA_002400975.1 Flavobacteriales bacterium | reverse complement strand
GTTTCTGTAAATCAATTGAATTTATTCAAACATCACCGTCTCTACGGAGTATGAAGATTCAGTAGAAATTCTGATGAAGTAAAGTCCTTCATTCAGATTACCCTTTTCAATACGCTGTTCTTTTGAGTTGATGTCCGTTAGACTAACAAGAACTCTTCCAGTAACATCATATATCTCAACCGTTTTGATCATGTCAGAAGAACTGATCGTTACGCTTGAACTGGCCGGATTTGGGAACACATTGAACTCTGTCAGTTCAAGATTACTGGCAATTCCAACAAGTCCGGTAATCACTACATTCATGCAAACTGCATCCGAGCCACAATAATCATTCACAGTCATACAGACGTTGTAAGTACCTGTGTCAGCATATGTATGGGTAGGATTCTGAGCTATAGCGGTATCGCCATCTCCAAAGTCCCAATCATAAATTGCGTTTGGGTTATTTGTAGTCGCACCCGCAAAAGTTGCCGTAAAACTACTTTCTGTAGACGTGAAGCTAGCTATTGGAGCGGTACATAGAGAATTCCCGGTTCCGACTGTTCCGCAAGGATTCAGCCCAAGAACACAAGAGATACGAGGATTGACATATCCCATCACCGTATCAATATACGTTTTGCCTTTTGTTGCTGACATATCCAGATTCGTCTGAACGCTATTGGCGTGGTTTATATCAGCGGGATCCCACCATTCCCATGGTGCGCTTTCTGGGTTGGTACGCACAATAGGGAATAAATTATCCACATTTGAACCATCTCCATTCGCCGCCTGTGTATGAACATCAAAGAAAGTAGCATTGTTCAACACGGCATTGTTTCCCAAGGAATTTGCTCTGCGAATGGCATCATGCGTTCCGCTAACAAAAACTACGTTTTCTCCAGTGGTCGGAACGATTACCATACCATAACCATAAGGTGCAAATGGATCATTTGGACAGTGCATGCCAACCATKGGAACATCACCTGCTTCCAGCCAGCTKGAGTCRCCTAAGGCCCCACCCAGGTTTATAGCCATGTCTATTTCTGAACTRTAACCSGGGTAGTTTTCAGTATTGAGYACACTACCGCCCATTCCRTAAGGATCTCCCGAAAGYGCTTGAACAACAACCGAACTGCCACCCTGGTCCAGGAACTTGAACAATTCTGTCTCTGAAACCTTGTCCAAAGTTGCAACACCGTTAGAGATATATCCACCGGTACCTTGCCCAAYCATTACRATCTTRGTAGTATCAATGCCRTATGTRTTTCCATTAATTTGAGCATYCATATKAAAAAAGCGKACACAATTCCTYGCATCCTGAATTCCYYGRTATGCTGCATTTAGAAGACCGGAAACCCTGCCTACCAAGGTAGTATCAAGAGGGTTCCAACCCAATCTGTACGTCATAGCAGCAACCACGTAGCCCCTTTTTGCAAATTGTGTGCACATTTCAACCAGTGCACTATCGGCTAATGATCCGGTAGTAGATTGGTTGAGCCCCTTTGGCAGGAAGCTCCCGGTATRTACATAAATTATCAAGGGCCTTTGAGCCACTACATCTCCACTGGGCTCGTAAACATCCATTAGAAGATCTTCTGGAACTGGACCCCCGGTTATTACACCAAGGTTATTACCGTAAATCACACCACTTGTGACGGTAACATTGGTGAACATTTCGTCGACATAGCGTGTCTGACCAAATGTCTGATTAGCAATAACAGTAAAGCAAATTACTGTCATGATGAGTATATATTTTTTCATAATCATTTGATTTTGATATAGTTTAATTTGAGATAGGGTTATAGATAAAAGATAAAATTTTARAGGTGCAAAGATATTAATATCCGCTAATATAGYGCAGTTTTCATTTTACTACTTTCTYCGRGTCACAGCTTGTCTATCTCAAAAAGCAGCGAGAAATATCCCAATCGGCCAATAAATGGTCCTCCATATACCTGAAACCGTTCCTTATTCAATACGTTGRATGCGCCAATTTTAGCCGTGGCTTTCAATTTGGGGAAGTACTTGTTGACTTGAAAATCGACAAGATCATACGTWGGCACCTTTCCKGTGAATTGTGGTGATCCTTCAAATCTAAATCCTTGGATCCATTTGTAATTTAYRGAGAATCCCCATCTGTTGAGCCTCACAYTTCCCAATTTCATTCGTACATCTCTACCGCTTATACCCACATTGTATTTGTGTTCCGGGGTATTGTAGGCGGGGATTATGGGATCTGTAGAGCCTTGTAGATCCARCYTGCTCCAGGTATAGTTGSCACTCARGGCGARGAATTTTTTGAAAAAGTAGTYSMWWYYKMKMKWKRMSMYSWGMKTYGKSWSMWKMWYRWYCKRRYYTRYKSYRACMYSGTMTKYSWKRRTGTCTGTAGGAAAGCAAGGCCCAAAAGAACAATCCAGGYCAATTTTAGCTCCAAGTTTGAACCCGATAAAGTCTCTATAGACGCTGAAATAATAGTTGGCATCTAAGTACAAGCTTTTGAAGAAAGTAGCACGATAACCTACTTCATAGGTCTTTACCTTTTCTGGTTTAATCGGATCAACATTGAAATAATCCAATTGGGCATCGTCCAGCGTTGCAAAAAAATCATACAGTGACGGAATGGTAACTATGGAGTCTACACCATTGATGTTGCCCAGCAATATCGCCCTTCCTACATTATAGTAGAGATATTGATCAGCAAGGGTTGGGTTTCTGATAGCCGAAGAAAAGGAGAAGCGCAGTATTTGACTGGGACTGTGTGAATACACAAGAGAAGCAGCTGGCGACATTACGGCGTCAAAATTTTCGTTTTTATCCAGCCTCGATGTTATGTTTATTTTTAACTTCTCCTTCCAGATTCTCTTTTCCACCCCTGCGTAAAATCCGTATTCTGAATTCTTGATTACCGGGTTTCCCGTTGGCAGAGGCAGTGATAAATCGGGTTCTGCGCTCAATGATGTATCCTTGAATACCGTGCCTTCTGTCTTTGGTCTATACATTCGGAAGTTAGCTCCAACAACAATATCCATGAACTCCGGTGTGAATTTATATTCGCCATGGACATGGTAAAGGGCAGATCTGTCAATAATCCGCGTCCCGCCTCTGGATAATGGGAGGCTAATAATTGATTTTTTTGCAGAGTCATATCTTGCCGTGCCCGGCTCATAACGGTCAGTCGTAGGAAAGAATTGGTTTTCCAGATTGGCCGCGGCTCTGGCTTCATCATGCCATGCCATCATGGAATCAGAAAAGGACACCATGATAGTATTGGCTGAAGCAATAGTGGAGTCTCGTGTATCGCCAAACCAATCCTGCGTATACAATGGATTATTGGGGTCAGGATATCCGGGGAGGTCCCAGACTTTAGGTGTAATATTTGTGCCCCAATAATTCTGATAATCTTTACTCCATCTGAAAAAATTATCCGGGCTGTTACCTTTTGCGGCATCTTGCARTAAAAATGCYGTRAATACTGCATCATATGAATCWCCSGCATYTTCAWWYGTRGYATAGGCYCTRAKRAARWAYTTRTCSKKYTTCYTRAYYTCWAYCCGRTKCTGWWRGAAWWKAATATYYTTKARRKWGTARCGATTGTCTCCCTGGTAAACGGTTGTCCCCGTGCTAAAGTTGCTAGCATAAATCAGTTCCACATCAGGTTTTAGTCTGTAATGAAAAGCCGCCCCGGCCTTTATGTTTCGGGAGTTATAATCGACCAAATCACTTTCCAGATATCCATCACGATGCCAAATTCCCAATCCCGGTGCATTGAGCGGATCTTCACTGGTCGTGCTGTTGTTCAGGTTTTCGTCACCGTACCTGTTCACGGCATCGTACCCTCCCCAATTGTTCGAATCCACTTCTGATAATTCTGTGGAGTCCATGTTGTTTGCCTCCCAGTCATTGGCTTGCATAAATGACACATTCAATTTATAGGCGAACTTTTCTTCGCCATCCTTATTTTTTATCACCTGGGCATATCGGAAACTGGCATCAAATAATCCTCGTTCTCCAACCTTAACCCCGACAGCCAGTCCTGGAAATTGGAATGGATTCTTTGTAGTCATGCTGATTACCCCGTTAAATGCATTGGGRCCGAAATACGCAGAACTCGCACCCTGAATTATATCAAGTTTCATCACTTCCATCTCCGACGCCCCCAGAAAATTGCCCAGAGAGAAGTTAAGCCCGGGTGATTGGTTGTCAACTCCATCTATGATCTGTAAGGATCTCACGGGTGCCGTGCTATTGAACCCTCTCGTATTAATCACTTTGAAAAGCATGCTTGCAGTTGTTAGGTCTACCCCTTTCAGTTGACCAACACCTTCATAAAAATCAGCAGAGGCCGTTTCCTTAATGGCAAGCACATCCATAGACTCGACCGTAAGCGGTGATTCTTTTTGCTTTTTCGAAATGCGTTCACCGACAACTTGCACCTCATCCATCAATACTTCATCCGTACTTAATCCGATACTGATTTTTTGGTCCAGGCTTTCAACCTCAACCTCCTGAGAGGTATAACCCAGGAAAGATATTACGAGCGTAAATGGAGGAGAATCCGGAGCKATAAATTCAAATTTCCCATCRAKATCAGTAACACTTCCGATSGTTGTTCCTTTAATAACGACAGCAGCRCCAATCATGGTTTCGCCCGTATTGTCATCCTTAATTACACCTCTGACTGTAACCTGGGCAATACTTGCYTGTGCYACCAGTAGYATGAGSGCAAAAGACATTAATATGCCTCTCACCTTGAAAGGAAGAGTGAATAAATTGAGCATAGGGTGATGCTTGAAGAATTTATTGYGTTGCAAAGGTAGTATTACTCTGGYAATTCTGAAAAATAGTGATGTTGAATCTMGATKGAGAATAATTACTTTTGTTTCGCTGACAAATTATTAGGGAAAATGGCGAAGAGCGAAGATGTTTTTAAAAAGATTATCTCTCATGCAAAGGAGTATGGGTTTGTGTTTCCATCCAGCGAAATCTATGACGGCTTAAGTGCTGTGTATGACTACGGCCAGAATGGGGTAGAGCTGAAGAACAATATCAAGGACTACTGGTGGACCGCAATGGTCAGGATGAATGAGAACATAGTTGGGCTGGATGCCGCTATTCTCATGCACCCATTGACATGGAAGGCGTCGGGTCATGTTGACGCGTTTAGTGACCCGCTAATTGACAACAAGGACTCTAAAAAAAGATACCGTGCTGACAACCTCATTGAGGAGTACAYRGRSAAGATTCAGGGGAAAATAGACAAGGAAATCRCCAARGCWGCCAAAAGGTTCGACGACTTTAATGAGGAAACGTACAGGTCCACCAATGAACGGGTAATGGGATACCAGTCCAGGATTGATGCGATAAACTCAAAAATGGTAGCGTCAATTTCGGAGGGCGACATGGATGGGTTACGCCAGATTATCATTGACGCGGAGATCGCCTGTCCGGTAAGTGGCTCGAAGGACTGGACAGAAGTGCGACAGTTCAATCTCATGTTCTCCACAGAAATGGGATCYGTGAGTTCGGATTCTTCGACGATATATTTGCGGCCGGAAACGGCCCAGGGAATATTTGTGAATTTTCTAAATGTGCAAAAGACCAGTAGATTGAAAATCCCATTTGGAATAGCGCAGATTGGAAAGGCCTTTAGAAATGAAATTGTCGCCAGGCAGTTTATCTTTCGTTTGAAAGAGTTTGAGCAAATGGAGATGCAGTATTTTGTGAAACCTGGTGAGCAAATGAAGTGCTTYGAAGATTGGAARGAAAAGAGGTTGGCATGGTACACCGGATTGGGACTCCCCAAAGAAAAGTTGCGATTTCACGCYCATGAGAATCTTGCTCACTATGCAGATGCGGCTGAGGATATTGAATTTGAGTTCCCTATGGGMTTTCGGGAGTTGGAGGGTATYCATTCAAGGACTGACTTCGATTTGAGTGCGCATGARAMGGTCTCTGGTAAGAAGTTGCAGTACTTTGATRCTGARGTAAACGAAAATTATACGCCYTATGTCGTGGAGACATCCATGGGCCTGGACCGAATGGTAYTGGCCGTGCTTTCTCACTCCTWTACAGAGGAAACGTTGGAAGACGGMAGYGCSMGGGTGGTCATGAAAATTCCASCGCCTTTGGCACCAATTAAGGCRGCNNTTTTTYCSSNTGGTKAARAAGGATGGTTTACCTGARATAGCACGAAAGATMATTGATGAGTTAAAGCTGGATTTYTCCTGTCTCTATGAGGAAAAAGACACGATTGGTAAAAGATATCGACGGCAAGATGCGATMGGYACACCGTTTTGTGTAACTRTCGATCATCAAACCCTGGAAGATAAAGAGGTTACCGTCCGTGARCGTGATAGCATGGAGCAGAGACGGGTCCCCATTTCAGAATTGGGCGCAATTATTGGTACGGCAGTAGAAATCAAATCACTCTTCAAWGACTAANAATGAGAACKGCTATATTAATTGGAATTACTGTATTGGGGGTTTCCTGTAGCAAGAAGACAAATCCTGCAARTGAATCCAKGCCGGTYAAGGCYGAAACCGCCGTGGTTGTAGATTATGCCAAAGAGAATTATRCCGCGGCCACTGTCGTTGACATGAGCGAGTTGGACGGCTGTGGRTTYATGCTGAAGCTGGAAAATGGCAAGAAGCTTCAGCCAACCCCGGCATTAAGCGAAGATTTTAGCGTCAGGGACATGTCAGTTTGGATTAAATTCCAGGTGAAAAAGGGCGCGGCAGGTATCTGTATGTCAGGACAGATTGTAACGCTTACAGATATCCAAAAGAGATAAAGGCGCTCTATTGATCCTTTCTGTCGTACGAGTTGCTCCCGAATTTATCCGACAATAGCCGTTCCAGAGTTTTGCTCCCGAATTTATCCGACACTAGCCCTCCCACGGTTTAAAACCGTCGCGGCTCTTTGGCTATTGAACCAGAATCTTTAAAGTCTGCTTYGATTCATTTCCTGTAACGGTTAGGAAGTAAGCGCCTTTGTYTAACGATTCAAGATTCAATCGGATTTCGTTTTGCCCCTTGAGGAGCACTTGTTTGACCATTACCTCTTGTCCAATCAGATTCCTAAGCGAAAGCTCCAGGGAAATGTCCGCAGCKTTGTCACCAAATGAAACTGTTACAATACCTTCATTCGGATTTGGAAACACACCTGTTACAAATGAAATTGCATTTTGCCCAATTCCAATRGGTGCACCACTGGTAACCGTTACCGAAGCAGTTGATTGACATCCTGCAGCATCRCTAATTGTKACTACATAGGTGCCMGYAGCTAAACCTGTAGCWATCTGTGTGTTTTGAGCTGGYGTTGTATTCCAGGCGTATGTATGAGGTAAGGTTCCCCCCGTTGAATTTACGGTAGCCGTTCCGTTGGATGTGCCATCATCGTCCGTAGAGGTTGTTGAGCCAATAAGATCCGAACAAGGAATTGGAATACCGTTGTACTTAATATAGGCCGAATCAGCGGTCTCCGTAATATCGGCCAGGTCATCYCCAGCCATTAASGCAAATGCCACAGTTAYTGAGCCGCCARCGGCTATGTTGARYGGGCCAGTRGATACCACATTACTTACGTCTTTTCCAACTCCGGTRCCACCWGMAGTCATATCCATGGTGCTCAACGAGGCGTATTTATCAGCCGTTTCGTAGCTGGTATTGGGATATACTCCCGAGCCACCCGGATCATCACCTTGATTATTGAACATTGCGTTATGTATAAAATCACCTGATATTGATACAACCTGCATTCCGGCCCAYACTCCGGCCGTTTGAGTRTCATAGATATAGCCCAGTCTCCTTGAATCAACTGTGCCTCCTTTATTTTGGGCGAAATCATTGATGTCCCAGTCCGCATATAATCCTGCATAAAGATCATTTAATGCTCCGCCGGAGTTATTCGTGATCGTGTATYCAACAATTACGTATTTCCTGTGCCCGGTTTCACTCCAGGCAAATGCCTTATGGGCTATATCAATAGCGAGTGGACCGGTACTGCCTGAATCATTAAAGTCCCCCTCTATGTCAAACTCGGAAAAAATTGGTGTTGGGAGTCGCTGCACATTGCTCACCGAAATGAAATCCTGATCTGTTCCTCCACCAGTTGTTCTTACGTTATCTGAAACATTGTTTGGTACGCCAATCATTAATCCACAGTCAAATAAAATATTGGATCCTGTTCCGAGAATTGAATAAGGATAAATGAATCCCAATCCTTCCTGCTGAACGCTGAAATCATTGAACCCGATCAAGCTCTTGCTGGTAATCGAAGTTGCAACATCGTTAATCGTTACATTGATATAATCAACATTGACAATGATCTGAAAGAAGATAGTTGTAGTATAGGATCCATCCGTTAATTCAAGTTCCAGCGTCACCCTTTCATTCAATGAAGCACCCGAAAGAATTATCAGACTAAAAGGATCTGCTAAATTATCCGCAGTTCCTCCAAAAGGGTTCATTACACCCAAAGAAGTAGTGCCGTCAATGATTTGAACATTGGCTGATTGAGAAGTAAGCGTGCCCGTTATTGAACCGGATGGGGCCAGAAGATTGACAAAGATACCATCGATGGAGATTGTATCTCCAACTACAAACGCTTCATCGCCTCCATCAGAAATATTCTTTTCCGTCATCACAATAGACGGTTGTGTAATACCGCTTACCGCATTGAAAAGATTGATCCTTCCTGCRCCCAGYTTGTCTTGATAAAYACCTTGGTTCACCGGGTAAATATYATCACAGGTGACCTTGAGTTGCTCTCCTRCTGCAAGGGCATCAAGAAAGGGATATTCAGATCTTACCAGCGCAGCACAACCTGCAGCAACAGGTGAAGCCATGGAAGTTCCGCTCATGATAGTATAACCATCATTATTATCAGTTGCCCAGATGCTGCTTCCCGGTGCACATAGGTCGATTACATAACCATAATTTGAGAAACCAGACTTGGTATCATTAGATGCTGTAGATGCCACATTCAAAACATAATTGTAACTGGCAGGAAAAAATGCGTCTTCAACCCCATCGTTACCAGCAGCTGCAACAACCAAAGCGTCCTTATTGATCGTGGCATAGTCAATAACATCCTGACCCAATTGTCCGCCACCAGCACCACCCCATGAGCAGTTAATTACGCTCGCGCCGTGATCAGCAGCATATGTAATTCCGGGATATCCAAAATCAACAGTTTGTCCATCACCGGCCTTAACAGGTAGATAGGAGCATCCAAAAGCGGGTGCTGAGATTCCCACTCCGTTATCTGTYGCCGCWACTGCACAGCCAGCSACATGCACCCCGTGGTTGCTTCCGAACATTTGCGTGTTGTTGTCTTCATCTACAAAATCCCAACCCAGATTGTTGTCAATATATCCGTCATTGTCATTGTCTAAACCATCAATGGGATCAGCCGTATTGTACTTAAACTGAGACAAAAAATCTTCATGATCAATGTCTGATCCTGAATCAACAATGGCAACGGTTACATTGGGGTCTCCCTTTTGAATATCCCAGGCCTGGTAAGCCTTTACGCTGCCAATATGATACTGTGATCCAAYCTGYGGATCATTTGGCGTGTATGACAATTGGTGGATATAATATGGTTGTGCATACTCCACGATGTCCAGCCTATAGATTTCGTTTATCACCTGCACCAAATCCATGGCACCTGTGTATTTAAATTCGTATATCAATGTGAGATCAGCGTACTTCAGCCCATATCGATTCTTCTCCAGCTTCGGCTGCTCAGCATGCGGGAACATTCGTGTAACACCTGTCGCTCCGATACTGCTAAGAAGATCTTGCAGTGAGGCAATACTGATTTGCTCATTGCTGCAGTACGTCCTAAGGTCCTGATTGATCTTCAGGATCACCGTTTTAGCCTTGTAGTCGTTTTCCGTTACTCTGGGAGACATCTCGAAGTACGTCCTCCCTGTATTAAAACCGTCGCTGGCTTTGGCTGACATATAATCGGAACTGTTCAATACCAGGATAGAGGAGACTAACGTGATAAGCACTGGGAAAATAAAATTTGGTGATTTCATGATCTTGCTTGGTTTAAATCTGGTTTTTGCCTGAAAAGGCATTATATTTTTTCGGTAATCGACCCCCAAGGTAGAAAAAAGATGGGAGAAAGGAAAGTGATCAGGTAAAGAGAGGTGCAATTGTCGCCGGAGCGACATTGCTCTTCTCATCTGAAAGCGACCTCTTTTAGAAAATCACGATTCTCTTTGTCACAGTTCCGTGATCGGTAGCGATATTGATCATGTATACCCCTGCACTCTGGTTAGAGAGATTCACCATCTCAGATCCTTGCCGGGCGATTGTCCTGCTCAGAATGAGCTCCCCGTATACATCAAAAACCCGCAAACTTGCACCTTTAAACAGGTCGGCCGAAAGCTGAATGTTGATTATGCCATCTGCAGTTGGATTTGGGAATATTGACACCTGATCATAAATGAACTCCTCGATTCCAACAGCTGTAACGGTGACCGTATAGGTAATAMYCGACGCGCAACCTCCATCACTCACTGTCGTGAGGGTTACACTGTATGACCCTGCTGCTGAAAACGGATGACTTGGGTTTTGAAGGKTGCTGGTGTTATTTCCACCMGAAGCAGTATCCCCAAAATCCCAGGACCAAYTTACAATGTTGGATCCAACGCCAATRGTACTCAAGTCCGTGAATGTTACGTCAAGCAGTACTTCTGTAAAAGAGAAATCACTGTTAGGTGCAGGAGATACCGTWACATTGACTGTGACCATATCATCTGATGAACATCCGTCCCCAACAATACAAGTATATGCCGTAGAAACTGCAGGTGAGACAGAAATGGATTGTGTTGTTCCTCCTCCAGGTGACCAGGCATAATTATAGGGTGCTCCACTCCCACCTGATGCTGTTACTGTAAGGTTAATGCTATCACCTGCGCATATACTCACGTCGGTCGCTGTGGCCACCAATGGYGGAGAAACGGTAAGGCTAACAGAATCCAAAAATGAAGTGCAACCAACCGCGTCTTCTACATACACATTATATACACTCGAGCTTGTAGSGTTTACGATTTGAACTGCAGAAGTGTCAGCGGTAAAGTCCCAAACATATGTAAGAGGAGCCGTGCCGCCCGTGCTTATGGCTGTTAATGTATATGCTTCACCATAACATGCGGAGTCGAAATTGAAAGGAGTCACACCCACCCATAGCGGAGGATTTACCGTAATAATTACCGGGGCTGCTGGTCCCAGGCAGGCACCCATTTCAGCAACGTAAAAAGTGTCGGTAACAAAAGTTCCCGAGGCAAATGGACTTCCARTCCCGACTTGGATTGTTAAAGCGGCATCCGCGTACCAAAATAAGGTCCCGCCACTACCAGTTGCTGTTAGGTCGGCWATAGGGTCCATGTCACAATAGARACCACCACCACCGGCAGTTGGGATTGCAGGAGCACCTGCATCAACGATACAGTGTGGGCCCGAACTTGCCGTGCAACCATTTCCATCCGTAAGAGTTAAGGTGTAACAATCAGAAGGAACCAGGAGTAAGTCCAATGTATTAGCTACGGGAGAAGATGCTCCATCCACCCAGCTAAAGCTCAACGGTGCTGCTCCGGTAGCAACAATCCCAGAAATATTTCCATCTGAATTTCCACAAGAGCTGGAATCAATCACTACACTCGTGCTCAGTTGTGGCTTTGGTGTGAAAGTTATGCAAACGGTGTCCATAACCGCCGGGCAATTTCCATTGTTGGTGGATGTGAGAACAAGGCAGATACTACCCATGGCAGTATCCAATGCACTTGGTGTATAGCACGCTACAAGATCCGTATCACTTGGTRMAAAYACACCCGTTCCCAWYGTTGACCASATGCCKGTTGTTGCCGTACCACTTACCGAACCGGCGAGYGGGATGCAAGTGGTGACATCGGAACAAACGGTTTGRTCCGGYCCYGCGCTYACAGTGGCTACATCATCAATTGTAATTRCARCACTAATAGTRTCTCCATTGCTGCTGTCATCTACCGCTATCAAGGTGGCCGTATATATTCCAGGAGCTGTGTAGAAATGACAAGGATTCTGATTGGTGGAGTTGACTCCATCTCCAAAGTCCCAGAACCAGGATGCAATRGCGCCCTCACCTGCAATVGATAGGTCTGTAAAACACGTTGBATCGCCCAAACACRCGATGGTRTTTGAGAAATTGGCAATGGTYGCAGGTGCCGAACAGGGGGTCATRGTATGAGAGCCGATATTGGTAAAATCATCTTGGGCGTAYACATCCCATTCGCTTGCTCCTGCCGACCAATACAAYTCCCCCGCCTGAATGGCAGCTTTTCTCACCAGCGTATATTCACTGGTTGCTCCGGTATCTACCGGCCAATTGGTGCCAGGGTCAACVCCCCATTCACCAAACTTATCAATGGTGTCTCCGCTAATCGTGTTTACAATTGCMAGGGCATCATTTCCATTGWAGAATGTCAATGTACTCGCTGTATCTCCCAGAAYTAAAAGGTTCAAAGAATCAGCACCGGAATTTACCACAACAAAYACATCACCGGGMGCCAACATGCCCGTGTAGGTATACGAGTTGAYGGTAACTGATCCACCATTTCTTCTRAGAAASGTGTAGTTSGCCAGATCGACAGTATCCGTTCTTGGGTTGTATATCTCYACGGCCTTGTTGTTGGATGTTCCCTCCACATATTCYGAGAAGAARAGATCASTGCAAGGAGCGAGCACKATRTCATTTCCCTTTATGGTAACMGTATAAACTGAATCRGSACCCARGGTAATTCCAGCACTTGGGTTTTGCAGGATCAGAACAATRTTCTCACTGTTCTCTGGCAATGCATCATCAATAATGGTGATTGTAACTGTCTTATTGGTAGAGTCGTTTGCCGGGAAAGTGACCGTYTGTGTCGCAAAGGTAAAGTCCGAAGTGATTGTCGCTGAACCAGTGGAATACACAACATCAACGGTDAAAGATGTGGTGGGGCTCGGATTAACAATAGACAATTCAATAGTCACTGTTCCWGTGTCTTCRTTAACRCTSRCTCCCGAGCCKACAAATGCTATGATCGTATCACCGGCGCAAAATATTTGTCCGGWRTTTATTTGATCTGGMGTAGCCGYAATRGGATTCGACCATGTAAAGTCGGAGTATTGGGTTCCGGTTCCAATTAGCTGCAGAGAAGTTCCTACGGGAGAACTTAYCTCTGCCACTCCAATATCTACAGAAGTCATTCCCGAAGCSGGGCCATCCAGTGCTGTGATCACTCCCTCATAGCTCAAGAATTGSACTACGTCCGCATTGCACGTATTGTGCAGCCCAATTGCATCGGCGGGGCCGTTTTGAAGCCCCGATATCGGAAACCACACAACGCCATAACCGCATCCTAAATTSGGAATAATTCCAGATAGAACCGTRCCGGGATCTTCAAGACTGTCGCYGCCGTTGTARCGGAGAATCGTGTAACAGGMCAGGTCGGTTCCCGCYGGTCCTGCTACTTCTACTCCTTCGGCTACGTCTCCTCCAACGTTGTCGTAGTGTATTTCATTGACGTAAACTGAATCRGTAACGGGTGGTGCTGCCACTACMGTTATTACCCCRGACATACCAAYRCCGCCCGGKSCGCCATGTACCGTACAATAAAAGGGGTAAGTGCCWGGTGTTGYGATCTCTGAAGMGATGTCTTGATCTACAGTAAAAGGAGTCCATGCGCTGCCGTCCTGGGCGACAGGATGTGAGATGCTCATGTTCCAAAACCGYACTGTATCTCCKGAGGTGATTGTGATATTGGCYGGCRAAAACGTAAARCCCGATGTAGTTATGGAATCAATAGTTGCTTGAACCTTTGTGYTGAGAGTTAGTAAGGTAATGAGACAAATGGCKGATATTAGATAAGTCTTTGATTTCATCTTCGTGCGGTTGTTATTTATCTTGAAAATAAGACAGGTTCATTATTAATTGAAAGCTCCTAACAAAGATATAGTTTTTGAGCACTTACAATAATCCGGAACAGTTTAGCAGTGTGCTTACTTGTTGTTAAAGTTGGACATTGTTCTGTCTACCCCAGAGGTGCAAAAGGATAAGATCATTTCCCCAGCCATTTTTATTCTTTCGACCAACAACTCTTTTTCCTGATCATTCCAGGTGCCAAGCACATGGTCTATCTGCTGTCCCCGTTGATAGTCTCCGCCTACTCCAAAGCGCAGTCGTGCATAGTTTTTACTCCCCAGGGTTTCGTTGATGTTCTTCAAGCCGTTATGGCCTCCATCGTTGCCGCTTGCTCGCATTCTTAAGGTTCCGAATGGGAGTGCAATATCATCCGTAACGATCAAAACATTGTCAATCCTGACCTTGTCCTTTTGCATCCAATAACTCACTGCCTTTCCGCTGAGATTGACGTAAGTTGAAGGCTTGATCAACGTTACCGTTCGGCCTTTGGTCCTGAATTTATAACGGTCGCCAAGCCTGGCTTGCTCAAAGGTAGTATCCGAAGTGAATTCCTTTGCCAGGTCATCCACGATATCGAAACCAATATTATGACGTGTGTGCTCATAATCGGCACCCATATTACCCAAACCAATAATTAAACTGCTCATGGACATGCGAATTTACAAATCATCAACCCAATAAATCTGGGATTTTAATTTAGCATAAGTACAACATTCAAGTAGATTTATAAACCGCACCCAAAATTCATCTAATACAGGTAAAGCTATAAAAAGAAAAGCAGCTATTCGGTTGCCCGAAAAAGCTGCTTCTTTTCTACGTGATTGGGTTTCTTATTCTCCCCCGTCTTTCTTGTCTCCTCCTGATTCGTCCCCTTCACCATCTTTCTTTTCGCCGTCTTCGCCCTCGGTTTCACCTTCACCTTCACCTTCAGCTCCTTCAGCCTCACCTTCGGCGGCTCCTTCAGCTTCACCTGTAGTTTCTACCCTGTCTGCAAGGTCTGCTGCGATTTCTGCCTCAAGTTCCTCCATTGATTTTGGTGCTTTAATGCGAACGATTACAACATTATCCGCGTCCAAAAATTCCAGGTCAGAGATGTTCAGGTCCCCAACTTGGACGGAATCACCGATCATCAAATCATCCAACTTAATTTCAATATAATCCGGAAAATCCTTTGGCAGTGCTTTCACAACGAGTTTACGTGCTTTCTGAATAAGTTGGCCACCCTCGCCAACGCCTGCACTTTGACCGACAAGCTTAACCGGAATTCTTACAGCTACTTTTTTATCTTCAAAGAGTTCCATAAAGTCAACATGCAATATCTCGTCAGTAACAGGATGATACTGAACCTCCCTCAATACGGCATCAAATTTTTTGTCTCCAACAGTCAGGGAGACTCCGTGAAAGTCAGGTGTAAAGATCAACCCTTTAAAACTTCTGTTATCAGAAGAGAAATGTGTTTGTTCTTTACCGCCATACAGTATGCAAGGCACCATACCCTCTCTTCTGAGCCTTTTGGCATATTTCTTTCCCCTTTCTTCTCTAGGTACTCCTGTGATTTCTATTGTCTTCATTGTAATTGTTTTGCAATAAAATGTTTAAAAAATAAAATGTGAGCTAATGGATTCGTAGCTATGCACCTTGTTGATCACCTCCGCAAAGAGATCCGCTGTCGATAGCACTCTTATTTTCTCACATTCTTGTTTCTGGGGAATTGTATCAGTAACGATCAGTTCCGCTAATACAGAGTTGTTAATTCTTTCATAAGCCGGACCGGAGAGTACTGCATGCGTACATATGGCCCGAACAGAATTTGCACCTTGGTCCATCATCATTTCTGCAGCCTTGGTCAATGTTCCCGCTGTGTCAATAATATCGTCAACCAGGACAACATCCTTTCCCTTAACTTCACCGATAACACTCATGCTTTCGATTACATTGGCTTTCTTTCTCTGCTTATAACAGATCACCAGGTCTGAATCAAGGTGCTTGGCATAGGCATTTGCTCTTCTGGTTCCACCCGTATCTGGTGATGCCATTGTCAAGTTATCGACCTTAAGTTGTTCCAGATATGGCATGAAGATGGCCGAAGCAAAAAGATGATCAACGGGAACATCAAAGAATCCCTGAATTTGATCCGAGTGTAAATCCATGGTCATGATGCGGGTAATCCCTGAAGCCTCCAGCAAATTAGCAATCAGTTTGGCTCCAATAGCAACTCGGGGATTGTCCTTCCGATCCTGCCTCGCAAATCCGAAATAAGGTAAGACTACTACAATTTGTTCGGCAGAAGCACGCTTGGCGGCATCCACCATTAAAAGCAATTCAAATAAGTTATCCGCTGGTGGGAATGTAGATTGGATAATAAATACGTTCTGGCCTCTAACGGTTTCCGTGATTCGTGGTTGAAACTCTCCGTCACTGAACTTAGCGAGCTCTAAACTTCCTAACTCTTTCCCGTATGATCCAGCGATCCTGCTGGCCAAATCCTGAGAAGCGGAGCCAGTAAAAAATTTTATTCCTGCAGCCATTTTTCCCTGTTTTTATTAGAATTAATAAATCCGGAGATTAGTTCCCATTTTAACAGTCCGCGAAGGTACCCCTTTCTTTTTGATTTTGGAAAAATATACTGTGCCAATTTAAAGTCATATTTCCCTTTTGAGAAGCTTAAATAATCAATAATTTCGCAGCCAATAGCCGAAGTGGCGGAATTGGTAGACCTGCCTGCCGGCAGGCAGGCGCGCACCATCGGAGTGTATGAAGCGGAATTATTTTGTATATGCACTAAAGAGTCTGGTAAGAAATTATATTTACGTGGGATTAACGTATGATTTGAGTGGTAGGGTACAGCGGCACAATGCTGGAAGAGAAAGGACAACGCGCCCCTATCTGCCCTTTGAATTGATTTATTCGGAAGAACATGCTGATCGCATTACAGCAAGGATCAGGGAAAAATATTTGAAATCGGGTACTGGAAAGGAGTTCCTGAAGAAATTGAAGTAAATGCCGAAGTGGCGGAATTGGTAGACGCGCACGACTCAAAATCGTGTTCTTTCGGGAGTGAGGGTTCGATTCCCTCCTTCGGCACATTAGTAAATAATTGAGTGCGCAGTCATTTGGATTGTTGTATTGMATTGAATTTGGAAGGATCCGCAGTGCGAAATTCACGAGTGGGGGAGCGGATTCGTGAGTTGGGGAAAGGGTTTTCTCCTTCGGCAGGTAATAAAACACAAGCTTTTTGGTTAAAGCAACCAGCGTCTTTTATTGACGTCTTAAAACAAACCCAGGACCTTAATCCTGGCAAATCCTCTTTCTGAGAACAGATAGTAATAATGAAGGCAGAGATACCAAGCTTTGATGATATATATATGGACCTGGCCAGCAACCTTGCCCGGCGATCGCATTGTGTGAAGATGAAGGTAGGGGCTGTAATCGCCAAAGAGACCAGAATCATTTCTCTGGGATACAATGGGCCACCTGCTGGAACATATAACTGTGATCAGGAATGGCCGGAGGAAGGATGTGCAAGGAGCAGCAAGGGAAGTTGTTCTCTGGCGGTTCATGCCGAAGAAAATGCAATATTGTATGCTGCAAAGAATAAGGTCGACCTGCAAGGAGCCACTCTCTATATTACACTTTCTCCTTGCTTGCCCTGTGCGAGAATGATATATACAACGGGGATTGAAAAAATCTATTACCTCCACTCCTATGCTGAGTATAAAGGAATCGATTCTGACGAAGGAGTGGATTTTCTGGTGAAATTTGGTGTTGATGTTTCCAGGTATCAACAACCCACTGCTGAGCTGCAATCATAAGAAAGAGTGAAGAATAGAATATACATATTCCTGCCTTTGTTGCTGGCCGTAGCCATCGCGACCGGGATTTTCATAGGCTCTCGTTATAATGTGTCATCCGTGAATTCCAAGGTGTTTGGACTTGGGTTTTCCCGGTTCAATAAGCTTAATGATATCCTGAATTATGTATTGGAGGAGTATGTGGACTCCGTCGATCGGGATGAATTGATTGACGGTTCCCTGTCAGCGGTGTTAAAAGAGTTGGATCCGCATTCAGCATATATTCCTCCCAGGAATTTGGCGGCTGTCAATGAGCCCCTGGAAGGGAATTTTGAGGGCATTGGAATTGAGTTCAGTATTATCAATGATACGGTCGTGGTGCTCAATGCTATTGAAGGAGGGCCTTCAAAAGCATTGGGAATCGAGGCTGGAGATAGGATTGTTAATATTGACGGACACCGGGTAGCGGGTGTGGGAATTGAGAATAAGGATGTGGTGAATGTACTAAGGGGCGGCCGGGGCACTATGGTTGACGTTACAATTGTTAGGCGTGGTACAACTGCATTGTTAGAGTATGAAATTACCAGGGGAGAGATACCTATTCACAGTGTAGAGATCGCTTACATGATTACTGAGAATATTGGGTTTATTAAGATCAACCGRTTTTCGGCCAAAACATTCAAGGAGTATTTGGTTGCTTTCAAATCATTACCAGCTAACAAGCTGGAGTGTCTTATTTTAGATCTTCGGGGTAATCCTGGTGGTTATTTGAGCGCTTCCACTAATTTGGCGGATGAGTTTCTTCCTGATCACCACCTGATAGTATATACCGAGGGCAAGTCCCAGCCACGAAATCCTTACTATGCAAGTGCTGATGGGGGGTTTGAGGAAGGTGAGTTGGTGGTTTTAATTGATAAAAATTCGGCATCAGCCAGTGAAATTGTGGCTGGTGCCTTGCAGGACAATGACCGGGGGACCATTATAGGGCGTCGGTCTTTTGGAAAGGGTTTGGTACAGCGGCAGTACCCATTTCCTGACGGATCGGCAATTAGGCTGACAATTGCSCGCTACTACACACCWACYGGRAGGTGCATTCAGAGGCCATAYGATGAAGGGATGGCMGAATATTACTATAAACTCTATCAAAGAGGGCTTGAGGATCGTGAATTYGTTGATAGCTCGTACTTTGCTGATTCGCTAAAATACCTTACCCCCAAGGGTAGGGTTGTCTATGGRGGGGGCGGYATAATGCCGGATATAGTGGTGGAGTTGGACACGTCSGGGCAATCAGAATACCTGRATAAMTTATACAGMAAAAGACTGYTGACCCGTTTTGGATTCGATTACACAGATCGGCACAGAAAAAGGTTGTTGAATTATGAGGATGTACGWATAATGGATCAGCATCTGATGGCAGATGATGATGTAATCGGYGATTTTCTYAAATATGCAGCTGAGAATGGTGTCGAATTTGACGAAGCGGGATTTGAACGATCAAAGGGAAATATTGAAATATGGCTAAAGGCYAATATAGCCAATAACCTTTGGAACAATGAGGGKTTGTATCCAATCCTSCACAAGTATGATGATGACGTTAAAAAGGCAATTGAAGTTTTGAGCGMGCAGAGGAAGACTGCAATWGCMGAAACCATAAAATAAAAAAAGGGACCCGGTTTTGCCGAATCCCTCTTTTTTATAGTATCARGTGTGACTATCCTTCTTCRGAAGCATCGCCYTCGTCACCGTGATCATGGTCGTGGCCATCATCGTCACCATGGTCGTGACAAGCATCTCCACATTCGTGACCTTTYTCACCATGYGCGAAACTACAAGCATCAGCAGTGCAGTTGTCATTGCAAACGTGATCTGCCAACTCGTCRCCAGCAGCAGCTTCTTCAGCTTCTTCTACCGCTTCGTCRATAGCTTCRTCTACACCTTSCATCATTTCTTCTACCATTGCTTTTGCTTCAGCCTCTGCTGCAGCTTTTTCTTCTGCCGTTGGTTCACAAGCAACTAAACCAAAGATGCTCGCTACCATTAACATTGTTAGTACTTTTTTCATTTTAATACGTGTTATTGGTTATTGATTATATTAGAGAGATTTGTGTTCTGTNAATCAGGGTGCGYTACTAAACGCTWMTNATACTGGCTGCAAATATATACTAATAATTAGTAAGCSTCTCYCTTRCAGRGYAAATTTTTRCACAYBRRGYTKKKSMMMABWKGYYRYYMWGCRKVRMKWTSWKKCKKYYWSSKKTGCCTGAACCGGATTTGTAAAAGATTGACCAGGAAGTACATTACGGGCACAATTACCAGAGTCAGGAAGGTYGCGAATGTCAATCCGAAAATCACCGTCCAGGCAATAGGYCCCCAAAACATAACATTATCACCACCGATAAAAAATTGAGCATCGAATTCTGAAAATAAAGTGAAAAAATTGATGTTCAGTCCAATAGCAAGGGGCAAGAGCCCCAAAATTGTAGTGATCGCSGTGAGYAAAACTGGRCGTAATCTYGTTTTKCCGCCTTCAATAATACAATCCCTGATATCGGTCATCCCAAGTATTACCTCATCCGGATTTATCCCGGCACCTTCCGCAATCTCCATGCGGCGCCGTTTCATGAGCAGATTTGTGTAATCAAGTAGAACAATTGCATTATTTACTACCACGCCAGCCAGGGAGATGATGCCAATCATGGTCATGATAATGATAAAATCCATCTGAAAAACGACCAATCCCATTAGGACVCCAATCAAACTAAACACAACCGATGTAATGATAATGAASGGGGTGCTGSCCGARTTGAACTGAGAGACCATGATCAGGAATATCAGGAAGACTGCGATCATTAGCGCCTTGCTGAGAAAGGCCATCTCCTTGGCCTGATCCTCCTGCTGTCCAGTGAATTTGTACTCATATGCGTCCGGAAGCTCAAAATCCTTTAACGCAATTTTAATATTGTCCACTGTTTCCGTTGGATTGTGACCTACCTCAACATTGGAGTCAATAGTTACAACCCTCTTCAGGTTTTTCCGTTTGACCGCGCTATAAGTGGTTGTCTTTCGCGCACTGGCTACTGCCGAAATCGGCACTTGGCTGATTTTGCCTGTCATCTGATCGCGAAAAGTTATTCTCTGGTTCATCAGCGTTTCTATATTGTGGCGGAAATGCTCATCAAATCTGACCATGATCGGRTAGTCATCTTCYCCTTCTTTGTACTTAGATACTTCCTTGCCAAATACCGCCGTGCGAATCGCGGAGCCAATCTGTCCGCTTGACAGACTTAAGAGCCTCGCCTTWGCGCGGTCGATTTCAATGATGAGTTCTGGTTTGCCAACCTCTACATCCAACTTTAGCTCTTCTATCCCCGGTATATTCTTGGAATTGATAAAGGACTTGAGCTTGTCAGCAACCACAATKAGAGAATCATAGTCTTCGCCCTGTAYTTCAATATTGATCGCTTTGCCCTGTGGAGGACCTGCTGGGTCTTTGTCRGCAGTAATCTGTACACCAGGGTATTTATAACGAACTGCTTCCCGAATGTCCTCCAGAACCGTTTGGGTGCTAATACCTCTTCTGTCGATAAACTCGACAAAAGAAACCTGCACACGTCCCATATGTGGTGTGTTTCCGAAGGAGACCCCCTGGCTGGGGTCGCTTGTTCCTTCCCCGACCTGTGCGATCARTGATTTCACCAGATARTTCTGTACTACCCTTTCTCCGAACACATAKGAGGTGTCATTGTACTTACTTAGCAGTTCAGTAATAGCTGATTCAATGTCTTTGGTCGTTTCATTGGTAGACTCGATATCTGTGCCAATTGGCTTTTGAATGAAAACGTTGACATATTTAGGCTCATTTACCGGAAAGAAYTCCACTTTTGGTGTAAACACGATGAGAAGCAGGAAAGAGAGGAATAGAAGTCCGATAGTTCCCCCAAAGAAGAGCAATGGCTTTYGGCCCGATAAAATAAAGCTGAGCGAGGTTTTATAGCGTCTGTCCAGACTCGGAATAATCCTGGTTTGAAAGAATGTTGAGGCAGGGTTGAGAATGTAAAGGTTCAGCAGTGTTATGAGGCTTAGCACRACCAAAAGATTTGGAAGTGCCACGGCACCCAGCAAATAGAGAAACGCTGCAACTCCGATAAATATCAAAGAACGCTTAATGGTCTTCCTTTTGTTCAGTTCCCCCTGACCTGTGCGCATCCAGACCGCTGTGAGTACAGGATTGATCACCAGAGCGACAAAAAGCGATGATCCTARTACGATCATTAAGGTTATYGGCAGCCATTTCATAAATTCACCCATCATRCCTGGCCAGAASGCGAGGGAAATAAAGGCGGCAAGGGTCGTAGCAGTTGAAGTGATGATAGGGAGCGCAACTTCCCCAACTCCCTTCTTWGCGGCGAGTATCGGGGGAAAGCCTTCATCCATCAAGCGGTAGATGTTCTCYACGACTACAATACCATTATCAACCAACATGCCCAAAGCAAGGATYAGKGAGAACAACACCATGATATTCAGYGTAACACCCAGAGCATCTAAGATCATGAAYGCCATRAACATGGAGAGTGGAATTGCGGTGCCGACAAACATGGCGTTTCTAAGTCCCAGGAAGAAGAGTAATACGAGTACAACGAGAATTACACCGGAAATGATGCTATTCTCAAGATTGCTCACCTGGCTTCTTGTCATATCACTTTGGTCATTGGTAATAGATATTTGGAGGTTGTCGGGAAACTCATCCGTCTTGGCCTCTTCTATTATTTCATTGATCTTTTCAGAAGTTAGAATCAGATTGGCGCCAGCTCTTTTCACGACATCGAGCATTACAACCGGTTTTTGAAATTCCCGTGCATAGCTTTTGCGCTCCTCAAAATCAAATGACACATTGGCGATTTCCTTCAGATAAACGATATCGAATTTCTCCCTTTTGACAATKACATTCCCTATTTCCTCGATTGAGCTAAATTCTCCTGTGACCCTTAGTGTTCGCTTAAGCTCATCTACAAGGATATCGCCTCCGGAAATGCTCATATTTTCAAATGCAATCGCATTTTCTACATCCTGAAAGCTCAATTCCATCGCTTCCATTTTATGCACGTTTACATTGATTTTCACCTCCTTCTCCTGTACTCCTCTGATGTCTACTTTTGAAATGTCCGAGATCGGTTCAATTTGGTCTTCCAAATACTCCCCATATTCTTTTAGCTGTTCTATTGAAAAGTCTCCGGACAGGTTAATATTCATGATYGGCATAGCSGCGAAGTCCACTTCGAAGATATTCGGATCAGCAGGCAAGTCAGARGGAATRTCTTTGTTGCTCTTYGCGCGGTCAACGGCATCCTTGACTTTTAGCAGTGCTTTGGAAGGATCCATTTCAAAGTCGAATTCAACAATGATGGTGGAATAGCCTTGAATGCAAGTCGAGGTGATTTTGTCAACACCCGAAATGGTATTGATCTCCTTTTCCAAAGGTCTTGTGATCAATTTTTCAATATCCGCAGGTGAATTGCCCGGATATGGGGTGCCAACATATATCGTAGGCATTACCAGGTCTGGAAATGCYGCYTTWGGCATTGCCTGATAGGCWGCRATACCRGCCAGAATGATAATGACCGTKATGACAAAAACAGTATTGCGATTGTTCACGGAGAGACTTGACAGACCAAACTCCCTTATTGCATCTCTCTCTTTCTCTTCGGTTACCATGGGATTTTAGTCGTGTAAAAGGCTAGATTTTGACTTCTTGTCCGTCCTTTATGTTTCGGGCTCCTTTAAGTACAATCTCTTCGGCGCCTTGCAGGCCCTTGACCACCATTGTCTCGTTCCCATACGTCAAACCAGTTGTAATGGGTGTTTTTAATACCAATATCCGTTCGTCACCCCTCTGTAAAACATATACAAACTCCTGGCCCAGAGCATCCTGTTGAATGGTGCTCGTTGGCACTACCGTAGCGGAATCTTTCTCAAAGTCTTTAATATGCAAGACGCCTAAGAGATTGGGCTTAAGCAGACCGTTGGCGTTTTTTAGGTCAACATATATCTTGAAGGTTCTGTTACTGGCTTTGATAGATGAGCCAGAGCGGCTGATCGTAGCTTGATATGCGCTGTCAGATGTGGGGAAGACGGCAATCACAGATACCCCAGGAACAACTGTTCCGATATATTGTTCGGAGATATCAGCAACTAAGTAGACCTCCCGCAAATTGATCAGGCGAAGTAGCGGTATGATCATATTCCCCATTTCTCCTTCCTTGTAGAAAATCTCATCCACAACCCCGGAAAATGGCGCTTTTATAATGTACATGTCCCGCTGCGTCTCCAGCGCATTAAGTCTTTCTTCCATGCCTTCTTTTCGGCTTTTGGCTTCGAGGAATTGAAGCTCCGAGCCAATTTCCTGGTTCCACAGTTTCTCTTGCTTTTCAAAAACGGTGGTGGCCAAATTCAGAGAGGTTTGCACCTCATCAATTGTGTTTTGCAGCACTTTGCTGTCCAATACCGCCAGCGTCTGGCCCATTGATACTTTTTGTCCTACTTCTACATTTATYCTGTTGATTATRCCAGGYGCTTCRATGTTAACYGATACGTTTTGRCCWGATTCAATTGAGCCATATGTTTCGAARTAGTGCTCAAACTTTTTTGGTGATAATTGGTGACTTGAKACCAGCGTAACTTTGGTAACCTTTCCCTCCAAATCWGCTAATTGCTTGTCTATGGCGGTGATCTTTTCATTAAAAGCRTCATTTCTGGACTTGAGCCATTTCCGGAAYCTGGTGATGCTGGCTTGCTTGGCATTGTTCATTTCCTCCTCCAGGGCCTTTAGTTCTTTATTGAGTTTCTTCTGAACAAGTGAATCTGTTGCGGCAATTAGAAGTTCACTGAGGGAGTCCACTTGTTGCTGGAACTGTGTAAAGCTAATCTGGTAGATCTGTTCTTCCAACAGCAGTACATCTTGCTCTAATGCTTCATAAGCATTGATCAATGAGTCTTTGGCCGAACTGAGTTCTTTAATTTTTTCACCGTATTTTCCGACGTTTCCGCAGGAGGCCAGTGAGATGACCATCAGTGTAATAAGAATATTCCTCATCTGGTTGAATGTTTGTTATGCTATAATTGACCAAGCGCCTTTTGCAACTCTGTTTTGGCGTTTAGTAAAGAAAATACCGATTGTACATAGGCACCCTGTGTACTGAAAAACTGGTTTTCCGCTTGCGCGAGTTCCATGCTTGATGCCAGGCCTTCTTTAAACTTTATCGCTGTTTTTTCGCGTATTGTTTTGGCCAATTCCAGGTTTTCTTTCTGATTCAGGTAAAGGCTCATTGCCGATGTAAAGGCAAGTTTCTTAGAGGCTTCGCTTAGCTTTAATCTGTCTGAGATTTGAGATTGTCGTATTTGGGCTTTCTCAAGCTGCATTCCTGCAATTCTGAGTTGGGCAGCCTGGCCGAACCCGCCAAAAATTGGAATATTGAGACTCAAACCCCACAGTGTAGTTGGGTACCAGTTCCCGCTCGTAAAATCAAATTCATTGCGGAATGCGTTGCGTTGATGATTGAAAAATCCACCCAATGTGGGGAGGTAAGCAAATTGTTCTTTCTTCTTATTCAGCTCCATTAATTGCACCTGCGTTTGTGCCATTTTGAAGTCAAGATGTTCTTCCAGGTTGAACTCGTTATCCACGGCAAATTCCGAACTGATGGAGGCCAGGGAGTTGAGGTCTTCCGAAAGTGAGATTTGGGTACCCAATGGAAGACCCATCTGGTAATTGAGTAATTTCCCGGATATTTCCAGCTGCTCTTTAGCTGTATTGTGTGAAATCTCCAGGTTGCCGACCAGCAATTTTACCTGGTCCAAAGCGATTTGTTCA
>NVRW01000043.1:12038-25688 GCA_002400975.1 Flavobacteriales bacterium | reverse complement strand
TCGCCATAGATAATCCCAATATTGTTTAAAGAGGTAGCTATTCCGTTTTTATCACCTATCTCTTGTCTAATCTTCAAACTCCTCTGATAGAACTCCAGCGCCTTAGGGATCTCCCCTTGCGTATTATAGATATACCCAATATTGCTCAATGCCTCACCCAGGAAAAACAAGTGCTTTTTTTTCAGGGTTGGGGTCGCGCCCCGGGCGAGATTCTCTTCTGCCATATTATGTGCTTTTTGAAAAAGAACCAAGGCAGTGTCAGGGTTATTTTGATAAATTTCTTCACCCCAAACCAGGTAGGCCCTGCAAACTGAGGTATCGCCTGCCTGTCCGGCAGGTAGGTGATCTGCGTTCTGGATAACATTCTTCAAGGAGTCAATTACCATGCGTGCATCCTGAGAAAAGGATAAGCTGGTGCTAATAAAAGCCAGCAGACAAGTTAATGTGGTAAGACCCTTCACCTCAGCAAGGTAGAAAAATATAAATTTCCTTGGTCAGTGCTGGTCCAGGATCGCTAAACCTGCGTCTTATTCTCCTGAGCCAGCAATTTTCTTTGATACCTGGATTGAACGACATCCGTAAGCACCAGTACGGCGATAATAAAGTAAAATGTTGCTTTACTCATTGGCGTTATGGGGTTTCCGGCAAAACTTATATGCGCGAGATGACCACCTTCTGAAAGCAGCATAATTCCAACTACAAACAGAATGAATAAGCCCAATACTTCATAGAGCCTGTTCTTTTGAAGAAAGGTAGAAACTGCACCGGCAAGCTTAATCATCAATAAGCCACCGATAATGATAGCCAGTGTCATCACTGGTAATACGTWRGTCNANKGKCMAWKGYWCTWAGAATAGAATCAAAGGAAAAGACGACATTCATTACCACAATCATGGCAATTATCTGATTGGTGGAAGCAGGTTTTCTTTCACTTTCAGCATCTTCTTCAAGCTTTATCATATGCCAGATCTCCTTCATTGCCGTGTACATGATAAAGACGCCRCCAAGCAAGACAATCAAACTGTGAATATTGAAATGRCTTTCAACCAGACCATCAATGTTAATTCCGAATATGGGTTCCTGGAAGTAGTCGATTACTGATACAAGTAGAAAAAGCAAGGCGATGCGAAGGAAAACCGCTATACCAATGCCCAATTTTTGCACCCGTGGTCGGTCATCAACTGGTGCCCGTTTCGATTCCARAGAGATGTAGAGTAAATTGTCAAAACCCAGCACAGCCTGAAGYAGCGTAAGAAGGGCCAGAGTTACGAGGTTTTCGAATGTTAAYAGATCTGCCATTGAATTGGATRTTAATTGAACATAGGTCTCCAGGGYAATCCAATATGGATCACGTTGGTGTGCTTACCTAAAGCACGGATTAAATTAATGAAAAATTTGGCTTTTCCGGAAGCGGATGCTAGTCAGTCACGACAATCTTTTCCATGACGTCACCAGGCTGTATCTGGTTGATCACTTCAACGCCCTCAAATACGCGACCAAAGCASGTATGGACACCRTCCAAATGAGCRGTATTGTTTCTGCTGTGACAGACAAAGAATTGAGATCCACCCGTATTTCGCCCGGCATGAGCCATCGACARTACTCCCGTATCGTGATATTGATTTTCTCCATCAGTTTCGCAGTCGATCTCATAACCCGGTCCCCCAGTGCCATCCCCCTTGGGACATCCACCCTGAATCACAAAATCATCTAATACCCGGTGAAAGGTCAACCCATCATAAAAGCCTTYCTTCGCAAGGTCRGTAAARTTCTTAACCGCTTTCGGTGCATCCTTTTCAAAGAACTCCAGTTTCATTACACCTYTGGCAGTATGTATTTCAGCATTCATGTTTTTGTATTTAAATTTTAACAGATGCGAATATACTGATTAAGTCCCCCAACCCCCTAYCTCAAATAAACATTAAGCGTTTAAAACGCTGACTGACCGCGCCCATCGAGGGGCAAACGTTTAATGAATATCTTTGGCCCAACAAAAGAGGTGGATAAAACAAAGCACGCCATATTAATTTGGGTTATCATATTTATCGGGTATGGCCAAAATTCCTGTGCTCAGAACAGTAGCGTTTTTGACTCTCTGAGGGAGGCGATGGAAACTGCTGAGAACGATACGGATAGAATTAGAAGCATCCTTTTAATGGCCGAACGTTATGTCCGGATCGATCCCGACAGTTCGAGGAAATTAGCGGAAAATGCACTTGAACTAAGTCACGAATTGCACTGGTCAAAGGGGGTGAGTGATGCTCACCATATTATCGGGTACTCCTACTACGCTATGGGGGATCTGGATAGTGCATTAATAAACTGGAGAAAAACGATGGAGTTGAGGGCGGATCGCCAAGATCTTAAAGCGCTGGCGGATAGCTACAATAACATAGGGCTTATTTATCGCCAAATGTCAGATTATCCTCAGGCGTTGAACTATCTTTTTAAAGCGCTGTCTATCAAAGAAGGGGTACGGACGGATACGCTAAACGCGGAGGAGGTAAAGAAGCTACAGCTAAGTACGGCCAATACAAACAATAACATTGGACTAATTTATTGGGAAGRGGGATCCTTGGTCCAGGCCCTTGAATTTTTTTATAAAGCACTGGATATCTAYAAGCAGTTTGATGAGCTTTCCTTAAGCTTGGCTCAAAACTTAGCAAATATTGGGATTGTATTTCATGAGCAGCAGGAATTCGAACAGTCGCTGATTCAATATCGCAAAGCAATCGATATTTATCGTGAAGTAGGTGACCTGCAAGGTGCAGCAGCGGCCTATGGTAATATCGCCGCCAATTATGTAGAGATATTCAACCGTGGTGATACGATCGACGGTATTTATGGGGCGCCGCTTCTTGACACGGCCTTGATATTACACGAAAGTTCTCTGAAGATTTTCAATCAGCATCACAGTGATTTCCATATTATTGTTGCTTTAGGAGGTATAGGAGATACCTACCGTTTGATGGGGGAGTATCACAAAGCCATCGACAATTATACGCGAAGTTGCGCAATTGCGGATAGCATGGGTGCGTCACATGAACTGAGCCGGATATCGGCCTTGCTTGCTGATGCATACGTGGGGATCAATGATTTTGAACGGGCATTGGCATCTTACAAAACACATACGACGCTTAAGGACAGCACTTTTAATGAGGAGAAGAGCAAGGAAATCGGAAAACTTGAAGCCAAATATGAAATGGAAACCGCCCAAGCAGAAAAGCAGAGAATAGAGGATGAACAGGCGCGTCGTGACATCGCCTTGAAGAATAGGCGGGACAATCTGCAGTACTCTGGAATATTAATCTTTATCGTTCTGATTTTCTCTCTGGTATTTATGCTCGGAAAGATTACCGTACCGGTTCGCCTTGCAGAGGGAATGATCTTTTTCTCTTTCTTGCTGTTTTTTGAATTCAGCCTGGTATTACTCGACCCATATATTGAGCGGTACAGCAGTGGAGGGCCAGCCCTGAAATTGGGCTTCAATGCCCTTTTGGCGGCAGCGATCTTTCCACTACACAGCCTTTTTGAGTCCAGGTTGAAGAAGCGGCTCCTTCAGAAGCAATAATGCAAATCTTTTCATTTTCAAAAAAATCATTACCTTCGAAATTGACCCAAACACATTCTCACTCAACCCTTTAATCAATAGACCCAACTATGGCTAGCATTGACCACATGTATCATATTGATGCCCCAATTGAAAAGATATACAAGGCGATAACCAGTATTGAAGGGCTTAAAGACTGGTGGACCAAAGGTGCTGCAGGTAAATCTGAGGTAGGTGGAAAAATCACTTTTTCCTTTGCCGATGAAGCGATGTGCGTAATGAATGTTCACAGCAAGGAGAATAATAAATCTCTTTCCTGGATATGCGTTGATGGGCCCGAGGATTGGATAGGAACAGAGCTCAGCTTTGAATTGACTCCTATATCAGGTAAGATTCGGGTTAGCTTTACCCATGCAGGCTGGAAGGAGCAAAATGATTTCTTCGCCAACTGTAATTTTTCCTGGGGTAAGTACCTCCAGAGCCTCCGACTCCTCTGCGAAACTGGCAAAGGTGCTCCATACTCAGACTAGTGGTTCAATTCATAAGTTGTTGTGTTGAAATTTTGCTTCAGTTTTTTCTTTATGTGAGGCAAAATTTGAAAGCATAGCCGTAGCTACGGTTTGAAATTTTAACGAAACAGAAAGGGAAAAGGGGAGTAAAATTAGCATAGGAATTTGTGAATTGAACCACTAGAATACGGCTGTTCTTCTTAGCAACATTTAGGGAGGGTTAGCATGCCAGCCCTGGCCCGAATTCAGGTGGTGAGGTTACCAATAAAAACCAATCCCGGTTGCATTAGATCCGGCTGGATTCTGGTTAAATGGGAATGTATATTTCACATTCCGGGTTAAAGGCAAACCAGGCAAAAGCAAAATGATTGCCATATACCATGTACTCTAATTGTTCCCCCATTAATTCACCCTCAATACACCTGCCCGTAATACTCCAGACTGAACCGGTTTGATCGTCCAGGAATTTTCCGTCCTCCTGTTTAAATGAGAGCGTTTGGCCATTAATCCTTCTATCAAATACGGTGACCGCCCCAATATCCTTAGACTTTGCGATCTCTTTTTTATCCATAACAGAGACCGTTCCCGGTTTGAAAAAGACTACAACAGATAGCCCACCTGGATCGTGATTGATTACCTTCTTGGTTCTTACTACCGTAAGGGGGTATACGAATTGATTTCCATCAACCTCAACGGTAATAACGCGCTCCATAGCCGGTAGGCGGCTGTCCACCTCATCCTTAAAAAATCTGTATGGCTTTCCACTATCAAGGTCGTCGTAATTTTCATAAGGATTTATACCATACTCTTCATCTTCTTCAAGCTCAATCCCCGTTTCAGTTGATAATACACGTCCGTTCGGATAAGCCAGGAAGTACTCCTCGTAGGAAATTAACAGAGATGGAATTAATTCAAGTTCCGCACCGTTCAATGCTCCAACCAATCCCTCACCGGTGAATTGTTGCCACCAGGTTTCCGTTTCATGATCCCACATCACCATATCRCTCTTTCTGAGCATTCCCGCCACGCCAAGGGTTAGGGTATAGTCCGTGCTGTCGTAGSTAAGACGCCTGTCAAAAACCATAGCGGCATTACACAAAGGACAGTAGGTAACTGCTATCGGAAYACCGCTGAGCATGTCGTTAACTATCTCATGGTACATAAGTATGCTCAAGGGATAAGCTTTTGAGACTGAATCAATTTGAACCGAGATCACAGGTTCATGTTTGAAAAACACCTCATCACCATCGTCCYTGGCCCAAAATACAGGGTTATAGATTGGAGGGATACCATCCCTGGGAAGTAGRGCCAGGAATTCATTCAGGGGAACACTGGCATTTGTGGTATCAGTGGCCCACTCTTGTAAAACCTTATGYTCCTTCTCCTGCTCCGTACATGCGGTGGTCARTAATAAGGATAGAGCAATAATTTGGGGGTAAACAGAAATTYTCATGCGATRTTTTTGAAAGGGGWGGGGTTAGAATGGCGGYAAAGAAATTGCATAAATGTCGATATAAACGTCTGGGAATTGACAAAACRGTCCTATCTGGTATCACTTTGCAWATTTCTTACGTTATTRGAATAGRAAACAGTTTATTMCAATATCGCAGCGATCAATATGGCTATTTATTGATCATTCAAAAATGSAACGTCKCAAAAGAGTAATAATAGGYCWGGATTGYTGAAGTAATTTTGAAAAAGAAGGCATTGATATTATCAATTGTGTTAATCGCATTTCTCATRTGGTGGAATCAWGRACCGGATTTAGGRGAAGGGCAGCTTAAGGATTTTGATCCTGGCTCCTTTTCCCAGGATATGCTCTATGCARCCAAAACGGATGGTGATGTGGCTTCTTATCTGGACACTCTTGCCAATGTCAATTTGGCGTTTCTGGCCGATCAATTGAGTAACGAYTCTCATCGSGTGGCCTTTTGGTTGAACATTTATAACGCCATGACCCAGGTTCTTCTCAGCTCRGACTCCACCCTKGCGGAAAAACGTTTTTACAGCGATGCACTGCTMAATATTGGGGGATCGAAAATAAGTCTTGACTTGATTGAAAATGGTATTCTCAGGAAATCCCAAATGAAGTTRGGSCTCGGCTATTTATCTAAATGGTTTCCCTCCCGGTTCGAGAAACTGTTTGTGGTGGCCAAAAGAGATCCSCGTATTCATTTTGCGCTTAATTGCGGCGCTACCAGTTGTCCACCGATCTCCTCTTATAATCCCAAYGRCCTTGAGGAGCAATTAGAGATGGCCACACGAAGCTATCTTAACGCCGAAGTATCTTATTCCTMTARRAACAAGAAGGTGCARGTKCCAGYGATCATGTCWTGGTTTCGSGGAGATTTTGGCGGGAAATCTGGAATTATTGACTTCCTCAAGCARTATGAGGTAATTCCKGGGGCAGAAARYCCCMAGATTGAATTCACAGAATTTGACTGGACACTGAAGCTCAATAATTACAAGAACCAGCGCAGTGGTTRATCRGATTGCAGGGAATAGGYCTGGATTATMTAAGTGTAACTCYYTMCAGAYCAMCCMTTTGGTAAATTAGCTGTTTATTTGGKATCATGAATTTTAGGTTATTAGCGAGGGYRGTMATTGGAGGCATTGCATTRTTGACAATTTTGTTATTGTGGCCTTTGCAGAATTTGAAGTTCAATTATGATATTGAAAGCTTCTTTTCTCAATCAGACCCTGATCTGGATTATTACCTCAACTAYCGGGAAACCTTTGAAAATGACAATGATTTTGTCCTTATCGGAATTTCCAATGATGAAGGCATATTTAACAAGGACTTTCTAAATGACGTMAGTGAACTTACCKCTAACCTAAAGGCTTTAGRGTTAATTACCAGTGTAAAGTCTCCGACAAATTTGCGCAAATCKATAATTGGRCCTCTGGGGGGAGTYTTGAARGTACCCCTCATTCACATCGATGAGCCTTTGCGATATGATRCCGATAAARAGCTYATTTATAGCGCAAATGATGTTTATTCAAGTCTCTTTTCCCAGGACACAGCAAAGATTACCATCCTTATTAAGAAAGTRGAGTTTAGCACSAAAGCTACCAATGACAGYCTGCTGTTRGCCATTGCCAATTTGATTGAACCCTTCCATTTTGATGAATATCAYATWGCTGGAAGAATTAGTACMCAAAACTTCTATGTAGCGAAAATGGGAGCYGAAATGCCSCTGTTTGGYGGTATCACATTACTGTTAATGATCAYATTTCTGCTCTTTTCATTCAGGTGYGGGTTGGGAGTATTCATACCCATTACAGTGCTGATCGTATCACTAATCTGGACCTTTGCYGTCATCAATCTCACCGGTAACCGACTTGACTTGATGCTKACCATGCTTCCGGCTCTCTTGTTYATCATTGGTATATCTAATTCCATCCATCTAATTACCAARTACATTGATGAAGTTGGCATGGGGCGAAGCGACATTGACGCAATGCGGACAACAATCAGGGAAACGGGATTTACCACCTTTCTTACGTCAAGTACAACAGCGGTAGGATTCTTCTCCCTTATGTTGATTGAGATTGAGCCCATCCARCGATTCGGGTTYTTCACYGGAATTGGAGTTCTAATCACRTATYTCATCTCGATTACGCTGATTCCCGCTCTCTTACTGAATATCAAATCCCAKCAAATATCTTGCTCTTATCAACTAAAAAAGGGATGGGATACCCTGCTCASGTCAGTGAGTGACTTCTCGATAGCAAATAAGCGGTGGATAGTTGCATTTACCCTCTTGTTATTTGCACTTGCAMTTTGGGGAATAAAAGAGATCCGCTTCAACAATTACTTTTTAGATGATATTTCTGCTGAAAGCTCACTGAAAAGCGATCTTCTTTATTTCGAGGATAACTTTTCGGGCATYAGGCCCTTTGAAATGGGTTTTSAYCTTGYCGATACARCTGGAAGTATTTTTCAGGTCAATAYCCTAAAGGAAATTGAGGCAGTTGARGASYATCTGGCCAATGAATATGGTGTKGGRTCCATTGTCTCTCCATTGACYATCATTAAGTCGGCCAATAGGGCAATGCATGGTGGGAGAAACAARTACTATTCACTTCCSGATACRGARCGGGAGCTAAAGAAAGTAATGAAGCTTCTTCAGAAGCACCGTGCATTGAGAGACTATAGYACACTCATCAATTCCAATGAGAATAGAGGAAGGATAACSGGAAGAATTAATGACCTGGGGAGCGTAGAAATTGCCAGGATCAATGAGGATCTGGTGAAATTTTTRTCCACCCATACTTCCTTAAACTCATACAAGATYACTGGTGCYGCACAATTGATGGACAATACAAAYGARCTCATAGCGCTGAATCTGGTCAAAGGRCTGGGAACTGCAYTGCTTTTTACGGCAATAATYCTCGGTATGTTGTTCTCATCYATYAGGATCGCTCTTGTATCGTTAATTCCAAATRCCCTRCCTCTTATCYTGATYGCCGGGATAATGGGCTGGTTGGGAATAGACCTGAAGGTAGCCACAGCATTGGTATTTCCAATTGCATTTGGAATAGCCGTAGATGACACCATTCATTTACTAAGCAGGTTGCGTTTAGAAARTAAAGCCGGYGTGGACTGGGATAAAGCAATWGGGAATTCAATTGTGAAATCCGGGAAGGCCATACTMATTACCACGTTGATYCTCTCCTCWGGATTTCTKGTTTTCATGCTYTCGGATTTYACCAGCACCTCATCCATTGGATTRCTCGTRAGCCTTGCCCTGGTRTTTGCMGTTTTGGCGGATCTGTTGCTGCTACCYATTCTTCTTCACRCGTTTATCAACCAACGGAAATAAGATYGCTCTCCAAYGCTTTTTTGTTGGATTGGTRATCCTTTTGYATCKGTTTTTYNAGTGTGTTAAGTACGTTRTAAACCAGCGATYGCGAAAGCTCTGRCAGATGTATTCAACKGGAGAAYAAAGGATGTTCTKNTGGGTTYCCCCMNNTAGGGGTGAATCAGGTAGCAATWCYGCTGACAAAATTRCTCTCAAATCTTGCATATGTATATATCCAATATTTATGGGCTTTTATCCTATRGAAASCTCAGCTAAGTTTAATCAATTCAAATTCCAGTACTGTTTGCACAGYGATGGAAAAATAKMTACAGACATGAAAYTAACACGAAATACGAAGAGGATTATTACAGAGCTAAACAAACTACTGGAGTTGGAATGGGAAAATGGAAAAACAAGCACCATTCATCATTTATTGCATCATATTGAATTATCGAATGACGAAAAGGAAAAAAACCGAAACCTGAATCTTTTTATTGCAAAAGGGAAATGAAACAGTCCAATGGAACAATAAAGATAATTAGTAAAAAAGGTAGTGGAACTATTTACATCATTTACCTGCCGAAGCACTTTCCCGCTGCCGGTCAATGCGTAGCGTTTGAGTGTTATAATGCAGCTAAAGCCCTCTCAAAGTGTCGTGATACGGACACTCAATAAGATATATAGGGGCTGAAATGGGCGTTGTCGGCAGCTTGACAAAATAGATATAACACTTGGCTTAGATTAGTGTTAGTAATTGGGAAAACACCAGTTAATTAATAAATCGAAAAATAAAATCAGCATGAGCAAGGGGATGACAAACGGAAGAGTGATTATAAACGAGCCTGCCCGTCGGGTTCCACTGAGCGAAGTCGAAGTGTAGCCGATGCCATGTGACCTTTGGAAGTCAATTATAGACAAATGAAAGGGAGTTTAATAAAAAAGGTAGTCATCATAGGATTTCTGGTTGCATCATTGGGCGGCGGTTATGCCTATTATCTGTTCAATATGCCCCACAGAGATGTGCAAGCTACAGAGGTTTTTGTTGAATTGGATGCAACTGACCTTGTTGCAGAATTCYTGGGTAACGCTGAAACGGCAAATGAGAAGTATTTAGATGCGGAGGGAGAGTCAAAGGTGATCGTTGTTAACGGTGTAGTAGAGAGCGTTGAATTGGACCAAAACAATCAAAAGGTACTTCTATTAAAGCAAGCCGGTGACCAGGCTGGTGTAAGTTGCACATTTACTGTAGAAACGAGTTCACATGTGGACAATGTGAACTTAGGTCAGCAGGTTTCAATAAAGGGTGTAATAAGATCAGGTGCGGAGATTGACGAGGATCTTGACCTGGTGGAAGATGTAATACTGGAAAAATGTGATCTCGTAAAATAAGAGAACGTAACAAACAATTAAAATTATAATCTAATTATCATGAAGTTAAAATCAATAATAMTACTTGCAGGGATCTTTCTAAGTTCATCTGCATTTAATCTGGAWGAGGAGAAGATAGTCACYAAAACRGGACATATAAGCTTCTTCTCACAYACSGTTGCGGAAGACATCACTGCCCATAACTATAAAGTGACCAGTGCAATTACACCTTCAACAGGTGCAATAGTCTTYTCCGTTCCGATGCAGAGCTTTGAATTTGAGAAATCAATGATGCAGAAGCATTACAATTCGCCAAAGTTTCTCGATACAAAAACGTATCCTAAGGCAAAGTTCAAAGGAAGCATAGATGAGCCRAAACCAGACCTTTCCACRAACGGRAAGTACAATGTGAGTATAACCGGGGATCTAACGATACATGGGATTACYAAGAAAGTTACCCAGGAAGGAGTCCTTGAAGTTAGTGATGGAACCATCAAGGCTACCTCAAAGTTCAAAATTAYTTTAGCGGATTATGAARTAGCATTTGAGAAGGGGAAACCTTCRACAAACATAGCCAAGGAGGTAGAACTCACTRTTRATGTTACRTACAAATAATCCGGTAGAACYCAAGAGYTGATAAATGGAYAATCTCTCAACGTCATGTACACACCCGCAAATTTAAAAACGCTTGAAAGCTCCYTAAAGGAGATTCTGMACGGGCTKTCAGCAAGTGAAAAGACTGCGGTTGTTMGKGAGCACCTTTCACCCCGCGAACTTTCAGACMGGGTTGACCTCAGTGTAAAGAARRAGGGRGTGGGAGAAGAAGCRTTYCTTGCGAAGATCAGRCAGGTRGTTGMCAACTCGGTSAAAACGGATGATCCATTGTTTATGAACCAAATGTATGGYGACCAGAATTTGCATGCGGTTATTGGRGATATACTGACAACKGTACTCAATACMTCRATGTACACGTACGAGGTGGCYCCGCTGATGACRCTYATAGAAAAGGAATGCATCAGGGTSCTTGGAGCCAGGATTGGTTACAAACCRGATCAAGCTGATGGTGTTTTTACACCSGGTGGMAGTATCTCAAACATGATGTCGATGGTGCTGGCAAGAGACGCTAAGTTTCCAAAAGCACGGACAGCCGGATTAAAAGAGGTGCCTCCCTTCTCCATTTTCGTTTCAGAACAGGCTCATTATTCATTTGTAAAAGGGGGGACATTCCTGGGAATTGGCCAGGATAACATTATCAAGGTAAAAGCTGAAGCAAGTGGTGTCATGAACATTTTGGCCTTGTGTAACGCGATAGAGAGAGARAAAGAGAAAAATCGTATTCCATTAATGGTTGTTGCTACGGCAGGAACGACCATCACCGGAGTATTTGATGATATAGTTACCATTAATGAAATAGCCCGGACCAATGATATGTGGTTCCATGTAGATGCTGTGTGGGGTGGATCCCTGCTTTTTTCGGACAAAGAAGCTGGAAGATTAAAGGGAATTGAGTTAGGAGACAGTGTCTCATGGAACTTACATAAGATGATGGGTATCCCCATTGTTTGCGCCGCGTTCCTCACAAGGCATACTGATGCATTGGAAAATTCGCTATCGGTGGTTGCTCCGTACCTATTCCATGAAAAAGAGGAGGAATCGGGGTTTGATCTGGGTAGAAAATCCCTGCAGTGTGGCAGAAGGGTAGATGCACTCAAACTGTGGACAAGCCTTCAGTTTGAGGGAGAAGAAGGTTTTCAACTCAGAATCGACAATATGATGGCTCAAACCCATTGTCTTGCGAAAAAAATATCAAATGAGGATGAAATGTCGCTCTTCTGCACCCCTCAATCCCCGATCGTGTGTTTTCAATACATCCACAATGATTTGGGTAGGGATGAGTTGAATGAGATTAATTATCAGMWYAGMGRTAKWTYKYKYAGGGANNRKSRRWWWTKWYAYWMAMYTRYKCTMARSYRRWKRGWYCTGKMSKMMYSMKRWGYSTKKTTTCAAATCCWGGYATYASTGAAAYACARCTAGATCAAATAATTGAAAATGTGCTCAAACAAGGACGAGAATTGGCCAGGGAGCACATGAGTTCGATGAGTAATGTTGAGCATTCTTGATGAAATYAATGAACGAGAATAAAGAAGCATCTATAATAGCATTGGCATGGCCRCGGACAAGGGTCAGGCGAATTGGAGTATGGTACGACCAGRTAACACGGTGGCTAGGTTTTATAACGGGGGATTATTATAAAGCCGGACATGCGGCCGCTGTGCTGGTCGACCATTCCAATGGGGCATTGCAGTATTTTGACTTCGGACGGTACCATACACCTGAAAAAATGGGGCGGTTAAGAAGTGAAAAAACAGATCCGGAATTAAAATTAGAAACCAGGGCCATTTGGGGCGGCGATGGTGAAATTGTGAATATTGGYGAGMTCCTGTCRGAAATTGMCAGGCATWCTGCCACACATGGAGATGGGGTGATGTACGCRTCGGTYATCCCCGRTATTGATCYGKTGAAKGCACTYAGRTTTRCGSATGATYTACAGCGYGAGGGATTGGTGCACTATGGCCCATTTGATTTACGTGGAACAAATTGCTCCCGTTTTGTTCGGGATATAATCAGGAATAGCGTTCAAAACGCGAAGACCAAAATCAGACTTAGCCTCCCATGGATGATTACCCCGGCTACAAAATGGACTATTCTCAACGCATCTCAGAATGGAGAATATTTTGAAATAAGGGGAGATGTAATTCTTCATCTCCAATTGTCGATTGTAAAAAGGTTGGAGGGGCTGTTTCAGATAATTACAAATAAGAACAAGTTAAGGCCAGCGCTTGTGAAGCAAGTTGGCTATGTTCAAAACACCTGCACAGATGGTACTTGTTGAATCCAGAGGATTACTTGAGACTCCTGAGCGAGTGAATAATATACCCGACAGTGCGCAGTGGCTGGGTGGTGTTGGCGCCGGATCCTGGTTTGTATTGCACCACGATAATTCCATGGGTAAGTACCAATACAGGGTTCAGCGATTTTCAATGAGCGGGGAATTGGAATGTGATGCACTGTTCTATTTAGAGGATGCAATTATTGATATGAACAAGCCTTACCAYTTCTCCTAYCTTTCACATTGTGAAAAGTGTACCATTCTTCAGGGTGAACAGAAATTTGTCCTGGAGGTYATTTATTATCCAGCCGATCGATAGGCAGAGGACGTAACAAAGTATTTTCCCTTCATTTTTCTGGTTCTTAGCACCGTRATTCAATGGTGACTCAATCAAATAGGGCGACCACCTGGAACCAATCACACCAGCGATTTATGACATAAGCCAAATCTGCCTGCCTGCCCGGCTCCTTGCTAATTTAATGGCTGTCCTTTGTCTATATTTACTTTCTCTTTACAATTCAACAATTC
>NVRW01000043.1:0-12033 GCA_002400975.1 Flavobacteriales bacterium | reverse complement strand
TNCTNNATCAGGTATTTYGTRTTGGCATACCATTTGAAATGYCGCYASTGAATCAATATCAAACGTTATGAAAAAACTWTTACTCATGATTGCAATGCTRGTTGTAACAATAGGCATCGCGAACGCRCATGAATGTTCAGCKCYAATTGCGCCKGCAYTGTTCAAGCAAARATTCAATCAYATYRTSGCSATGCGGAGYGAYCAGCATCGTTTGGAAGACGCMARGGCSCTKGTAKCSCGCAATTGCCTGCTCAGTCGCCATGTGAAGCAGATTGCYCTRCTTTTTCATGATGACAGAGATAGRTTGGAATTTGCCAAAGCYGCYTAYCTGACCACTTTTGACAAGCCACACTTTTATGATGTTTACGATGCATTTACACACTTTTCAAGCGCTTTCAGGCTTCACGACTATATCCTCATGCGCAAAACCAAAACCCATGAAWTAGTTCCMGTTACCAAGCCWGYYACAAYRCKRCAYGAGTTTCCTGCATAYGATTATCCATCWGCSRTAAATTACAGYGAGGAGAMGTACTGTGAGCGGCCTGTGCAGGCCAGGACCTTTCATGGCGTAGTGGGCAAGGTTATCCGGCAATCTAATGATGTGGAAAAGATAAAGACCGCGACAAGGTATGCAGCTTTTAATTGCCTGTCCGTGGCCCAGGTTATGAAGATTGGTTCAATGATAGAATCTGAGAGCAACAGGCTTATCTATCTGAAAACCATGTTTGATAATGTGTACGATGTGATGAACTACGGTTATTGTGATCAATTATTCTCCTCAGCAGAATATCACGACAAGTTTGCCCTATTTCTCAGTGGAGGCAATAGTTCATCTACTCCGGTTGCAAGCGAGCCCCCGCCTCCGCCACCCTGTGGCACTTCCCCGGCACAATTTGGGGAGATCAAGCAACATATTGCGGCTCAATCTTTCAATTCTACCAGGATAACCGTTGCAAAACAGGTTATACGTGCAAGGGAGTGTTTTACATCACGCCAGATCGCAGAGTTGGTGCTGTTATTTGCGTTTGAAGACGGTAAACTTGAAATAGCCAAGTACGCTTATGATTTTTGCGTGGATCCGGGAAATTATTTCCTGGTTAACAAATCTTTCACTTTCGACTCCAGCGTGAAAGAACTTGCCCGATATATTGCGGATAGGCCATAGATACATGCGGATTCATGTAGACCGTTTCTACAAACTCAAGAATAAGGGAACTCAGCAAATAACCCTAAAAGATATCGATGAAACTCCCGAAAAAGTGTTTATCGTTTTTAAGGAGCTGAACAGCTTGTTGCCCTTGTATAATTCCGGTGACAAGTATGTGCAGCGACGCTTTCCAAAAGGGGCAAAAGCCTCCGTTCTGGCCTACAAGATCATTGATGGTCAGCCCTGGATATACTATGAAGATATAAAGAGCGCTTCAAAATATACTATGAACTTCAAACCCTGTAAGTTCCCGGAGATAAAGGAAATCTTCGCCAATATCCAGACTTGAATTGAGCTATGCCTTGCTCAATCGTGGTGCAARTCACATGCACTTGAGCAGGTGGAACCTTCAGTACATTGACAGTCATCCCCGCAGCCGCAGTGTTCACCGCATTTGTGGGTGCCCTCCGTACAAGTRGCAGAGCAAACATGTTCTGCGCTGCCAGAGCTGCACCCCTGAAAGGTGATAAAGCTGCAAATGAGTAATCCGTATAGTAGTTTCATATTACTTTGTTTTTGTTAGTACCAGACAATTTCAGAAGCCCTTATACAGCGAGCTCTTCCTTAGCCAGTCTTCTTAAGTTATCAGAAGTCTTGTCCGGGCCATCGTGACTCCATCCAGGTGGTTTRAGGATATACTTAAGCTTATCCGATAATTTGTCAGCCCGCAAAACATCTTTCCAAAGGTCAGTATAACCCAGCGCCTGCATCTTAAATGGATTGAAAGTATCTATATTATYTGTGATGCCATACACACATGGCTCTTCATCGAGCTCTTCCTGGAACGTGCCAAACATCCTGTCCCAAATAATGAGAATGCCAGCGTGGTTTCTGTCAAGATACACAGTGTTGGAGGAGTGGTGAACCCGGTGGTGGGAAGGTGTATTGAATATCCACTCAATGGGACCAACCTTGCCAATAAGTTGTGTGTGCGGCCAAAATTGAAAAATGGCGTTGAAGGACTGATACAGCAGTATATGAAGCGGGTGGAAGCCCACCAGGGGTAGCCATAACCAAAAGACATACTTATARCAGACTTCAACCCAACTTTGCCTGATCGCTACTGTGTAGTTCATCTTTTGCGAAGAATGGTGGTTGACATGTGCGGCCCATAACACCCTTATTTGGTGACTCAACCGGTGATGCCAGTAAAAGGTGAAATCTTCGGCAAATAACAAGATTACCCAATACCACCATATTCCCGTATCAAAGTCGAAGATCCGGTATTGATATACAACCATCAGAACCAGGAATGCAACCGTCTTGGACATAGCTCCTATGAACACCACGCCAACCGTAGAYGCGATGCTTGCTGCTGAATCCTTAAGCTCGTAGAGTTCCYTGCGYTGCTGAATRTTTATCATTACCTCAGTRAAGATGATCAAGGCAAAKACSGGSGCTGCAAAGAGCATAGGATCGTCATAGAGCTCGTCAGGAATACTRCTCAAAAGAGATTCTARTTTTTCCATRCTGATACTATGCGAATTACTTACAAAGATATTGCATTCAATTGATTACCTACCTTCCTTTCCATASTAATWTAGMTYCAAYAMRGGGGATATACGTGAAATMCACYGRGRAAAGAGACAACATRRAGGCCYTGGTTTCRCRTATSTCTGTATCCCGGTTTTCTTCTTTAAAAGCGGKGACAATCGTTCCCATAAACCAGGAAACTCYAAARCWGGGTTTTATTGASCCGGTTYCCATTTTCTSCCTCATAGCCAATCTYCMATTGTCCGTATAAATTAAGTAAATTTGYCTYATYKYACCTCTGGGYAAGAACRCTTTATTTGTRTTYTTATCACATTATTGCGTTATATGATTACCAATTCACTCACCAAAAGCCAGYATATTGACTAAGAGAAACATAGGAATMYTGTCTGGAATCGTTTTGCTGCTGCTATTGTTTTACGCATTCAGTGGTTCTGACCCTGAAGAGTCGACGGAAATAAGTGTTGTCGTGGAGAAGGGGCTTTTTGAGGTGAAGGTTTTTACCACGGGGGAGCTGGAAGCTAAAAACTCAGTTGACATAAAGGGGCCAGCCGGGTTGCGATCCGCGGGCATATGGCGGGTTCAAATTGCCGACCTTATTCCCGAGGGAACAAAGGTTAAAAAAGGCGATTATATAGCAGCRCTGGACAAATCAGAGCTTTCTGATAAGATTATYTCGGCCAGARGTAATTTATCCAAATCAGAATCYCAGTATATTCAAACAAGAATGGACACAATCCTGRACTTGCGRCAAATTCGTTTAGAGATTGTGAATCTTGACTATGATTTGAAGGATAAAACGATAATTCTTGAACAGTCCAAATATGAGCCCCCTGCATTGATCCGCCAGGCGGAAATYGCTTTGGAGAAAGCAGCCCGGGCATTRAAGGARAAGGAGGAGAGTTATATAATTAAARTCAAGCAATCCCGTGCAAAAATGCAGGAGGCGGCTGCATCGCTTGGCAAAGATCAAAGTAAGTTTGACATGCTTCGCCGTTTACAGGAGGGATTTACCATTATAGCCCCCGAAGACGGTATGGTCATATACGAACGGGASTGGAACGGTAAAAAGAAGACAACYGGTTCGGAAGTKGGCGCCTGGGATCCRACBGTRGCYACTTTACCGGATTTATCTTCGATGATCTCTCAAACCTATGTGAATGAAGTTGATATTAGAAAAGTTGAAGTAGGACAGAAGGTGGACATCTCGTTGGATGCCTTTCCYGATAAAAATATGACRGGMGTGGTAATCGAAGTAGCCAATATKGGRGAAAACCTTCCCAACACGGATTCTAAGGTRTTTGAAGTCAGGATCGAAATAGACSTGGTGGAYTCTGTGATCCGRCCGGGTATGACAACGGGTAATAATATTATTGCCAATAGGTTTGAAGACGTGTTGTTCGCCCCACTTGAATCTATCCATAGCCAGGAGGATACGCTCGTATTTGTGTATAAAAAAACGGGATGGAGTATTATCAAACAAGAGATCGAACTGGGAGAGAGAAATGACGATTACGCGATTGTATTGTCCGGCCTTGAAGAAGGCGACAGAGTTTTACTTTCTGCTCCTGATCAAGGTATAGAGATGAAGCTGGAATTACTGGCTGAAAATCCCGAGTAGAAATTCAGATGTATGAACAAGCGATACCTGTTCAATTTTCATATTGCGCTTGAGGCAATACAGACCAATATGTTCAGGTCTCTMCTCACCGCTTTRGGTGTCATATTTGGTGTTGCTGCSGTAATTGCAATGTTGGCCATTGGCAATGGAGCCAGGCAAGAGMTACTTGAGCAAATCAAATTAGTAGGGGTCAACAATATTGTWATAACMCCATTGCTGGAGCAAACAGAAGGACAAGTTACMGACGAACCTCAAAYKCAAACCAACAAATACTCACCCGGCCTTTCTCTCCAGGATGTGAAAAGCATYCGTAACGTATTGCCTTCTATTGYAAATCTCAGCCCCGAAATTATTATTGAGACCAACTTTGTAAGAAGCGGCTTCAGGCGATCCGGAAAACTGGTAGGGGTTGAGCCTGGCTTCTTTAABATCTCAAATTTCCAGATTGAAAAAGGCCGAATGTTCAATGAATATCAATTGAAATGGGGGGAGCAAGTCTGTATTATTGGCGCGGGCGTGGTAACGAAGTTTTTCAGTGATGAACAACCCTTAGGCAAGTACATTAARTGCGGACCCATTTGGCTGAAAGTGGTGGGCGTATTGAAGAATAAAGCGATTTCTGATAAAGCCATCTCAGATTTAGGAATCAGGGATTTCAATTTGGATGTCTTTGCTCCGATAAAAACCGTGCTCATCAGGTACAAGAACAGGGCGYTGGTTACAGAGGGTATGATCAATCAAGGCCAGACAATTGATTTTGGCRRTATGGMGGKGAATTATGAAAAAACTGYGAAGGAGAACTACCATCAAATTGATCGGCTGGTAGTTTCYGTCGAGGAGACTCGYGTGCTGGCYTCCACGGCAAGYGTCATCAAGCGTTTGCTTGAGCGGCGTCATCATGRGGTGATAGACTTTGAAATTTCGATTCCGGAAATGCTCTTAAAACAGCAACAAAAGACRAAGGAYATYTTCAATATCGTGCTTGGCGCTATTGCCAGTATTTCCCTGCTCATTGGCGGTATMGGRATTATGAATATCATGCTGGCATCTGTTCTGGAGCGCATAAAGGAAATTGGTATTCGACTCTCTATAGGTGCTAAGAAGGATGACGTAATTCAGCAGTTTCTGTTTGAAGCAGTATTGATATCTGTCTCAGGTGGACTGGTTGGTGTATTTCTGGGGATAGCAATCTCAGTAATACTCGATCGTTTTTTCGATATCCAGACTATCGTGTCTGGACTATCGGTAGTTGTTTCCTTTATTGTTGCAGCTTCGGTAGGTCTTGTATTTGGAATTATGCCGGCCAAGAGGGCAGCTGAGCAGGATCCTGTAGTTTCATTGCGTTATGAATAAGATGGTTGATAGGTGGAGATTTGCGGTTTCAGCAGTGGTATGGCTGTTTTTATCCTTGTCCGCATTCGCGCAGGGGGAAGAAGCGATGATGGAACTCAGTTTGCAGGAGGCMATTACCCGTGCCCAAACCAATTCTCCCAAGATGCTGGAAGCAAAGACACTRYWGGATAACCAATATTGGCAATACCAGATATTCAGGTCAAATTACCGACCYCAAATTAGGTTGTCGGGAAAATTGCCTGACTTCAATCGCACKATAACAGCCGTTACCCAGAACGATGGAACGGAAGCCTTTAAGCCGAGGACTTATTCTAACTCAGCACTCGACCTGGGCTTGAGCCAAAGCATWGGCCTTACAGGCGGTGATATATCYMTWGGCTCRGAAATTGGTCGAATAGATCAATTTACGGATAGCACAACAGTATCSTATCTGGCAACTCCGGCTGTAATCACCTACCGGCAACCACTTTTTTCTTTTAATCCCTATAAATGGGATAARGAGATTGAGCCYTTAAAATATGAGGCATCCAAACGCACCTTCCTGGAAAATAAAGAGAATGTTTCAGTAGAAGCRACCAGTTTGTTCTTTAAGCTRCTGTTGGCTCAGGAATCGACTAAGATTGCAACTTTGAATGTAAGCAACAGCGATACGATTTACCAGATTGCGCAAGGGCGCTACCAATTGGGRAAATTGGCCGAGAATGGCTTGCTTCAAATGGAGCTGAGTTTAATGAATGCCCGGAGGGACATGGCACAAGCCGAGATGGATGTTGACCTGAGTACMTTGGAACTGGCTATGTTTCTTGGAATGACAGGGAAGGAACAGATMTCTTTGATTATCCCAGMAGAATTACCGGAATTTGTAGTTGATGAGGACGATGCGTTGAACCAGGCAATTTCCAATTCATCCCGACCGCTGAACTTTGATATCAGAAAGTTAGAGGGAAACAAACTTGTGAGCCAGGCAAARGGAATGAACCGGCTGAATGCTAATCTCTCCACTTCTTTTGGTATTACCAAAAGTACAATGGTGTTTRACGATCTCTATACAGATCCAATAGATCAACAGYTATTTCTTCTTGAATTTGACATTCCCATTATYGATTGGGGTAGGTCCAAAGCCCAGATAAGAACRGCTGAAGCCAAYAAGAAGTTGRTAGATGTGATGGTGCTRCAGGATGAACAGGGCTTTAAGCAGGACATTTATCTAACTGTAAGGCGCTTCAATATCTATCGGCAGAATCTCTTTATYGCCAAAAAAGCAGATGAAATCGCTCGAAAGCGATATGAAGTGACATTCAAAAGGTATATGATAGGCAAAGTAGTGCCACTGGAYCTGAAGGATGCCCARGAGGAGAAGGACAGATCCAGGAAAAATTATGTTAGAGCTCTTGCGGATGCATGGAATAGCTACTACCAACTGCGCCAAAAGACGCTTTATGACTACGAGGCTAAGAGGTTGATCGAGGAGTAAATAAATTAACAACACGAACTTGCCTGTCAGTTAATATGAATGTACGAATAGAAGGCGGAAATATTTGCCTCCTTGAATCCGTACATTCGTATTAACCCGCAGTCCGAGGGACTTACTTAGTCKCAGGATTACAGCTTACTGATACCACTGATCCRTCACARCCAATTTGTACTGTGCCTACAAGWACAATCACAGCAATACAAAATGTGTTTGGAGGGCAAATGGGTACCCTGTAAAATGTATAGTYTGTTATASTGCCACCATTCAAACAGGGGCTTACAACGTTAGTGTATGACTTCAAGTTTCCTTGCGAATTGTCACACTGACTTCTAATTGCAGCATTTGCTGTCGCCCAATCATTGTTGTTTTGAGCAATTGCAGAGATGGCCATCATGGCCACAACCACTGCTGATAAAATTATTTTTTTCATATTCTGGAATGGTTAAATTTAAAAGATTGATAAATGATACTTTGTTTGAAAGTACAAGAGTACGSGTTTCATTTCTAAAATAACAGAGTATAAACCCCTGTGAATTACATGGAGTGTTTTCCACATCCATGGACCTGATTCTGATCTTTGTCCTGATCATTTATATAAAACCAAAGTTAACAGGCGCTGAATCCCTCAAAAAATTATTGATCCCTAAATCCCTTTTTTGCCGCACTTTCTCTTAGTCCTGATCCTGATCTTTGTCCTAATCAGTTAAAAGGACCAGGATAAGGATCAAGATTATGATTAAGTTCTCATGGGTTTTTGGTCATTACCAATCGCTGAATCCCTCAAAAAATTATTGATCCCTAAATCCCTTTTTTGCCGCTTCATAATTGGGAGGATCGAGTAGGGGGGCAATTTCTTTTGAAGTGATTGTCGGTTTTAGCTTCCCGAATATTGCCAGGTATGCCTTCGCAGTCATGGAGTCGTGGTGCATCAATCCCTCATGGGCCTGCCTTGTTTGAAACAAGCTCAATACCAACATTAAGGAGAGTACGGCAATCCCAATTCGCTTTATCACAACCTTGAGCTTGAACAAATACTGCAAGCTGTACGCCAGTCCAATGGCCATTAGCGGGTAGAGATCAATCATCGCCCGATAGCCGAAGCTTCCMCCATACCACCARTCCCACCAACAGGTGGCTATGTAAAAGTACAGCGCGACGGGAACAAGCAGGGATAGAGCGAGACTATGYCTCGYCCTCGYCATTAATCCRATGCCTATGAGGCCGAAGAGCATTATCGGAGTATAGATCAACCATCCCTTTCTAAATCCAATGAGGGCGTTGAGCAATTGAGGATCCGTGAAGAAGAATCCTTCATCTGTATAAGAATAGAAAAGGTAAGATCCCGAAGCAGCCTTCCAGTAGAGAAATTGTGGTATCCACACGATGAATCCGGCTACGATTATCACCAACACGGGTTTAGGGTTCTTTACAAAGAACATTAGTCTGGACTTTAAACTATCCAGGTCGTTCACTTTTATCAGGATCGCCAGAAGTATGACAATGATCATGGTCGGCCTGATAAGCACCATGAGCCCCCCAATTAAACCAATACCAAGGCTGACTGCATAGGTTGGGTTGTCGTACCACTTTAACAACAGGTACAATTCAACAGATAAGAGGCAGAAGAGATAGAGATGAGGCATTCCAACCCCCAGGACGGTATAGAARTATARATTGGTTCCCAATSCKATYAATARGATKGTAAGWGCCGTMACATTTGYRCTGAAGAATYCTCGRAGYACYTTTCTAAGAAATATCAGTCCGATTAGCAAGGCAAACAAACTGCTCATRCAGATHGCGAACTTATAGGGCGGTGAATAACCACTGGGGTCYTCTTCTGTAATATTGGCCCATAGATGGGCAAYGGCGAAGAARGGAGCATAYAGCATYGCCATACCCATGGATGTTTTGAAAACYTTATGTCCTTCGGCAGTTTCCGTGTACCAAATCAGGTGYTTTACCTTTTCAAAKCCCTCSCCKGGTTYYTGWAGGGTKGCATCACCATAAATAAACGYAGCTGGCAGATARCCGTARTAGCTGATCACATCCCAGGCAATGATTCNGSCCCTNATCMCGCCARTGGCTGAGATTAAATATGGTATAACCCGCAATAAACACCACAAAGAGCACAGTCCAGCTGTCTTTCCTGATGCTGGTTAAGTATGTGGAAGCTTTGGACAAGGTTAYGGTTWAATRCGCTCTCGAAAATAATGTAAATTMGCGTAYGCACTTAAGCCTTTNTTGGTKATTGAMCTAATTTWAAAATCTACCCTATGAATCYGGCAGAAACAAAGATGACYAAGTATATGGTCGTGGAGCACTTCAAACCTGGATGTGCCGAYACAATGTTCARGCGATAYAATGACCAGGGCAGATCKCTRCCAAAGGGGTTGCATTACCTCCATTCCTGGGTCAGCAAGGAAAAGGATATCTGCTTTCAGTTGATGGAGACCAATGACGYRGCGCTCTTTGATGAGTGGATTGSRCATTGGACCGAYYTGGTTRACTTTGAGATWTATCCTATTGATTAGGTCTCTCTCTTCCTTTTTTNGCCCGTTTCGCCTGATTATTTCCATWTTCYCTWCCCCTTACACTTTTTCTTYCYCCWGATAGAGCCTATCAGACTSTCTTACCACTCTTTGTAGGACAAAGCCTGATTGTGGCACTTWGYGCAATTTCRGAGGCAACCTTTTTGTTTTTTACTCAGCAGARCCCGCCNTATACCGGYRSSSARGKCMWMHKCCKARKRMKWYWMMRWMGRWGWRMWRWRYAYMTKRGKMCCYTWKGRRMAGRWARRYCCWRRKYSTAATRMTATMRRAACKRKKAGAAGAAYAYRKRWGKCCCCTATGAAAAGAAAAACCCTGGTTGTAATGATATTGGAACTGGTAGAAGAATACGGATGGAAAGAACTGAGCGAATTGACCAGGGTAAGTACATTCCGAAAGTCTCCGGATTTCACAACCAGCTTAAARTACYTACACAAAACTCCCTCCGCCAAAAAGAAGGTGGAGGATCTGTACTTTAAAATGGTCACTGAGAAAGATTCCGGCAACTCAATTGCCGTMTTCTCAAGTGTTGCRTGTGAGGTGTACTTGTAGTTNCTCTTAAGAAATAATACGCTCCAAYACAGACCCGACCACATAGGCAAGSGAAGCTGCAACAGCTCCCAGTAACAGCGTCTCAATTATTCCAGCAAYRCGGCCGGTGTGMGTTACAAAACTTTTCAGCGCACCAATGCCCATAAAYGCCAGTCCCGTTAACAAAGAAGAGATGTAGAATAGATTGGCACCCACASTGAAGAWGTAATCAAGAACGTACACAAGTAGCGGSACAAATCCMACYAACACAAAAGAAATRAAGGTCACYGCACCCATYGCAAAAGGAGATTTSGTAGTTGGGATCATTTCCAACTCCTCCTTCATCATRGTATCCACCCAGCGGTCRTCATCYTCRGTGATCTTGTCTACAACTTGCTCAAGAAGTTCCCCTTCAAAGCCCTTGGCGATATAAATATCCCGTACCTCCTGCACTTCTTTTTCCCGAAGGTTTTCTATCTCCCAATATTCAATGCGTTTGTGCTTTTCATAGTTCTGCAACTCTGATTTTGTTGAAAGATAAGATCCCACAGACATGGCAAAGCCATCCGCAATGAGGTTGGCAAAGCCGAGAATGATTACGACCGAGCTGTCCAAATGGGCACCGTAAGCACCGGCTACCACGGCAAAGGTGGTCACACTGCCATCTATACTCCCGTAAACGAATTCGCCGAGATACTCCTGCACCTTTTGCAGTCCGCTGTCATTACCGTGTATATGTGATTCCGATTGATCTGTCATGGAAGAGGGTGGCATTGATCTTCTGCAGACAAAGCTAAGAAAGATCATTTACAGCTMCCTGCAAAGCAATTTATATCTTTGGCCACTTCCATTAGGATGAGTATAAAAGGCAAAATAGTATTGATCACCGGAGCCTCAAGTGGAATTGGGGCTGCAACTGCAAAATTACTCGCGGCCAAAGGTGCTGTGATCGCAATGCAGGCAAGGGGTGAAGAGAATCTTAACAAAGTGGCTGCAGAAATAAAAGCGGCCGGAGGAGCAGCATATGTTTATCCCGTTGACCTTTCAGATTATAAGCAGGTGAACACAATAGCTGATCAGGTGGTCACTGAGGTKGGGGTGCCWGATGTTATTGTCAATAGTGCGGGAGCCGGACAATGGTATTCAATATTTGAATCGCAAAGTTCGGATTTTGAGCAGCAGATGGCTGCACCTTATTATGCAGCCGCATATACYACGAAGGCTTTTATTGACAAGATGAAAGAACGTGGTTCGGGACATATTATCAACATCAATTCCATCGCCTGTTACTTTAATCTACCCGGGGCAATTGGGTATTCAGCTGCACGTCATGCTATGAGAGGCTTTTCAAACGCGCTGCATGCCGACCTGCATCATACGAACCTCACTTCGTCTATGATAGCCTGTGGCAAGGTTGATTCCCAATATTTTGAGAACAATCCGGGTTCAGCTGAACGAATACCAAAGATCTCAACCACTTTGGTAAATACGATTACCGTGGATGATGTTGCCAGAGCCGTGGAGCGAACAATAAGCAGCAGGAGGAAGGTCGTTGTCATTCCATTTATGATGAGCGTCTTTGTTGGGCTGAACCGGTTTATGCCCGGTTTCTTTGACATGCTCTCTCGCTGGACGGGTTATAAGGCGAGCTAAAGCTTGAACAATAAGACAAAACAATTAAGACAAAAGTCAAATCTGACTCAACAGCATGAGGCGGCACCTTAAACTTTTTAACTTTTTACAGAAACGATATATTTATGCAACCCACCAGAGTAAAACGGCTTATAGATCAATACTTACAGTTTTCTTT
>NVRW01000042.1 GCA_002400975.1 Flavobacteriales bacterium | reverse complement strand
AAGACATCGGGATATTAGTAAGAACGCTGCAAGGCATTCCAAGGACTACCTTCACGTTCTAAATTACACTGCTGCAAGTTCAGGGAGATTCTTCGTCACTTCGTGATGTCTGAATGACAATTGTTATTGGAGACTTTGGTAGTAGAGGAGGCAGTGCTGAGGAGGGGATATACCCCCAACCTTCCCCGCATAAAAAAGCCAACCTCAAATAAGATTAGGGTTTCGCTTTCACAGTTGCCCGACATATTTGCCTTAATGCTCTCTGTTAACGTAAGTATAGAGGGCAAGTTCGTGAAACGCCAATGAAACAACCTCAGACCTCCTGATCTCTGATATTTAAACACCTAAAGGATAGCAAATTACCAAATAGGGTATCGCAAAATAGAGAATCCGTATTTTGTGGACATGCAACTACACTTTCCTTATTACCCACAAGACACCAAGATGATCTCAGAACGCGTTGGCGTATATGAAAGCGAAGGGATCGTCCAATACATTGTCAATGGCTTGCCGGTCTATAGCCATGATTCATCAGACCTGAATGCATTTCGCTTTATTACGAGCAACTTTATATGTCAGGGTATTTGCCGAAAGGTGGAAGTACAGCGGTGCTTTGGAGTAAGCGAAGATACCGTTGGGAGAGCAGTGAAAAAGTTCAAGGAACAAGGTGAGTCCGTTTTTTTTGGAGACGATGCAAGAAAGGGTCGAGCCCATAAAATAGTTGGAGACCGAAGACTGCGTATCCAGTCAAAGCTAGATAAAGGACAAAGCGTGAACAGCATAGCCAAAGAAGAAGGAGTCCGAGAGTCCGCCATACGCTACCAGATTAAACAAGGGAATTTAAAAAAAAGTCTCGACAGATCTAGTACCATCCCGTAGAGGAGATACGCTGAATGAGCGCAATGCTGCAGATCATCAATCACCACTAGGAATCGCTACTACCCGTTATCAAGACCGCATCGCCTCAGCCTTGGGCCGGGCTAGTCATGCACAGGTAAAATTTGAACAAAGAGAAGGCTTGTGTGGAGCCGGGGTTTTATTTTTGCTGCCCTCCCTACTGGAGCAAGGCCTGTTAAAGACCAGCGATGTTTACAGTTTGCCATCGAAACATTATTACGGTTTAGAATCGGTAGTACTCACTCTTTCCTTTATGGCACTGGGACGCATTAAAAACCCAGAGCAACTCAAGCAGTGCAAACCCGGAGAACTCGGCAAGATCATAGGCCTTGACCGTATACCAGAAGTCAGATGTCTGAGAAATAAAATAAAACTTCTTACAGATCAGCAAAAAGCCACCAAGCTGAACAATTTATTGATAGACCATTGGTATGCTCAGAACCACCAGGATGCCTCCTTTATGTATATAGATGGCCATCAACGCATCTATTATGGCCATAAGGCTAACCTTCCAGTCAAATATATCTCCCGACAGAAACTGTGTCTGAGTGCTACTACCGAATATTGGGTCAATGATGCAACAGGAATGCCTGTGATGATGGTCATGGGGCAATTGACTGAAAAACTGCAAACGGCTATTGAAACTTATATCATTCCCCAAATGCAACAAACAAACTTGTTGGTATCCGGATCACCCCCAGAACAAAACATACCGCAATGTACCTTTATTTTTGATCGGGAGGCCTATGAGCCGGCCTTCTTCCAAAAACTGTGGGACACCTACCGGATAGCGGTGATCACCTATCGCAAAAACGTAAAGGATTCATGGGATGAAAATAGCTTTAATACTACTGAAACCAAAGTATTGGAACAAGCCGTTACTATGTCTATTTGCGAGCAGCAAACGGAACTTGGCGGATATACTTTTAGAGAAATCAGACGACTCAGTAAAGGTGGACATCAAACAGCCATAATCACTACCCATCCTACCTTGGATATAGCAGAAATTGCAGGCAGGATGTTTGGCAGATGGATACAAGAAAACTTTTTCAAATACCTGATCCATGATTACGACTTCGATAAAATGATACAATTTGGCATCGAACATATCGACCCCGAACAACAAGTGGTCAACCCTCAATACCGTAAAATCAACAACCGCCTGAAAAAACTACGGGAAAAAAAACAAAGGATGGAAGCAAAATTTTATCCTTTGGCCCAACTAGTGATGGAACAACATATCGAGCAAATACCTGCAATCATACATAAACAAGCTGAATACAAAGAAATACTGGACAAATATCAACAGCAGGAATCGGAATTGATTAATCTCAGAAAACAATATCCGCCAAAAATAACCCTCAAACAAATGCCCGACCAAACACGGTATAATAAATTGAAAACAGAAAGCAAACTGCTGATCAATGTTATTAAAATGATTTGCTACCGTGCTGAATCTGCTGTTGCTTCTCTGATTGCTCCCAATCTGAGCCGGGAAAAGGAGGAAAAACGCATGGTCGTAAAACAAATCATTGCTAACAATGCCGATCTCATTCCAGACTACATCAATAAAACTTTGACTGTGAAATTACACTCCTTGTCAGCTCCAAGATTTAACTTGGCTGCTCATCAAGTGGCAATACTGTTAAATCAAACCCAAACCATTTTCCCAGGTACTGATTTGCGTATGATCTTCAATACTACCGCAAATTCTGACTGCGAAGGGTAAGGAGGTCTGARKYTMYMRRKWWYRRWWMRCCAKSYWRGNTNCAWRRCCCTTCCCTTATATCAGATTAAAGGCGATACTGACAATATATCCAACATAAAGTGCCACGAGTACAATCCCCTCGGACCGACGCACTTGTTGATGAGAAATCATAAATACAACCGTAATAAAGCTAATGCCAAGCATCACCCAAATATCATAGTTCAATATTCTCGGATCAAATCCGCTAATCTCAGTGAACAAGGCCGTGATACCCAGTATGCCCAGTATATTGAAAATATTAGAGCCAATTAAGTTGCCAATAGAAATGTCGGATTCTTTTTTGACCAGGGCGATAATGGAAGTTGCCAGCTCGGGAACACTTGTTCCGAAAGCGATGACCGTTAGCGAAATAACGGCTTCACTAATACCCATGGATTCTGCGATCCCTATCGCCCCTTGAACAAGCCATTCTGCGCCAAAAGCAAGGCCAATACACCCAACAATGATATAAGCAGAAATCTTGGGGATAGAGGAGTGGCTTTGGTCCTCGATGAACTTTTTCTGATCATCAGCTCGGGCAATTTCATCTTTTCTGGATTTGCGAATGAGCCAGGTAACGAAAACAGTTAGGGCTGCAAGGAAAACAATGCCCTCCCACATAACCAGAGAGCCGTCCCAAATAAACCAGGTGAAAACCAGGCTGGCTATCATCATGACGGGCCAGTCAATTTTGATTGAATTTTTGCTGACGTTGATGTGAAATATTGCAGCCGTAAGACCTAGTACCAAAGCGAGGTTGGCAATATTGGATCCTATGATATTGCCAATAGAAATATCAGGGTGACCAGTTAGAGCCGCTTTTAGACTGATTACGAGTTCCGGAGCTGACGTGCCAAATGACACTACAGTGACACCAACAACCAGTGTGGAAATTTTGAAACGCAGAGCGAGCGCTGTTGCCCCCCGAACCAATAATTCCCCAGCTATGAGAAGTATTGCCAAACCACCTAAAAGTAACAGGAAGTTCATTCAATATTTATTAGAGCTAGCATGAAGACGTTTAATTGCACGAGAGTGCCTCTCAAAGCTGACCAAGGTAGCAATAATAAATGAGTCTGAATTTAGGTTAAGGCGTATAAGTTTGACTGTTTATCAACGAATTTCCACCAGATGTCTATTGGGACTTGTTTCGTGGATGACAGAATCAATCGAGCTGTGAATCACAGGCTGCCAGGCTAGCTTTTGTCCTTGTTCGGGTCAGCTTCAAATTCAGTGTCCTTTACACTGTCCTTAATCTCTTCTTGGACATCACTTGTCGCTTCCTTAAAGTACCGGATCCCTTTCCCAAGCCCCCTGGCCAATTCAGGAATTTTCTTGGATCCAAATAACAACAGCACGATAAGGAGGATAATGAAGATCTCTCCACCACCTAAATTGAAGAAGAGAAATATGTGGTCCATCGCCTTAAGCTGGAATTTATTTTTTCGGGTTCAGCTTTTTGAACGTATCCAAAGCCACCGGAGTTGCAATACAAACGGAAGAGTAGGTACCAACCACGATACCCAATAAGAGGGCGAAAGAGAAGCCTCTGATCACCTCGCCGCCGAAAATAAATATGACCAGCAATACCCCAAACGTACTTATAGAGGTATTGAACGTTCGGCTCAACGTACTGTTGATCGCCATGTTCATCACCTCGCCAGTATCCCTCTTGGGATACAATCCCAGGTATTCCCTTATTCGGTCAAACACGACAACAGTATCGTTAATGGAATAACCAATTACCGTCAACAATGCTGCAATGAAKGCCTGATCCATCTCCATGGAAAAAGGCATCAATCCATAAAAAATGGAGAARCTCGAWAGRACAATRAGCACATCGTGAAACAGTGCTGCAAGGGCTCCGAGTCCGAATTGCCATTTCCTGAACCTAATTAAAATATAAAGGAATACCATCAGGAGACCGACAAYAGTCGACCAAATAGCTCCCCTTTTGATATCATCGGCAATTGTAGGTCCGACTTTCTGTGATTTCATCACCTCAAACGTGGAGAATCCACTGAGYCCCTCTTCTAACTTGTCCCTTACCTTCTGATCAGATTGRRTGGAATTATCTTCAATYAAATACTTGGTRGTTACCTTGAGYTGATTGGATTCKCCATASGTTTTGACCTCTGGTGCACTCTCAAAAGWGACACTTARSGCACYTCGCACCTYCTGSGTRTTCATYGGTTCCTCAAACCTRACAACGTAAGTTCTTCCTCCGGTAAAGTCCACACCATAGTTCAGTCCTTTGGTAAACAAGGATRYCAATCCRCCAAGAAGAATAATAGCGGAAATRCCGTAGAAYAATTTCCTCTTGGMAAGGAATTGAATATTCAAATTCGTAAAAGCATTTTCYGTCAGCTTGTTGGAGAAAGAAATGTYCTTTTTCCTTTTCAAAAATGAAATAAAGATCAACCTGGTTATRAAGATTGCAGAGAACAAGGAGGTAAGAATACCGATGATCAATGTAGTGGCGAAACCTTTRATAGGACCGGATCCAAAATAATAGAGAATTAKGGCAACCAGCAGTGTGGTTACATTCGCGTCAATRATTGACGTATAGGCATTTTTATAACCGTCGGTTATCGCAAGACCCATTCCTTTACCTCCCCTGATTTCTTCACGTATCCGCTCAAATATCAGCACGTTTGCGTCGATSGACATMCCAATCGTAAGCACAATGCCRGCTATTCCCGGCAGTGTTAGTACCGCRCCAAGCGATGCCAGAACACCCATRATAAAGAAGATGTTTGCCAACAGCGCAACGYTTGMTACAAGTCCGGCTTTRTTGTARTAGAAGACCATATAGACCAATACAACCAACAGSGCCAGTAAAAAAGACTCTAATCCATCATCAATAGCTTCCTGGCCAAGAGAAGGGCCAACAACTTCTTCTTCCACAATTCTCGCTGGTGCAGGCAGCTTACCCGCCTTTAGAATATTTGCGATGTCTTTGGCTTCCTTTATCGTGAAGGCTCCACTAATGTTGGAACGCCCATTGGGAATTTCGCTATTGACCGTAGGGAAGGAATAWACGCGGTCATCCAAAACAATGGCCACTGCTTTTCCTATATTCTCAGCTGTCAATCGCTTCCAGGTTTTTGTTCCTTCCGGGTTCATGACCATTACGATCTCCGGCTGGTTAGAAAACTGTCCGTAATCCTGATAGGCATCAACAATTACATCTCCTTCCAGTGGCGCTTTCCCTTCCCTGTCTGAAACTTTAATGGCCAGTAGTCGAATAAATTTACCTTCATCATCATATGGCTTCGCTTCCCATTTCCATCTGAAACTCTTGGGGAAAATACTCATGATCTGCTCCATGCTGAAGTAGTCATTAATCCTGRAAGTGTCTTTAATRGCAACRTAGCCAATGACAGGRCCATCACCMGGGAAGTATTTTCCTGTCTCTTCRTCCTGGAAGATGGCAGGCTGTAAAAATGTAAAGAGCGGATTGTCTTKCAGTGATTGCGTATAACTCTGACTGCCAAGRGCRGTATCGCYCSCGCCRCTCGTATCACCCGAAATAAGATCCAATAACAAGTTRGTACTGGTTGCTAARGTATCRCTATCAYCAACTGCYGGAATAGGATYRRCCGCAATAGGATYAAGTGAGTCGTCGGGATTTACARCACCCTTAACAMTRGACGTGGTGTCTTCYTGCKCTKSATCAGTTTCCMGATTATCATAATTAAGGATTCTCTTYAGYTTCAAATTTACCTGTGTAAGGTAACTGTATATCTCACGATTTTCATAAGTCTCCCAAAACTCCAGCTTAGCCGTTCCCTGTAACAGGYTCCTGACYCGCGCCGGTTCTTTGACACCGGGTAATTCAACCAGAATTCTCCCACTTGTTTCCAGCTTCTGAATTCTSGGTTGTGAAACACCGAACTTATCAATACGTGCGCTCARTATCTCAAAGGAGCGATCAATGGCMTCATTGGCCTCTKCGGCAATGACCTCCAGYACTTCTTCATTTGTAGCATTAAAGGGAATCTTCTCCTGATTTTCCCGAGTGGAAAAAATAGCCGCTAATTGGCCACTTGGATTCATGCTCTGAAAAGCCTCGCCAAATAARGTGACAAAGTCCTCATCWCTATGYCTTTGCATAGCAATAGCRGAGTCGATCGCCAAYGTGAAAGCCGGATCAGTGCTATTGTTGGCCATCGATTTGATGACCTCAAYTACGGACACTTCCAGGGTAACGTTCATGCCACCCTTCAGGTCAAGRCCCAAATTTATTTCCCGGTCCTTGCACTCTTTATACGTGTACTGCTTAACGAGAATATTATATACCGGTTCAGTTGCCATGGAATCCAGATACTGCTGCTCTGCAACTGCATCTCCATTGCTCCAATCCTTYGCATCCTGCTCTACACTTTGAGTAACCCAAGTAAATGACAACTGGTAAATACATACCAGYACCAATGCTACTGCAAATACTTGAATTGCGCTTTTACTTTGCATTATTTGATTATCGATTTATGATTTTGGATCCCAGAGGTAATCTAAAATCTCTAATTTAAAAGGGTGCAAATATAGAGTTTCATTATATAATAACCAATTGGGGAAACACTTTAAAATAAGGAGACCATTTATATTAAAACGAGCCTCGTTCAGCCCATGTGAATATCAGTTGAATATCTGCCATGATTATTGGCAAATCGGTTGCGGGAGTAAAATCAGCTTCAAACACATGAATTAGACGTAGATTWAAAATATATTTCTAAATTTGTGTAGTTAGGTAAATCTTTCAATCACAAACTAAACATGATGAAACGGSCCATATTAAATCCCTTAGCGCAAGGCTTCGGATTGATGGTGAGTTCCATTTGACCCACTTAATAAAAATTTAAACAGATGAAAAAGATATTGCTACCCTGTTTATGCATTGTTCTAATGGTCGTTGCTTCTTGTACAAAACCCGGTACGGGTGGGAAGGCAACGTTGTCGGTTCATGTGTTTGAAGATGATTGTGATGTGCCGGTGGGGTTTGTAAGTSCAAACCAYATCGTGGTTCCTRAWGCGAYTGTATACATTAAGTAYGGTGGAACWGCGGTAGACCTTGATRYRRMTARTTATGACGATTYTMAGGTTGCTGATKYCGGGGGTAAGACGGTTTTTGACGGTCTCCGACGCGGTGACTACTACCTCTTTGGTGTTARTRYCGATGGTACTAAAACMGGGGGAACGCACTTTGAGATCAAGAACAGGATTGGAGAGCGGGAGGTTGTGATCTGCACTGGTCGATACGAGTAAAACACCTGCGCTGAACAGTCCGGTATACGATTCCAAATTACTTCTTTTATTTGATGGTGAATGCCTGCTTTGYAACAGGTGGGTTAGATTTYTGMGCCGCGTTCAGCGKCCGGAYTCTCTGGATTTTGCRCATATAGATTCCGAACACGCCAAGCCCTTAATTGCGCGTTACGATCTGCAAAAYGTCGATTCGGTAATTGTCATATCCRGGGGTAAGGCATCCGTGAAATCTGAAGCGGTAATCAAGATAATMGCACGGMTCCGTTGGCCTTACCGGGGTCTTTATRTTCTGGTMATAATTCCMAAATTYATCCGSGATTGGATRTACGATATTGTGGCGCGAAACCGCGAGAAATGGTTTGGAAGAAGTASGGAGCTAACYTGTGAATTTCTAATTGACGGAGGTGAGAGCAGAAAGGACAMGCCAAAATAARATGAGACAGGTCCTGAAAAAACTTCCCAAAGGAATCCCCAAAGTCCTGARTTCGATTAGGGTTTGGGWTTCAGTTTWRGCATTTGAGACATTAAACCTGAATSCTCWGATRCAGGTTTGGAGCCMRTRATSYRCCGGTTTTATGGATGSRCATCAAACCAGCTCCATGCCATCAAGWACMCCTATMACTTCGCGCACCGCTGTGGCKGAATTRCTGAGAAGTTCTTGTTCAGCATCGTTYAACTTAAGCTCAATAATCTCTTCAATTCCTGATTTKCCAAGCTTTACRGGCACACCCAGGTAAATCTGGTCCTGACCATACTGCCCCTCAAGCCATGCGCARCAAGGGAAGATCCKATGCTGATTGCGYACAATAGACTCCACCATTTGCGCTGCKGCYGCACCAGGGGCATACCARGCTGAAGTTCCCAATAAATTGACAATTTCTCCCCCACCTTTTTTGGTCCTGTCAAYAATTGCGTTCAAGGTCGCTTCATCAATCATTTCCGTGACCGGTATGCCCGCAACAGTTGTGTACCTGGGAAGYGGKACCATAGTRTCACCATGSCCTCCCATTAATACCGCTTGAATRTCTTTCGGTGACACGTTCAACTCGCTTGCAAGAAAAGCCCTGTATCTGGCAGTRTCAAGTATTCCAGCCATTCCGAAYACACGGCTGGAATCAAYTTTAGCTGTGAGATAAGCACAGTAACACATTACATCSAGCGGGTTAGAKACTATRATCACYACCGCATTGGGAGAATGCTCCATTACATTCTCTGTAACCGATTTCACAATTCCAGCATTGGTGGCAATAAGATCGTCCCTGCTCATACCGGGCTTTCTMGGAAGGCCCGAGGTAATTACCACAACATCAGAGTTCGCYGAAGCGGTATAATCGTTGGTAGCTCCTGTGGTCCTGGAATCAAAGAGGTTGATGGGAGATGTCTCCCAGATGTCCAGTGCCTTGCCTTCGGCCAGCCCTTCCTTAATATCCAACAATACAACTTCCTCTACTAACTCCTTGTGYGCTAYYACATTGGCGCARGTKGCRCCTACATTTCCCGCGCCTACAACTGTTACTTTCATATTKAGATCTTATTCGTTTAAATTTTCGTAGTCCACAAAGTTATAAACTAGATTGTTCTGTCCTAATCATTTTATTGAGATTGCGGAGGCAACCAATGATCCGGTATTTACGTATCTTTGTWGAMAGGGTAGGTTAAGTACTCAAAGAGGTGATGCTTGTCTTTATTTGGTATATTTACTATCCTGATCRCCTTTATTTAAATCAGATGACTTTATGAACMGCTTTGGAAATATACTTCCAGTTTTACTTTTTGCATTGGTTCTCTGTACTAGYGTATGTAATGCCGGRAATTGGGAATTATATACTGAGTTGGACGGAATTCGCATTGAGTATAAGTATGCTGATTGTGACCTGGAAAGAGGGTATGATCAACAATGGGTGCTTTTGARAATTACAAATACCTCRGTRGATACCAAGTYGGTAGAATGGAAAAGTAATTTGTGGTATAACGGRGARTGCAAAACTTGYRATRTCAAWASCGGGGAGTATCWYAGAACAGTTTCKGTTGATCCGGGAAAAACCCTTGAAGGAACTTGTTCTATATACGGCAATGRRAGTTTGAACGTGTTCGTGAAGTTTATTGACATCCGCTACCAAAACGATAATCGTGAAGTTTTAACAAAATTCGAATTGGATAATTTAAGCATAACTACCTCAAACGGAAGATGAGGCCAATCAAATATTTTACATTTTTGGTGYTGGTGGTTTTCCTGTTYGGTGAGGAAGGAAAATCGCAATGTGTCATAACGGCTACYGCCTCACCGACRACTTTGCCCTGTGGTGGTGGGACTGTTAATCTAACGGCMWSYGGATCCGGATTCACTACTAYCCTGTTAGAYAATAATTTTGATAACGGTACYGCAGGACCGGGTTGGACCGYTTCTCCDGCAGGTCAATTTAACAATCCCTGTGATCCATCATTTGATGGGAACACGTATATGTGGATGGGATCTGGGACATCAGCGCCCAGAACACTGGAAACTGTAKCYATGGACGTTAGTTGTGGYGGTGATATTTGTTTCTATCTTGATTTTGCAATTCAAGGCGCTGCTTCCCCGTGTGAAGGACCTGATTTAACAAATGAGGGTGTTTACTTTGAATATTCAACCAATGGTGGCGCCACCTGGACTACCATAAACTACTTCCAGCCCGATCCCGGAACTGGTGCCTATACTTCATGGGCCCAATATTGTTTCACTATTCCACCGGGAGCGCAAACTACGGGCACAATATTTCAATGGTATCAAGGTGGAAGCAGTGGTGGTTTATACGACCATTGGGGYATTGATAATGTAACAATTACCGCGCAAAATTGCGGCAATGCATGGCTTGATTGGGATAACATYCCCGGTACRGTTGGCCCCRGWGGYGAYCCRGCTACACAAACKGTCAATGTTACCACTGATACAACCTTTACGGTTTGTTATACRGATGGTGGAGTATTTAAYTGTTGYCAAACKGTTTCTATTACTGTACAGGGAAGCCTGATTACCGCTACCGCATTGGCAACKGATGCATTGTGCTTTGGAGCTTGCGATGGCACCGTCTCTGCAACGGCAAGTGGGGGAACTGCACCATACACTTAYAAYTGGTCKGGTTTGGGSMTYGGKCAAAACCAMACRTCGGTTTGTGCGGGAACATATACRGTCACKGTCACRGAYGCHAAYGGCTGYAYKGGRASTGCAACRRTAGAYGTATTGCAACCMAACCCCATYGACCTCTTTGCAATACCRCTGGATGAGACATGTGCTGGCGCTTGTGATGGACAGTTATTCGCTTCGGTCACTGGAGGTGCAGGGCCATTTACCTTTACCTGGAACAATGGTGTGGGTGTTGGGCAAAGCCAGTCCAATATTTGCCCTGGYACTTATACAGTAACTGTTGTCGATGYGAATGGGTGYATTGAACAGAACACGTTTAGCAGCACAACCACGATCAATAGTGGCCCTCCTGGAAGTGCAGGATTTACTTATAATGGAAACCAGTGTGTAACTGGAAATAACTATCTCTTTACCAATACTGGATCCTCGGGTGCAACGTATTCATGGAACTTTGGTGACGGCAATACATCCACTTTAGAAAATCCAACAAATGTATACGCTGCGGCCGGAACTTATAATGTAACGCAAACCGTTACCAATGGCTTATGTAGTGCAACTTTTACTTTAACAATAACGGTATATGCTGAGCCTGCTGCRACTATTGTRGGGACGGATATTTCTTGTWSWGGTAACTGTGATGGATCGGCGAATCTCACCCCTGTTGGTGGAACCAGTCCCTATACATTTTCATGGAGTAATTCCGCAAATACTGARGATRTTTCCGGGCTGTGYATTGGAACCTATAAYGTAACAATAGCAGATGCAAACGGGTGTACGGGTACYGCTTCWGTTGTGATTGGAACACCAACTGCRTTAAGCGTTGGGGTTACYGGAACARATATCCTTTGTAATGGGTCTTGCACTGGTACGGCAACTGCTRCACCSRCKGGCGGCACCGGGCCATATACTTATGCVTGGGAYGAYCCTGGATTTCAAAGTACGCCTACGGCATCAAACCTCTGYGYKGGAWTRGYCAATGTAACYATAACGGATGCMGGTGGTTGTACAACTACSGGATCGTACAACGTTSTGGCWCCGGCTCCBATGGTGCTAAGCYTAACTGCYRTCAATGCCAGTTGTGGGCTTTCTGATGGCTCAGTTTCCGTATCGATTGCCGGGGGTACMGGACCYTTYACGTAYYTGTGGAGYGGWGGCTGTTCYACWTCTTCATGYACTGGATTGCCTTCGGGAACGTACTTTTTATCTGTAACTGATGGCAATGGTTGCACCGCATCRGATYTAATCACCGTGAACGATGCCGGWGGTGGYRGAGTTGCTTCCGTTWCATTGAATAACAATTTGGACTGTTTTGGAGTTTGCATTGGACAGGCAACCGCTTCAATTACGGGAGGTTCAGCACCATTTGCCTAYTTGTGGTCRGACCCTGCTGCCCAAACGACACCGGTGGCAACWGGATTGTGTGCGGGTACATTCAGTGTCGCGATTACCGACAATACTGGCTGCACGTCCACKGCCTTGGTCACGGTGACTGARCCGCCRGYGCTGAATGCTGTTGTAACCGGTTCAACMAATRCGYTGTGYTTCGGTTCATGTGATGGATCAGCAACTGTTTCTGCATCTGGTGGAAGTGGATCATATGTCTATTCCTGGGACAACCCGGGAGCATCAACAACTGTAACAACGAGTTCAGACTTATGTGCCGGAATAACGTAYACBGCYWCCRTTACAGATGGCAACGGATGTACGAGTACAGCTACAGTTGTAGTTTCGGAGCCACCCCAGCTAAACGCGGCTATTGTGGGAACTGATGCTCTGTGTAATGGAGGAAATACCGGATTGGCCAATTTAACTCCGTCAGGTGGAACTGGTCCATATAACTTTTTATGGAGYACTTCTGATATTACTGAAGATATTTCAAATTTAATTGCTGGAACTTATTCCGTGACGGTCACCGACGCAAATCTATGCACKGCAACAGGTCTTGTGGTGATCGGTGAACCGGGTCCACTGACATTGCCAACCACTGTTGTAAATGCGRCTTGTGGTCTCGCAAATGGTTCGGCTTGTGTGACCCCCACCGGTGGTATYGGCCCATACACATATAGTTGGAATGACTCATTAAATCAGACGGTGGCCTGCGCAGTGACGCTTCCAGGTGGTTCATATACGGTAACCGTGACGGATAATAATGGATGTACAGATATAGCTACTGTAACGGTCAATGATCTGCCTGGTGGTAATGCCGTTGCAACTTTGGTGAGCAATACAAGTGGGTTTAACATATGTGATGGACAGGCTTCCGCCACGCTAACAAGCGGTACGGCGCCTTATACTTATATCTGGAATGATCCAGCCMWCCAAACCACRGCWACTGCWACGGCWTTGTGTTCCGGAACTTTCTGTGTTACAATTACAGATGCTGYAGGCTGCTCTTCTTCRGATTGCRTTGTGATCACAGAACCACCGGCTATTGCCACGGTKGTTACGGGTGTGGATTTACTGTGCAACAGCATATGTAATGGAAGTGCCACGTTGACCATCTCTGGKGGTAATGCGCCATATRTTTTYAATTGGACAGGAGGATTCACAACTCAAAATGTTGCGGGTCTTTGTGCCGGAACGTATTATGTGACCRTCACCGATGCTAACAGTGTCTCCGTTATTGACTCCGTGGAAATTCTTGAACCGCCGGCGTTGGTGCTGAYAATGAGCGGGACAGATGCAGTGTGTAATAAYGCCTGTGATGGTACTGCMARCGTTACTGTATCAGGTGGGACGGGGTTGATTATTTATCAATGGGACGACCCTGCTGTGCAAACTACTGCGACAGCCACTGGTTTGTGTGCTGGAACATATAACGTGATTACTACTGACGCCAATGGTTGTTCCAACGCATCARGTTATGTGRTCAATGAACCGCCGGCAATAATAGTCAACGTAACAAATGTAGATGCCAATTGCAACCAGGCAGATGGCTCCGTTACRGCGGTTGTTACAAATGGGGTAGGGGCRCTTTCTTATCTGTGGAGTACAWCATGTACCAATTCTACATGTACTGCATTAGCGTCAGGCACCTACAACGTCACAGTAACAGATCTTACTGGTTGTACGGGGGTTGGGGCTGGTGCAATTGCAGATTTGATCGGTCCTAGTGCAGTCATACAGAGTAGCTTTGATGTTACCTGTGCAGGTGGGTTAGACGGTCAGGCAACGGTCGCGGTCAATGATGGAACACCCCCATATACTTATTCCTGGAATACATCTCCGATGGAGACCACAACAACTGCCACGGACCTTCCAGCTGGTAGTACGATAATATCAATTACTGATGTCAGTGGGTGTATTACTACGGTAACGGTTTTGATAGGAGAACCCACTCCTCTTGTAGTTGTGATGGGCACTTCCGATCCGAGTTGCAACGTGTCGTGCGATGGTTTCGGTTCTGCAACTGTATCTGGTGGAACTGCTCCGTATACCTATCTATGGGATGATCCCGGTGCACAAGCTACACCTTCAGCCTCCGGGTTATGTGCCGGTGTCTATGTGGTTAATRTCGAGGATGTAAATGGCTGCACAGCGACGGGATCTGTGACATTGACCGATCCTGCAGTTCTTATACTTTCAGTTGTCCCTTCAGATGCATTCTGCGGTGGAAGTTGTGATGGCTCCGCCACTGTTACTGCTTTTGGAGGAACAGCTCCTTACGGATATGCTTGGAATTCAATTCCTGTTCAAACTACGCAAATTGCAGATAGTCTCTGTGCGGCTACCTATGTTATAACTGTAACAGATGGCAATGGATGTACTGCCAGCTCCACTACCGTTATTGGTGAACCGGCCCCATTGATCCCATCYATTAGTTCMTCAKSGGATGTCTCCTGTAATGGCGCTTGTGATGGTTTTGCTCAGTCTGGCGTATCTGGTGGAGCGCYACCGTATACATATTTATGGAGCAACAGYATGACYACTGATCAAATAACCAATCTCTGTGCCGGGATATATGATCTTACYGTTWCGGAYGCGAATGSYTGTAGTGCAGTAACTTCTGTTACAATTTCCGCCCCACCCCCAATGATTGGCAATATGACTTCGCAAAATGTGAGTTGTAACAACGCATGTGATGGCCTKGCTTCGGTYGCCGTTAGTGGTGGTCTTTTGCCSTATACCTTTTTGTGGAATGATCCATATTTWCAAACTACTTTCACYGCAGATAGCCTRTGTGCAGGCTCATTYTCTGTAGTCATTTCTGATCTGAATGGYTGTTYTATCAKCAGAACTGTYAAYATYACTGAGCCGCAGCCRTTGAGTTATGYGGGCTCYGCTGTTGCYTCAACATGTGGCAATGAAAATGGATCYGCATGYGTAGCRGTTATCGGCGGAATTATTCCCTATACTATAGTTTGGAATGATCCKGCTTTAACKGTGGGCACGTGCATTGACAGCGTGTTTGCRGGTGTGTACAATCCGATTTTAACAGATGGRAATGGTTGCGCATATACGGACCCGGTTATAATCAACGAYATCACKGGTCCGATYATAGATACGGTRATAACTACTGACCTCCTCTGTTTTGGAGATGCCASTGGTACCGCTACGGTGAACTTTTCCAGTGGGACTGCACCATATACCTACACATGGAAAGATGGAAATGGAGTRACGATTGGTACCGGTTCYRGCTTTATCTKKKKSCTTTCTGGAGGAACATATACRATTACCATTGAGGATGYCAATAACTGTACYGTATCTCAGTTGTTCTCAATCTTTGAGCCGTTGCAGCTTGYAAGCGCCATTAATGGTTTCAGTGATATCTCCTGCTTTGGAGCTTGTGATGGAACYGCGTCYSTSGTAGTTGGTAATGGTACAACTCCTTATACATATTTATGGGCGGCACCRAGWTCGTCAACCGTCGCGAATCCAACCGGATTRTGTTTTGGAGTGAACRATGTATTGGTCACTGATGCAAATGGATGCACAACTRCCAATCTGGTAAATTTAAMTGAACCACCTGAGCTTGTAATCAGTTCTGTAGTTTCCGATGTTTCTTGTTTTGGCAGTAGTGATGGTCAGATTRTTGTAACATCATCRGGGGGTTCACAACCRCATACTTATTTATGGTTGCCCARTGGTTCGGGAACCGGAACAATGGCTAAYAACCTGGCTGTTGGCTCCTATACTGTTCAGGTAACGGACAATAAYTTTTGTGATACCARTGTGGTCATGGTCATTGYTCAACCACAAATCCTAACKGCTAATGGTATTACATCACCTTCGAGTTGCGGAAATGCCAAYGGAGATGCTACCGTGACYCCTATGGGCGGTACYGGTGCYTATACATATGAGTGGTAYGATGATCWGGGTACACCCYTGGGYCAAACTACRAGTAATGCGGTGGGATTGGTTGAGGGCAATTATGATGTGATTATAACSGATGCCAATGGATGCYCTTTTACCATAACTTTACCTGTATTRGACAATGAGGGTCCTACCATTTCAAATATKGCATCCACGCCTGTGKCCTGTTATGGGGGTGCTGATGGAACTGCAACTGTGTTCCCGGCTGGCGGGACAATTCCATATACTTACATGTGGGATGATTTAAATGTACAGACAAATGCAGCTGCAAGTGGCCTGATYGGCGGAACGTAYGAWGTGACGCTRACAGATGTGAATAGCTGTGTCGTTACTGCCTCTGTTGTTGTTGTWGAGCCACCGGAACTAGTTCTRCAAATGTTAATCGACACCTCCATTTGCATTGGTGGACAGGCGATTATTGCAGTCGTGGCCAGCGGCGGAACCAATGAGGGGGGTGGGCCAACTGTGTACACCTATRCCTGGGACAATGGANTCCNNGGTGTAGCTTCTTCYACCGTTAACCCAGGTTCGCAAACRACTTACAATGTTACRGTCACGGATATAAATGGATGCCCGGCATATRRTTCGATGACCGTTTCTATTTATCCACCATTGATRGTAACAGTTAGCGATGATGAAATATGTGGAGGTGACAATGCGACGCTCACTGCGGATGTGACTGGTGGTAATCCCAATTTTCCRTATTTTCCGAATACCTTCCTATGGGATGATCCGGGAGCTAGCACCAGCCAGACAATCACGGTTTCACCCGCAAACACAACAAATTATTCGGTTACTGTCGGTGATCAAAACTGCACTCCGGACGGCTTTGGGATGGCAACYGTGRYRGTRAACCAGCTRCCRATTGTCAATTTTACCTGGGCATGTGATCCTGATCCYTCAACCTTGACWTTTACCAGTACTKCACAGCCTCCGCCGGGTTCATCATTGGCAAGCTGGAACTGGGATTTTGATGACGGARRTACTTCAACCCWGGAGAACCCTGACCATGATTATTYATTGACGCAAACRTATARCGTTTCTTTRGAGGTATTGACTGTTGAAGGTTGCAGTGGAATTGCGACCTACCCGGTTGAATCTCCGCCAACYGCTGAGTTTTTTATGATGCAAAATGGYGTTGTGTTKAATCCACCARAAACCTCTATCCTCTCACCACTTGTTGAYTTTGTWGATGCRTCAAGTYCGGATGTGGTATGGTGGCTCTGGGATTTTGATGATGGGGACAGYRCSACKGTTCAGGTACCTGATTTTTCGGGTGGAGATGGARTGCCKCATACGTTCACAGAAGCGGGAATYTATAACGTTTTRCTGATGGTSCGAAACCAATCAAATTGCTATGATACTGTTGTGCATCCCCTGCTTATTGAAAGTGAATTTATTCTTTTCACACCAAATTCGTTTACGCCCAATGGTGATCAGGTAAATGACTATTTCTTCCCTCAGGGAATTGGYATTGAAGATGAGACCTTTACTTTTTATATATATGACAGRTGGGGTGACATGGTGTAYGAATCAGMGGGGGTATTTAAGRATGCAATCGGYTGGGATGGYAGGGCCAATGAYGGCCGTAAGGTATCCCAGTTGGATGTATACGTATGGCTYATTCGGACAGAGGATCAGAATGGARACGCCCATSAATACGTYGGRCATGTCACATTAATGAGRTAATCCNYTWMCTGTTAACAACCAAACGGTGTATTTCSAYATGGTCGGTTGATTGGACCTTGAACAGGTAAATGCCAGCTGATTGATCYGATAGGTCAATGAGGCTTTCAGATTCKGTTAAMTYTACAGCAAGYACTATTCCTCCCATCGTGTTGTATATTGTGAGGTGTGCATTTACACTCGAAGGGCTCCCGGAATAATAGAATATTCCTGCTGACGGRTTGGGTGTGATGCTTACGGAATTGCCAGCGATATTGGATAGTCCAGCTCCGATAAAGGTGCAGGTTGTTTCATTGGAAACCACGCCATATAGACAATCCSCTTGCCCCAATGCGCGSGCGCGYARGCTATACGAACTGTCTGCAACTCCTATAACCRTATGYGTAGGACCAARAYCYGAGTTGGAATTCCAYGTTRCTCCATTATCTGAACTAAYCTCATATCCTGTKGCACCAGATACSGCTGGCCAGAAAAAGACGATGGAATCCGCCAATTGAGAACAGKTCATAACTGGAKCCGACAATTGATTATAGTATGACATTGTGATAATGCTGGAAAACATGCTGCTCTTTCCGCAAATGTTGGTGACCGATAAATTAACCACATAATTTCCYGGATTATCGTAAGTATGCATTGGATCAACCRTACCRGAGCTATCCCCATCTCCAAAGTACCACAGCACGGAATTCGTATCACTGCTCAAATTTGTGAATTCGATCGAYGWACCGGGACAGGCATAATTTAAAGAASTGATAAATGTGGAAACCGGTGGACTAGAGCTGTCAATGAGCACCGTTARGATGCTCGTGTCCTTTATTCCGCAAGAGTTCATTACSACATAAGTAACAATGAAAACTCCGGTGTCCTGATAATTGTGTGTGGTATTTAACGTAGAATCTCCGGATCCATCTCCAAAATYCCACCAATGACTTAAAATACYRGTGGAAGCATTTCCAGCAAATGCCACCATATCACCCACGCAATAATTTAGCTGATCAGTGCTGAAAGATGCCGGGGTAATATTGGTTAGATCAACTGTGACGGTGTCTGGGTATATTGTTGATCCGCAGTTGTTTGTAATGTTAAGTGTAACTGGGTAAACGCCAGGGAGGTTATAGCTGTGCATGGGATTTTGGTTTGGGCTTGTAGATCCATCCCCGAAATCCCAGGTGTAATCATCATATCCTGAGGTGGCAGAGAACTGAATCACCTCATTTGGACAGGCGACTGTTGTGCTCATTGCTATCCATCCTATTGGAAGCAGTGAGTCGCTGACATTAACCTGAATATAATCTGTATCTGTCACTCCACATAAGTTCTCTACAATCAGCTGAACATTGTAAGTTCCRGTATCGGAAAATGCRTAATTGGTATKCTCACTYGAATCAATGTCTCCGGTGCCAAAATTCCACTGGTATTTGTAGCCAGAACCAGAGGCAGCAAAGAAGGGWGCAGAGTCGTTTTTGCAAACCGAATAAGAACCGAATRCTTCYGCRCTTACCTGAGCACTTTGACTAACCGTAATTGTTGTATCCACSGAGCTGGTATTCCCACACGTATTGGTCACAGCAATATTCACAGTATAAACACCGATAGAATCGTACACATAMGATGGATAWGGGTCTGTACTCAMATCYCCTGTTCCAAAATCCCATTGAATKGCATATYCCTCATCATAAAAGAAAGGGAAAGATGCGCCMGGGCAGATSGTTGTATTCGCAAGTTCYGGATGGATATGTATCGTTGGTACTACCGTATTTGTAATGACAATGATGTTGGAATCTTCTGCRAGGCCACAAGCCGCGTTGATAACTGATAGCACBACATTGTACACYCCTGTATCTTGAAATGCATGATGGGTGAGTGAATTGCTTCCYCCATTTCCATCATCGAAATCCCATTCTACGATATTATCAGCGTCATAATTTCCAAAKACCGYGAACTCTACTGTTTGATTAGGRCAGGCTTCTCCAGGCAAGKTRAAGAATGGTAATGCGGATGGGGCTTGTATGGTTATTGTGAAACTATCAACATTCAGCACGGAATCAAATGCRAACARGGTGACMTTGTAACTGCCGGTGCCATAAAAAATGTGGGATGGGTCCGTTTGGGTGGAGGTCAATCCGTCATYGAAATCCCATAAATAGGATTGGGCATCAATACTCTGATTGGTAAAGCCAACCGTGAATGGAACGCATCCCAGAGTATCATCGGCACTAAATAAGGCAATTTGAGAAAGGCCAATTTTGGAGAAACCCAAAATGGTCCAGACAGTCAAAAAACAGAATCGGTAAAGCTTATCAATTTGCTTTCTCCTGAGCATTTGRCTTACATTATATCAATYTTCTCATTRATGAAAATTGGAAACAGGGTTTCKATGCTAGCCCCACGAGTGGTGGAYAATGTTGCAGTGTGCAGGACATCCATTATTGGAMGATCATCAGTGAAGATCATGCCCYCACTAAAGTCATATCCTTTRATWACCGTATTCTCACCCCTSGCAAAAGTGAAAGGATCAGCAAATTTGTCGCGTCGCTCAAAGTTGCCATTGAGTRYTATCGGTTGTTTRCTRCCRAACAACATGAGCTCYCCAACTTTATTCCAATTGGCCTTKGTCTGATCATCCTTGACTTTATCCGTATTYAAYAGTTGTGGATTYAAGCCACTTKCAGCCAAAGTTCTTCCCAATGATTTTATCGCAAGTGAATTAACACCYTCGAKTGCATTCTGATAATGCAAGAACASGATACCATCGTCRCTCAGCAGGTTCTTGATTTCATTAAAGCATTCAATCGTATATACATTGGACGGCTGGTTCTCTCCMGCRCTCATGTCCAGAATAACGATGTCGTATTGTTTCTCACACGTCCTTATATAGTGGCGGGCATCATCTTCGAACACTGTTGTCTGGTCAGTCATCATGAAGTACTTGCGTGCTACCTCAGCCATTCTGGCGTCCAGGTCAACAGCATCTACATTGAAGCCCAATCCAACCAGTTCATTAATTAGGTTACCTCCACCAATTCCACATAACAATACTGTGGAGCCTTGAGGCATCCTTGAGGCATACATGGCCATTCTATGAACATATCGCCATTGCGATCTTCCGGAAGGAATGTGCATAAAAGTCTGGGATATATTGTTGATCATCAATGAACGCTTTTCAGTTTTCAGATCATCTGCAATAACCATTTGTCCCAATAGTCCGTCACTTTTRTGWATAATTCTAATGTGTGAATTGGCCTTTTGTTTTCCYGGTTTGATYCCAAKGCTGATGGTTAGCACAAAACCTAGAATAATTCCAACGGAGAGTAGTGCTTTTACTTTCAGAAAGTATAAAAATGGCGCAACGGCCAGCAGGCAGGCTATCACATACGTACTCGACTTAATCCCAAAGTTGGGAATGATATAAAATCCAACAAATAATGTGGCGAAAATTCCGCCGAGCGTGGAAATGGTATATACATTTCCTGTATTGTTTCCGGAGTTGCCGGAACTATCCGTTAACACCTTAATTATATTCGGAGGAATAGTACCTAACATTGACATCACTGGAAATACGTAAAGAAGACAAGAAACTACCACACCGGTTTGATATCCGGAAGTCATCGTTTCCAACATAATGAAATTGGCCCATTTAGGCATTAACAAAGTCGCTATTGCCGCTGCCAAAAAAGCGTAGTAGATAGCACTCTTTGAGTCGAATCGTTGTGATATCGCCCCTCCTGCAAAATAACCAGCGGCAAGTCCTGCTATGGTTATACTTAATATAGAGGTCCAAACATATAAGGAGTTTCCAAAATAAATCGCTGCCATTCTGGCACCAATCAACTCCAGGGCCATCACACAGCCCCCCTCTATCAATGCGAGTAAAAGTAATTTCCTATAAAGCGCCGATTCCATTCGTAGATATTCTTCTAGATATTCTTTAAGGCTTGCTGCAAATGTAAAATATTTTGAAAAGCTGAATTTTGTAAGATGCTATTTGGCATYGGCCACCAGAGTACACCAAATTAAATTTTCCCACAAGGCAACCTCACTTTTACTTCTGCGTCTAATGTTCAGATAGAATAATTATTCGGACAATGTTATTCTGGAATAAGATGRTYTRGRATAATGCTTAGTTTTGACTSRAAATTTTGTATTGATGTTTKCACCTTCTAAAAGYTCAAAACAAYTAASTTCTCATCTGGAAGRCTTCTTYCAGCARCATTACAAGTCTCTGTGTCTTGCAGCGAACAATATTGTAAATGACTACGCKGCAGCTGAGGATGTTGTGCARGATGTTTTTGTGAACCTKCTKSRMAAGGGGGASRCMATTGTGATTAATTCATCATTGAAGGGATACATTTTYAGRTCTACGGTTAATACRGCGTTGAATTACACYAAGAAATCCAAGACTAYRGTAYCCTTRGAAARTGAGGTTCTGGAGGTATATCAWTATGACGGWSYGATYGGKGAAARCAGYTTGGAGCAATTAGAGYTGGAGGAGAGTGTCAATCAGGCRATCAATTTATTACCCCCTAAATGCAAGGCAGTTTTTCTWCTCAACAGATAYGAAGACATGAAATACCGTGAGGTGGCAGATCACYTGGGCATATCRATWAAAACMGTTGAGAATCAAATGGGAAAGGCGTTAAGAAGACTGAGAAACCATYTGAARCCATATATTCTAAAAAAGTCGGCTATTACATCTTAGTTTAACTCCCCTTTTCCCTTTTCCYCTCTTTTGAATTTTCAAACATTGCATCTTATTGCATACTCCAGTAGGGGTAAAGTTCTCCGATATTGTCTTTATAGTGGAGACGACAAGTCTTTATAAATAGCGAATACCATGGATGCACTAATTGCAAAATACTTTTTTGACGAGTTAAATCAGGAGGAAGAACGCCAATTGTTGGATTGGATCGCTGAAAACCCTGAAAATGCTGAACAATTCGTCCACTCCAAAAAACTCTTAACCCTGGCGGAATCTGAGTATCAGGTTTTCAATCCTGAYATYGATGMTGCCTGGAGRAATGTCCGYAAGAAATTGGAAGCGAAGAAATCAAGCGGCAAATTGACTCGRCTAATCARRAAAGTGYCAGGTGGTCAAYTYTTGCGTATTGCGGCATCCTTTATACTATTGTTTGGGCTGGCCTATACCATTGCAAGTTTGGGTATAYTSRAAGGCRATGAGSAGCGAAATRTTGTAGTTGYGACTCAGGARGATGTTRCCGAWGATATCATTGAGATTGYTACTTCTAATGATGTAAAGGTAATYTAYCTRCCRGATAGTTCTTTGGTATTCCTWAATCGGAATTCGAAAATTATCTATAGCAAGAATTTTGTTGGAGACAAGCGGAATGTGTTTTTGGAGGGTGAATCTTTCTTCGATGTGAAGCCGGATGCGGACCAACCTTTTTGTGTTTACACTGCCAATACAAAGACAAGGGTGTTAGGCACATCATTTAATATAAGGGCATATAAAGAAAGTGGAGAGACTGAAGTTAATGTAGCCCATGGAAAGGTAGTGTTCTTTCTTGAGGGAACAGTAAGAGACAGAATGATGGTRTTGGAAAGCAAAGATAAAGTGGTCTTTAATAAGGAGCRGGTGRTGTTAACCAAGTATCGCGATGCTGACGATGGATATATGGCCTGGATAAATGATTTTGAAACGGAGATAGATGARGTTGAGGAGATGAAGATTAATGACGGTCTTTTACTATCCCCATATTCAAAAGAGGTGGTATACGAGCGGGAAGCCAAGGACCCAATTTACTATATTAATAATGTATCGAATTGGAGCAATACCTATGAGTGGAAAAACCACTTGGTCAAAAAGACCATAATTGAAGGAGAGYTATACAGCTCSGCTACCGTGGCGAGCTACGACAATATTAAGTTGAAGGTTACTTTTTATAAYKCGGATAGTGAAGTGATCGGAGCTGAGCTGTTTGTAGTTAAGGAAGTGGTGGAGCCAGGGAGTATTGTACAGTACAAAAGAAAATTGGACCAGTATTTTGAAGGTACGGCCAACGTGATCGTGGAAATTTACCATGCGCAAGCGCAAGATTGAGCCTAGAGCAACTCGAGGAAACCGATCATTACATGAAAATATTTGAATTAAATGATGGAAGTATGATTTGTGAAAAACAACTCAAATGGATTTGGAGTGCCCTGCTCTTAATCATAATGTTAACAGTTCCAATGGGCCAGGCTCATGCTTGTGATGGTAATACGGGTAGCTTTACTGGYATCGTAGATAATGGTGACGGTACATTTACAATCTCCATGGAAATTTGTTTGGCCCTGGATGTAAACTGGGGAGGGACGGATGATTTTAATCTGACTCCTTCGGGAGGAACCTACGSCTCTATTGCCAGTGTTCAGACGACATCGTTTACAACCTCTTATCTCTACTGTGCAGCTGGTTGTGCAACTTGTTTTATGTGTTCTGGTTGTGCYGATGGSRMYSCTCCWATWWCWGGKGGWGGTACYGCRAGTGTYACSRGYRSWATGGGRGGMATAACMGTRKCSGCSAGTGGTGGAAATGCSATTGCTCCAGATGAYCTGTCGACTTTTTGTATCARTCAACCKGTRGARGTTTGTGGMACMATYACMTTYACTACYAATGGKTATCCTGCTGAAATTGTTTTTGARGGRGCAGAAAATGATTTTTGTGGTCCWACWGACAATMCYKYRAATTGYCARCAGCAAAATGGGGGGTGTCCGGTTACGATRACTTTACCGCCRCCGCCGCCTGCGTGTACCCCGCCGACGGCGGGGTTCACRGATGATGGCCCTCATTGTGAGGGYRCGGGATTTRCTTTCACAAATACTGGCTCYACSGGTAGCGTTATGGGATCGCCRSTCTTTAYCTATAGCTGGACTTTTACWGGAGGCACTCCCGCTACTTCAACGGATGAAAATCCGGCTGGAATCGTTTGGAGTACAGCTGGAACCTAYAGTGTTACTTTAGATGTATGTGAATCTGCTGATCCTACTTGTTGTGCAACCATTACACAGTCGATCACTGTTTCTGCTCCTCCGGTTGGGGTRGTCACTGGCACGGATGARTCCTGTCTSGGTTTGTGTGATGGGRCAGCAGATTTAACACCTTCARGTGGTACCRGTCCCTATACTTACGCTTGGTCGAATTTATCYACATCACAAGACTTAACGGGTTTGTGCTCTGGYACTTACACCGTRACAATAACTGATGCTGCTGGGTGTATTACAACGGCAAGTGTAATAATTGCTCCTGGTTCCGGGCCAACAGCGGGATTTACATTCTCGGGTTCTACCTGTCTCACATCAAATAGCTTTGCGTTYATCAATATCGGCACGCCAGGACTCAATATGGGAGGTCCTACATTCGCMTGGGATTTTGGCGATGGGATAGGAACGTCTACGGCTGAGGATCCAACTTATTCTTACGGGTCATGTGGTGCTTTCACGGTAACACAAACAGTTACCGAGAATGGATGCAGTGYATCTGCAACTCAGACRATTACCGTSACCTGYCCRCCKRNSYTTNRCMATYACWCCAACCGATGAATCTTGTRYTGGTGCCTGTGAYGGAGCACTCAATTTRACACCTTCTGGCGGYGTAACTCCCTATACCTAYGCWTGGTCGAATGGGSCCACTACYSAGGATCAAACCAGCTTGTGTRCYGGCACCTATACMGTTACTGTAACGGATGCAAGTGGCTGTGTGTCAATTATTAGTGGTGTAGTGGGCACGGTTGGGRYAACRGTGTTGGCCRGTTTTACATACAATGGAAATCAGTGTTTAACGGGCAACAGCTTTGTTTTTAYAAATACRGGTACGCCCGACAATATGGGTAACCCCACTTTTKCRTGGGATTTTGGTGACGGTGTRGGAACATCRACGCTTGAAAACCCTATATATACCTATACAACAACYGGAACATTTACGGTAACGCAAACSGTCACAGATATCAGTGGTTGTTTTGCAACTGCTACGGTCACGGTTATTGTATATCCTGAACCAGCAGCTGTAATTGTGGGTATAGACGAATCATGCCCGGGAGCATGTGATGGCTCTGCTGATCTTACCCCATCAGGGGGTACTGCACCCTATGCTTATTTATGGAGTAACGGCGCAACAACACAAGATCTATCCGGACTGTGTGCCGGCACTTATAATGTAACAATAACAGACCTCAATGGCTGTCAGGCTATTGCAACCGTGGTTATTGGATCAGGGGCCGCACCACTTGCTGGGTTCAGCCCGAGTCCCGCTTCCGCCTGCCTGACTGGAAACAGCTTCTCATTTTCCAATAGC
>NVRW01000002.1 GCA_002400975.1 Flavobacteriales bacterium | reverse complement strand
CCCTGCCTGCCCCAAAGGGATGCCTTCGGCACCGGCAGGCAGGTTTGCGCCGTAATTCGGTGGCGCAACAATAGAATAAATGGACCAAAGCAGAACAAAGAAACGTGTGGGACAKCGAACAGAATAACGCGAACGACAGCGAGAAGATTAGGCGAACGGAGTGAGCAAGTAATGTGAGCGACAACRAACCAAGTGAATTACGGATTCATCATTGACAACAGAAAGTGCATYGGYTGYCAYGCMTGTACAGTMGCWTGYAARAGCGARCATGAGGTKCCMATTGGRGTCAACMGAACYTGGGTMAAGTAYATTGAACACGGWGASTTYCCWGATWCMMASMGATYWTTYTCTGTWATGCGTTGCAACCATTGCGACGATGCACCTTGCACCACCATTTGTCCGGTTACAGCACTTTATCGCCGGGATGATGGTATYATTGATTTTGACAATGACAGATGTATTGGTTGCAAGGCCTGCACCCAAGCCTGCCCCTATGATGCCCTCTATATAGATCCCAATACAAAAACGGCTGCTAAATGCAATTTCTGTACGCATAGGGTTGACCAGGGAATTGAACCCGCTTGTGTGGTTGTGTGCCCCGAACACGCGATTATTTCAGGGGACATTGACAATCCTGCAACCGAAATCAGCCAGCTGCTTGCAGAAAATAAATTTGAAGTACGAAAACCTGAAAAGGGAACAAAACCCAAGGTATTCTATATCAATGCGCAACCCGAGTCCCTGRCACCGACTGCCTCTGCTAAAGAAGCCAATTATGCATGGGGTTCCCAAGACGAAGGTGTTGGCCACAATACCAATAAAGGCACCGAAGGGCTAGGCGAGTTCAAAAGTCCCAATGGTGGAACCAAGGCAGCCAGCGTAACTGGTTTCGATGACTTCAAAGCTGGAATCAAAACCGCATACGATGCACCGGAAAAGGGAATTCTCTGGGGTTGGGAGGTGCCRGCCTACCTGATAACCAAAGGAATTGCGGCAGGGACCTACCTGGTCCATATGATACTCTGGTTTATGGGTTATAGACAGTTGGAGTTTTTTATGGCAGTTTGTTCCATAAGTCTGTTCTTCCTTGGGATAACAGGAATTCTATTAATTATGGACATGGACAGACCCGACCGCTTTTTAAATGTGCTGTTCAGGCCCCAATGGAAATCCTGGTTGGTGAAGGGTGCATATACAATTGTGGGATATAGCGCTCTACTACTCTTGAATCTATATGTTATGCTACTTGAAAATGATACGCTGACCGCAGGMATAATAATTCTTACCAGCCTGTTTGCATTTATTACGGGAATATATACCGCCTTTCTCTTCGGGCAAGCAAAGGGGCGCGACTACTGGCAAAGTCCAATCCTGCCATTTCATATGCTCAGCCATATAATGATGCTTGGGGCCTCCATGATTATTTTAGTCGGAATGGGGAATGTACTTGTTGAGGATTGTTTTTACAGKGTATTGTGCCAATCKGGRGCTGATCGGCTGGTATACCTCATATTGTTGGTGCCGACTGCAATTAGTTTTGTATTGCAAATTTCAGAACCRATTATAAAACACGGTTCCAGGGACGCGCAACTCGCTGCCATCATGATATTCAAGGGAAAATATAAATGGCATTATTGGATTGGGTCGGTAATTATTGGATGCGTTTTCCCACTTGCCATACTGATGTTTGCACAAGGATTTGCACTTGCACTCTTACCACTGCTGATTATTGCCGGCGTCTGGATCTCCAACCATCTGATCGTTAAAGTTCCACAACTTATACCATTGAGCTAATGGGTAGGAAAAGGACAATCATAGAAAAAACAGCTGAGTCTTTGGGCCTCATCAAAAAGCTGGATAGGTTTAGGGGTGTGGACCTCTCAGCCGCTAAAGAGGCCATTACCCCAATGAATGAACCTCATGATTTATCCTTTTACCCACCTCCTGATAAGTGGGACGATTGGATGGAATATGATGCCCAGGCCTGGCCAAAAAAAGTAGAGAGACACTATTCCATAATTCCTACTACTTGTTTCAATTGYGAGGCAGCCTGTGGACTTCTGGCATATGTAGATAAAGARTCCGGAAAGATTCAGAAGTTCGAAGGCAATCCCTATCACCCGGCCAGTCGAGGTCGGAATTGTGCCAAAGGACCTGCCACCATCAACCAAATAAATGATACCGACAGGATACTCTATCCGATGAAACGTGCCGGTAAACGAGGGGAAGGGAAATGGGAACGCGTGAGWTGGGATGAAGCATTGGATGATATAGCAGGTCGTATCCGTAAAGCACTGGAAGAAAAACGCAACAATGAAATCGTTTATCATGTCGGAAGGCCCGGCCATCAGGGCTATATGGATCGGGTGCTCAATGCCTGGGGTGTGGATGGGCATAAYAGCCATACAAATATTTGTTCAGCCGGAGCCCGTCTCGGATATACGCTGTGGCAGGGATACGACAGGCCATCKCCTGATCACGCCAATGCAAAATTTATYCTATTGCTGAGTGCCCATTTAGAAACCGGACACTATTTCAATCCGCATGCCCAGCGAATTATTGAGGGAATGATGAAGGGCGCTAAGCTCTGTGTCATCGATCCCCGCTTATCYAATACGGCGAGYATGGCCAATTATTGGCTCGCCACCTATCCCGGTACTGAAGCCGCSTTGTTCCTGGCAATGGCCAAAGTAATACTTGATGAAAAACTCTACAACGAGGAGTGGATGAAGACCTGGGTGAATTGGGAGGAATACCTTATACATAAGACCGGAAATAAAGATGGTCATACTTTTTCCCATTTTATTACTGCGCTCCAGGAGGAATACAMCATGTATACACCAGAGTTTGCAGCAGAAGAGTGTGGTATAGACGCTTCTATGATTCCAGAAATTGCGCGCGAAATAGGCAAAGCAGGTACCCGGTTCGCCTGTCATAATTGGAGGAGTGCTTCGGCTGGAAACCTGGGAGGATGGCAAGCAACAAGAACCTTACATTTTTTAAGYGTGCTTGTAGGGGCMATTGGCGGTGAAGGWGGAACCATGCCCAGTGCAYGGAACRAATTCACACCCACCATGTTTAAAACTCCACCCGCACATAAGTTCTGGAATGARCTCCATTTTCCYGATGAATATCCATTGGCACATTATGAAATGGGATTCCTTTTGCCTCATATGATAAAAGAAGGACGGGGAAAACTGGATGTTTACTTCTCTCGTGTCTTTAATCCGGTTTGGACATTCCCGGATGGATTCTCATGGATGGAAATGTTTACCGACGAGAAAAAGATGGGYATGCATATCGCCCTTACTCCTACATGGTCAGAAACCTCCTATTTAGCTGATTATGTTCTGCCRATGGGACATGCGGCAGAGCGACATGATTTGAACAGTTATGAAACGCACTCCGGGAAGTGGATCGCATTTCGCCAACCTGTATTGCGGGAATACATGCGCAAAACMGGGAGAGAAGTTAAGCATACCTACGAAGCCAATCCAGGTGAGGTATGGGAAGAAGATGAGTTTTGGATAGACCTGTCATGGCGAATCGACCCCGATGGCGAATTGGGCATTCGACAGCATTTTGAGTCACCTGATAATCCCGGAGAGAAGGTAACGATTGATGAATACTATAGCCATATATTCGAACATGTCCCGGGACTTCCGGAAAAGGCCAGCAAAGAAGGACTCACCCCGCTGGATTATATGAAGAAATACGGTGCGTTTGAAATTGACGAACATGTCTATGACAGACATCTGACGGTAAAAGACGGTGAAGAAAAAGGGAAAGTTGTCATTGATGGAAAGCCWCGSGAAARCTTCAACACCCCATCYGGRAAACAAGAGTTTTTCTCYCAAACCATGGTCGACTGGARATGGCCKGARCACGCCATCCCCGGTTATATYAAGTCGCATGTGYATTGGAAAGATATGGATCGGGAGAAGGGGGAATATCCACTGGTTCCAACATTCAGGTTGCCCAATCTTATTCATACACGTTCGAGCAATGCAAAGTGGCTSACGGAGATAGCGAACCGGAATCCCATYTGGATCCACACTTCCGAAGCTGCGCATTTGGGTATMAARGAGAATGACCTGGTGAGGATCAATACGGAAATCGGSTATTTTGTGGACAAGGTTTGGGTTACTGAATCAATCAGGCCCGGGGTTATTGCTTGCTCACATCATATCGGKAGRTGGMGACAAGATCACGATCCRCTGGCGAACCGATGGGCYATGAATACGGTTGACATTGAGAGATCGGAAGGTGGTAAATATATGATGCGGACGGTGAGCCAAATTGAGCGTTATTCCAGCGACGATCCGGATTCTCAACACATCTTCTGGAAAGACGGAGGTGTACACCAAAACATAACTTTCGCTCCGCATCCAGATCCCATAAGCGGCATGCATTGCTGGCACCAGAAAGTYAGGGTAGAAAAAGCCCRKAGYGAWGACAGCTATGGCGATGTATAYGTGGATACYACAAAATCCTTTGARGTRTAYRAAGAATGGCTCGCATTRACACGACCSGGKCCRGGACCGGATAATTTAAGACGGCCATTGTGGTTTAARMGWCCGCTGAAGCCGCAARRRGWRCTTTKWTABWRSAWWKMRMMSMYYWYKWSYSCGCTCAGGGTGCTTTGATAGTGCATTGCAACGATCATTTGCGCGCTCAGGGTGCTTWSRTAGTGMAKTGYAACRRKCMTTTKMGCGMWYWSRRKKCKWWSAYWCCAATGAAAGGACCCTGAGCGGAGTCGAAGGGCCCGGAACCCTAAAGCGAAAAAATCTCMTTGATCAGGATGATMRCCCCCACCAGGTACARGAARTACCCRAAGTARTTTCTCAGTTTGTARCCSGAAAYCTTATCAGACAGRTAAGTTCCAATKGCAATTCCAACAAGYGCGAAGCMRGTGAATTTAAWGATCAGTTCATARTCTATATTSGAGTTGGTTGACATTTCCCCCARAAATCCTATTCCAGACTTTGCSGAKGCRATCAATAAGGCGGTACCGATAGCKGTTTTTATGGGTTGGTTACACATGATAACCAATGCAGGGATGATCATAAAACCTCCACCAGTTCCAACCAGGCCGGTAAGTACGCCAATGATCAAGCCCTCAATCAAAATCATCCTYGTATAGTAAAACGTATTGAGGTCCGGCTCATCGGTTGTATCATACTTTCTTTTAACCAGAACCATAGTGGTTGCCGAGACGAATATCAGACATCCCATGAGCAACATCAGAAAGGAATCCTTTGTAATCAACGTGTCACCAATGGTGAACATCTCATCAGGAATGGCCGGGAGCATGTACCTTCGGGTAAGATAGACGGCCAATACGGATGGTATTCCGAATATGACGGCGATCCTATAATTTACCAATTGACGCCTGATGTAAGAGAGGGTRCTGATAATTGAGGTGGTNCCCNACWATRAGCAGTGCATAKCCCGTTGCAATRACCGGTGATATATGGAAAAGATAMACGAGTACCGGAACGGTGAGAATGGATCCACCGGCGCCTATTAKCACCACCAGCAACCCAACTACGATAGCACCTGCATAACCTAAATACTCRTACATAAAAAGAATATTGGTCAACGGATAARCCGGAATTGCCAAAGRCAATCCGAGGTGGAGACGGCTTCTATTCGCCTACGTGCCAGGTATTACCACTGGAAAGCAATTCGTCCATGGTATTGATCTTGGCTGCTTTTTTGGCCTCATCGATTTGCCCCGCAATTAGATCCCCATAGGTGTCTGCTTCGGTCGCCCTGATAATGCCCAAAGCAGTGGGATAATCAGGTCCCTGCATATTGATGAGCATCAGGTGCATCACATTGCTCTGCACATGCGCATCGTGAATGAGAATATCTTCTTCTTTGACGCCATTCTCCCCTATTGTTACCACCTCAAGCTCCAGTCCGTTCAGACGAATTCCCTTATTCTTTTCCTTTCCAAAAATCATCGGCTGCCCATGCTCTAAGTGCAGTTGGGTTTCATCCTGGTTTTCCTTGTCCGTGATTTCACTGTGAATTTTGTCGTTGTAGATGATGCAATTTTGCAAGATCTCAATGAGAGAAGTSCCCTTGTGCTTYGCGGACTCAGCAACAATTCGGGTCATCAGCTTGGGATTCGTGTCAATGGTCCGGGCATAAAACGTTCCTTTTGCACCCAAGGCGAGCTCTCCCACTGAAAACGGAGTCTCCAGGGAGCCCATCGGTGTTGAACCCGACTTGGTTCCCTTCCTTGAAGTTGGTGAATACTGCCCCTTTGTAAGACCATAAATTTCATTGTTAAACACCATGATATTGATGTCTATATTCCTGCGAATCGCGTGAATAAAATGGTTTCCACCAATAGCCAGCGCATCACCGTCACCCTGYACTTCCCATACGCATAAATCRGGATTTGCCAACTTAATCCCYGTGGCAAAAGCAGGGCCACGACCATGAATCGTGTGAAATCCAAATGTGTTCATATAATAAGGAAACCGAGCGGCRCATCCAATCCCAGATACAAACACGATATCCTCTTTAGCATACCCCAACTCAGGCATGGCTTTTTGCACTGCCGAGAGTATGGCATAATCACCACATCCCGGACACCATCGCACCAGCTGRTCGCTGGCAAAGTCCTTCCTCGTTAAAGGAGCATCTTCATCTTTCGGTTCTACTAAATGGTCAGCCATATTAATGTATTACATCCACTATTATTGATACGAAAAAGTCTATCCTTTGTTCCCGGTCATCCCTCATTTCAGAGGTGCTTACCAATTTCTTCCCTAATCTCTGCAACTGTTAAAGGCAGGCCCTGAATCTTATTGTAYTGKATATACTTGTAATCCGGATATAGGCCCCGCAGCRTTTTRGCRAATTGGCCATCATTCARCTCAAAAACAATAATCTTTTTAAAATTGGAGAGAATTTYGCTTGTATTCTTAGGCAATGGATTTATATAATTGAAGTGCGCCAKRCTYACGCTTTTACCTTCATCCTGCATTTCCCTACARGCGGTAAAGAGTGAACCACGGGTACTTCCCCATCCTACTACGAGTACATCCGCTTTGTCTTCTCCCACCACTTCCTGCTCYGGAATATAGTTTGCTACCCTCGCAACCTTCTCCGCGCGTACCCTCACCATTTTTTCATGGTTCTCAGGATCGTAGGAAATTTTACCAGTCAGTTCTTCTTTTTCGATACCGCCTATCCTRTGTTCAAAACCCTTTGTACCAGGTATRACCCAAGSTCGGTTTAATTTATCCTTATCTCTCTCAAAAGGYAGAAAATCCTCTCCCYTGGCCTTGGTTYCGGGTATTTTGATTTCCGGTAAATCTGCCATTTGGGGGTACTTCCASGGTTCAGAACCRTTACCYAARTAACCATCKGATAAAAAKATWACSGGTGTCATRTGYTCCACAGCCAAACGTGCTGCTTCAAAGGCGTAAGTAAAACAATTAGAAGGCGTGCTTCCAGCAACCACGATRCATGGRCTGTCGCTATTTCGGCCATAAAGCGCTTGCATTAAATCAGCYTGCTCGGTCTTTGTCGGCATCCCGGTTGATGGACCGGCCCGTTGCACATCAATGATCACYAGRGGCAATTCAATCATGACAGCGAGTCCTATMGCTTCACCCTTTAGCGCTATTCCMGGTCCTGATGATGCTGTTACACCCAAATTTCCAGCRTACGAGGCGCCAAKWGCAGAGCAAACTGCCGCAATTTCATCTTCCGCCTGCATCGTGACCACTCCCATTTGCTTGAACTTGGAGAGTTCATGAAGCACATCCGAAGCTGGTGTTATGGGATACGACCCATAAAAAAGCTTTCGACCCAGCTTTTGTGAAGCAGCCAGGAACCCCCAGGCCGTTGCCTGATTGCCAGAGATATGTCGATAGCTCCCNCTTTNCAATTACGGCKGGRGGTATCGTGTATGTTGAAGGCAGGGCYTCTACCGTTTCRGCATAGAAAAAACCYGCGTGCAGCGTTTTGACATTGGCCTCMACAATGGCAGGCTTGTTTTTAAACTTTTTCTCAAGGAAATCAACTGTTTGGTTGACGTCCCGATCGAAAAGCCAATACATCATTCCCAAAGCAAACATGTTTCTACASCGCAATGTGCTTTTCATGTCAAGATCAATTCCCTCTACTGCCGTTTTTACCAGGGTAGTRATYGGAGCCTGAATTAAGTTATACTCCTGGAGTGAATCATYCTCCAGCGGATTCTCTTCATATCCGGCTTTATCCAGATCCTTCTTRCTAAAGCTATCGGTGTCAACKACAACYGTTCCTCCCTTTTTAACCCATTTCAGGTTGGATTTAAGTGCTGCGGGGTTCATTGCCACGAATACGTCAGATTCGTCTCCGGGGGTGTGTATATGAACCTTCCCAATCTGCACCTGAAATCCTGAAACTCCTTCAACCGTACCGATAGGGGCGCGTATCTCAGCCGGAAARTCAGGAAACGTTGCTAAATCGTTCCCCGATAGAGCTGATGTAAGGGTAAATTGAGATCCCGTAAGCTGCATTCCATCACCCGAGTCACCGGCAAATCGTATAACAACTTTGTCTATTACTTTCCTGGATTTTTCCGCTGTAGCCATATCTCTAATGATTCTCCTCTAGATTCCTACTTCAAAGTTACTAAATAAATAGTGTACTTAAGATAGGATTTCGCTTTTTCGCCCTATCACTTCGACTAAGGAATCTTTACGCTTTTCTCCTCTTGGGCAGATAAAGATCAGTTATGGTCCCTTCAAATGCTTCTGACGCTAGCATGGTGGTCTCTGAAAGCGTTGGGTGGGCATGAACGGTAAGAGCAATATCCTCGGCGTCACAACCCATTTCAATGGCCAAAGCCATTTCTCCGATAAGCTCKCCTGCGTTAACGCCRACTATGGCAGCTCCTATTAGCTTGTTATCYGCATTRTCAAAAATGAGCTTGGTCATTCCCTCCGTTCTYGCCATTCCCATTGCCCTRCCACTGGCCGCCCAKGGAAATGCYCCYCTTCCGTAATCAAGTCCCTGCTCCTTAGCTTCAGTCTCTGTCATTCCTACCCAGGCTACTTCAGGATCGGTATAAGACACCGACGGAATGCACCTGGCATCAAAATAATGGCGTTTCCCAGCGATTACCTCTGCTGCCAGACGGCCTTCAGGCATCGCTTTGTGCGCCAACATTGGTTGCCCAACGATGTCTCCAATAGCATAAATGTTTTCGACATTGGTTCTTTGCTGATCATCAACATTTATAAATCCACTTTCATCAACTTCAACTCCTGCTTTGTCCGCATCCAGCAAGTTTCCATTTGGAGCTCTCCCAACGGCAACTAGTATCCGGTCATATAGTTCAGGTTTATCAGGTGCATTTTCGCCYTCAAATGTAACCAGCAATCCSTCCTTCTTAGCCTCAACATTGGTCACCTTGGTTCCTAACATAATGTTGTTGTAACGCGCCTCAATGTGCTTATGAAGCACTTTTATTATGTCCTTATCCACACCGGGAATCAACTGTTCCATAAATTCCACAACATCAATGGTGGCACCCAAACTGTGGTATACCGTTGCCATTTCCAGGCCTATTATCCCGCCACCCAGTACCAATATCTTGCAATTGACATCTTCCAGCATCAAGGCATCCGTTGAATCCATTACCCTGGGATCATCTGGAATAAATGGCAATTCCATCGGCCTTGAACCCGCTGCGATAATGGCTTGTTCAAATGAAATGGAAACGTCTCCATCCGAGGATTTAACCAAGAGTTCATTTTTAGAAAGAAATTNACCTTCACCRTGSAYMACYTCCACWTTTCTYCKCTTTGCAAGSGCSGWYAAACCGCCWGTRAGCTTATCTACAATACCTTGCTTCCAGTCCAACACTTTCTCAATGTCAATCCTTGGTTCTCCAAAGTCGACTCCCAGTTCAGCCATGTCCCTGGCATCTTCTATCACCTTAGCCGTGTGTAGCAATGCCTTAGACGGGATACACCCCACATTGAGACAAACTCCGCCAAGCGATTCGTAGCGTTCAACGAGAATCACCTTCTTCCCGAGGTCAGCTGCTCGGAAGGCAGCAGAATACCCTCCAGGTCCTGAACCCAGTACAACGATTTCCGTACTTTTCGTTTCCGTAGCCATCTATTTGGTTAAACCCTTTACATCGGCCAACCTCGCTGACAGGTCGACAATAAATCTTGCAGCAGCAGCTCCATCAATAACGCGGTGATCATAGGAAAGTGACAATGGCAATATCAACCTTGGCACCAGCTTATCTCCGTCGTATGTCGGTGTCAATTTAGATCGGGAAACACCGAGGATTCCAACATCAGGCGCATTGACTATTGGGGTAAATGCTGTTCCACCAATTCCACCCAGGCTGGAAATAGTAAAGCAGCTGCCTGCCATATCCGCTGGCATTAATTTGTTGTCACGTGCCTTTTCGCTGATCTCGCCCAACTCCTTTGCAAGCGCATAAATGTCTTTCTTATCTACATCCTTCACCACCGGCACCACCAATCCGTTGGGGGTATCCACAGCTATTCCCAGATGGTAGTACTTCTTCATGATCAAATTATCTCCCGTTGCATCCAGGGAAGCGTTAAATTTYGGRACTTCCTTTAGMGCACCAACAACGGCCTTCATTATGAAAACCAGTGGAGTTAGCTTATAACCCTTTTCCGCCGCTGCTTTCTTGTTTTCTTGTCTGAACGCTTCCATCTCAGTGATGTCAGCATCATCGAATTGMGTAACATGGGGAATAGTGACCCAACTTCTATGCACRTTAACCGCCGTGGCTTTGTTGATCTTGCTAAGYGGAATGGTTTCAATCTTGCCAAACCTGGCAAAATCAACTTTACGCGCCGGGCCGATTTGAAGTCCGTCACCTCCTCCAGTCAGGCGTTTTTTAACATAGGCAAAAACGTCCTGYTTGATGATCCTGCTTTTAGGACCCGTACCGCCAACATTTCTCAGATCAACACCCAGCTCATGGGCCAGTCGTCTCACTCCAGGACTGGCATATACATCACCTGAAGGTGCAACAGCCTCCACCTTAGCATCTACTGTCCTGCCTGGTTTAGGTGCTGGTTTATGCTGCGKRGTATCTTCTTTTTTGGGTTCCTCTTTCTTAGCTGCCTTTGCTTCACCCTCAACCTCGAGGGTTAAAATCACCGCACCCTCAGCAACCAAATCCCCGATTTTAACTTTAATCTCCTTAACAACACCACCAAAAGTTGTCGGAACCTCCATGGTCGCTTTATCGCCTTCCAGGGTTATAATAGAGTCTTCTTCCTGTACTTTATCACCAGGCTTTACGAGGATCTCGATGACCTCAACATCATCTGCACCACCTATATCCGGAACTATTATGTCTTTAATATGCGCCACGTTTAAGATTTTGCGGGATTAGATTTTGTGGAATCCACACCCAATTTTTTCAAAGCTGCCCCCAGTTTCTCCTTCGGATATTCACCGTCATCAGCCAAAGCCTTCAAAGCTGTATAGGCCACCATTTTGGCATCCACCTCGAAGTGGTGGCGCAATGCTTTACGCGTGTCACTCAGTCCAAAGCCATCGGTACCCAATACATAATACGAAGAAGGAACATAAGCTCTTATCTGATCGGCAACAAGACGAACGTAATCAGTGGCCGCTATTACCGGCCCGTTGGAATTGATCAGACACTCTTCCACATAATTCAGTTTAGCTTTCCCGTTAGGATTTAATGTGTTGGAACGGGCAATATCACTRCAATCCCTGCTCAAYTCWGTAAAACTRGTYACRCTCCACACATCAGAAGACACMCCRAAATCTTTTTCCAATATTTCACCRGCTCTYTCCACYTCACGYAGGATWGTACCGGCWCCCATGAGCTGTACATGAGYCTTRTTTTCCTTCTTTGCCTTTTTGAGCTGATACATGCCTTTTATAATTSCCRCTTCCACMCCMKYGGGCATTGSCGGCTGAACATAATTCTCATTCATCACGGTAATGTAGTAATATACRTCYTCCTGYTTTTCATACATCCGYTCCATTCCATTTTGTATGATGACAGCCAATTCATAAGCGTAAGCCGGGTCATAGCTGATGCAGTTMGGAATTACACTKGAGAACAAATGACTCTGCCCATCATCATGCTGCAAACCYTCTCCGGCCARGGTCGTTCTGCCCGCGGTGGCACCSAGCAAGAAGCCTCTCACTCGCATATCACCTGCAGCCCARGCCAGGTCTCCAACACGTTGGAATCCAAACATGGAATAGTAAATGAAAAAAGGCATCATGGATACTCCACTATTGGAATAGGAGCTGCCAGCAGCCATCCAGGTTGCGAATCCYCCGGCTTCTGAAATRCCYTCTTCTATGAGCTGGCCTTTTTTATCCTCCTTGTAGTACATCAACTGYTCCCTGTCATTGGGTTCATAAAGCTGACCAACCGGTGAATAAATGCCAATTTGCCTGAATAATCCCTCCATGCCAAATGTGCGTCCCTCATCTGGAATAATGGGTACGATCCGCTCCTTAATGTTCTTGTCCTTTAGCAGAATACCTAAAACACGGACAAAAGCCATGGTAGTGGAGATCTCTTTATCACCAAACCCATCCAGCACTACCCTGAAATCCTCGAGCTTTGGAACCGTGAGTTTGTCCCCCTTGCTTCTCCTCGAAGGGAGATAACCACCGAGTGCCTTGCGCTGCTCATGCAAGTATTTCATTTCAGGACTTGAATCAGCCGGTTTGTGAAAAGGCACATCGGCAATCTGATCTTCAGGTATGTCGATTTTGAACCACCTACAGAATTGCTTCAGCTGATCCGTGCTCATTTTCTTTTGCTGATGCGTAGTATTCTGCGCCTCACCTGCGGAACCCATTCCAAAACCTTTGATTGTCTTGGCAAGAATAACTGTGGGTCCACCTTTGTGGTTTGTTGCTGCATGGTAAGCTGCATAAACCTTGGATGCATCGTGACCGCCCCGATTAAGTTTCCAAATCTCATCATCAGACATGTCCTTGACAAGCTCCAGTAATTCAGGGTACTTTCCAAAGAAGTTCTCCCTAACGTGTGCACCATCTCTCGACTTATATCTCTGGTAGTCACCGTCAACACATTCTTGCATGCGCTTCAATAACAATCCGGTCTTGTCTCTTTCTAAAAGGTCATCCCACCTTCTTCCCCAGATTACCTTAATCACATTCCACCCGGCCCCTCCAAAAATTGAGGCGAGTTCCTGTATAATCTTTCCGTTGCCTCGCACAGGCCCATCCAGGCGTTGCAAATTACAGTTGATCACGAAAATCAGGTTATCCAATCTTTCGCGAACTGCAATACCAATTGCTCCTAGCGACTCAGGCTCATCCATTTCTCCATCGCCTAAATACGCCCATACTTTCCTGTCCTTGCCCTCAATCAATTCTCGGTTTTCCTGATACTTAAGAAAGCGAGCCTGATAGATCGCCTGCAAGGGACCCAACCCCATGGAGACAGTTGGAAACTGCCAAAAGTCATCCATCAACCAAGGGTGAGGATAAGAAGAAATGCCTTTGCCATCTACCTCCTGCCTGAAATTGACAAGTTGTTCTTCAGTAATTCTACCTTCCAAGAACGCTCYGGCATAGATTCCTGGAGAAGAATGCCCCTGAATGTAGACCAAATCTCCAGGATGATCTTTGGAGGGAGCTCTGAAAAAGTGATTGAATCCGACTTCATACAGATCAGAAGCGGAAGAGTAGGTTGCGATATGCCCACCGAGYTCAGGTGCAAKTTTACCGGCCCGGAGCACAATRGCCACGGCATTCCACCGCACAATGGCCCTGAGTTTTTTGGCAATCCCTTTATCATCCGGAATTGGTTCTTCATCCTCCGGTGCAATGGTGTTGGCATAGGCTGCCGTCATGCCAGTGGGCATGTTGCTGCCAGCTTGTTGGGCGAACTTATAGAGTTGCGTCAACAAATACTCTGCACGGTCCTTGCCTTCAAACTTGACAACTGAYGCCAAGGCATCCAACCACTCCTGCGTTTCGACAGGGTCGATATCGGTAATTTCTTCACTCATAAATCGGAGGGCAAATATAGTAGAGATTTAGACAAMTTCTGCTGATGAAAATCAATTTGGGTTRCCATTAGCTAAGTTGGTYAAATATTATCGGCATATTTAAGAGAAGGTCTCCCCTGAAAAGCACTGTAATGAAGCYCATCCGTGCAATATTTACAAAACGACACCAGATCAACRTTTTCCAAGGTATGGCGGTATTGCTAATGRCTGTTTTGATTATTTACTCTACCTTAGATCGATTTTNAAACAATYTCAAGATCCAATAAACAATTGAANNKTTATGACCTTAAATAGAATGACCCAGCTGGGAATTTGCTTTTGCCTCTTYCTCACCAGTATTAATACCAATGGACAAACCGTCACAGCKATTTCCAATGGCAACTGGACYGAYGCCGCTGTTTGGGATTGCAATTGCGTTCCCGGAYCCWCCAACGATGTGGTCATTGGAAGTKCGCTCACAATTAGCACACAGGGCGCTATAACYGTCCAGAGTCTCACCATCAACAGTTTGGCTGTTTTTACCGTTGGCTTCGGTGAGTTTACCGTTACCGGATCGATGTTCATAGCCGGAGCAATCAACAACACCTTCATTGTACACGTCAATGGAGATYTTACCAACAGCGGTTCNNNMMKTRGCSSRGGAAGTTATTGCGTAGCTGGGATCACCACCAATACTGGCGGTMTGTTGGGACAAATGGATTTCTGCGATCTAACACCTCCACCAAATAGTCCATTCGTTGATAACAATACCGGAACTATAGATGCGGGTGTGAAATTTTGCCAGAACGGGATTTGTATTCCAACATCTATCGAAACTGAAAGCGCATCGGAGAATGGCAATATTGAGGTCCTGGYRCWGGGAGGYGAGATTCGCGTAACGTTGCGTGATATTGAGGAGAAYAAATTACAGATGGAGTTRGTTGACCTRCAAGGCAAGTTGGTCTGGAAGAAACAGGTTGTGAATGGCTCCAAYTCAATTGARTTGWCWCCWRASCTYAATGGACTGTAYCTCTAYAGGATATCCTCTTCGRMTAGGATTTTTGATCAGGGAAAGATCCTCATTAAGTAGCGTACATGCGTCRTTATCCGCGCCTCTTTGATATTGTCCATCAKRGGGCTGCCAGGGATCCCAGCAAGATTGTCTATGCTGAYAAGCACAATCGCAAAGRWGGTGARCCSTGGAGRGTGTATGATTATTCAAGCGCGATTCATGAAATAAACAGGGTTAGCCTGGGRCTTTTAAACCTGGGTGTTGAGAAAGGCGACAAAATCGCTTTGATCTCAAATAGCAGGTGCGAATGGAATTTTGTCGATTTTGGAATACAGCAAATTGGGGCCATYGTTGTYCCWGTTTATCCGACTGTTTCCACTGCTGAATTCAAGTTTATTTTTGAGGATGCAGAGATAAARCTCTGYTTTGTTGGCGATGCYGAGTTATACRACAAGGCATTCCCYCTSCTGGAGCAAATNCCCNTCATTGAGAGCTATTTATACTTTTGAYGCRGTTGACRGYGCGAAAAAGATCGACGAAATATTGCACGAGCCAASTGAAGAGRATTTRAAAACRCTGGAKCTGGTTARGAACGGGATAGAAACCGAGGATCTTGCCACCATYATTTATACATCRGGAACAACGGGAAGTCCCAAGGGAGTGATGTTATCGCATTTCAACATTAGCAGCAATATTARCGGTATCTCGCAAGTGTTGCCCATAATGTCGGGAACAAGGGCCTTGAGTTTTCTTCCGCTCTGTCACATCTTTGAACGAACCATTTCCTACACGTATTTGGCCAATGACGTTTCCATTTATTACGCCGAAAACCTGGAAACTATTGGTGAAAATTTGAGGGAGCTTGGTCCGGAGTATTTTACAACTGTACCGCGGTTGCTGGAAAAGGTGTATGAGAAGATCATGGAGAAAGGAAAGGCTTTAACCGGTATTAAGAAAGCGCTGTTCTATTGGTCATTGAAGTTGGGTGAACGTTTTGAATTGAACAAAAACCAGGGACCGATATACAATTTATCCCTGGCCCTGGCCAGAAAGCTGGTCTTTTCGAAATGGCATGAAGCCCTTGGTGGCAATGTGCTTGGCATTGTCACCGGAGCTGCGGCATTCCAACCTAAACTGGCAAGGGTTTTTGGAGCAGCTGGAATTCCAATCGTTGAGGGCTACGGACTGACAGAGACATCTCCAGTACTTACCTCCAACAGGTTGGAGATCGAGAACAGGAGAATTGGTACAGTTGGCCTCGCGCTGCCAGATGTAGAGATCAAAATTGAACAGGACGGGGAAATTCTTGCAAGAGGYCCCAAYATCATGATGGGTTATTATAAACGGCAAGATCTAACAGATGAGGTCATTGACACSGATGGTTGGTTCCATACCGGTGATATTGGCGAATTTGTAGAGGGGAAATTTCTAAAAATTACAGATCGCAAAAAGGAGCTGTTCAAGACTTCTGGTGGCAAATATGTGGCTCCACAGCAGGTTGAGAACAAGTACAAGGAATCACCTTTTATTGAGCAGGTAATGGTTGTTGGCAACAATCGCAARTTTGTCAGTGCTTTGATTGTACCTTCCTTTCTTTACCTGCAGGACTATTGCTCGCATAAATCCTGGGAATTTGACAACCTGAAAGAAATGATCAGAGACRYTCGYGTTAAAGRAAAAATTCAGCGGGAAATTGAGGAGATCAATTCAGAGATCAACCATGTTGAGCAGATTAAAAAGTTTACCTTATTGTCAGAGGAATGGACTGCTGGAGAAGGAGAGCTGACACCGACCACTAAGCTGAAGCGAAGAGTAATTGAGGATAAGTTTGCCCATGAGATTGATGAGATGTATGAGGGGACAAGGTAACAGGTAACAGGRAGAAGGGAAAAGGGAAAAGGGAAAAGGGAAAAGGGAARATGGAAAAGGGAGGATGGAAAAGGTAAAAGTTGGGCGACCAGTTGTCCGCCATATATGCCATGCCTGGCCGGAGTGATCTTATTTATGCCGGAAGGAGGTTAGGGGGCCAAAAACCGCACTGCACCGGAAATTACCCTCACTTTCATCGGCGCAAACCCAATGAACTCACCATCCATATCTATCGGGCATTCACCTTCCAGAGGAGTAATCTTGCAATCGCCGATAGTGTGGTAGGAAGCCTCAGGATGATCCAGCTTAATGCCCTTTTTCACCCTTCCGAGATTCATTAAATAATCCCAAAGACTGATGTTCCCAATTATAACCAAGCCCAGTTTACCATCATCAATATTGGCATGAGGCGCTATGCAGAGTCCAGATCCAAAAAACTTTCCCTTGGCCATTATTAAGCTTAGAATAGAGCCTTCCCAGTTGAGCTCTGCTGATTCCAATCTCACCTTTATGTGCTTATATGTCAAAAACGCTTGAAGAATTGCCTTCTGGTAAGTTAAAAAGCCATTGATGAATACACCATTAAGATCTATGTTTTTCGTAACGTACCCGGCCAGTCCTACATCAGTGATATTGCTAAAATAGCGCTTGGTTTCTTCGCCATCCAAACCGATAAACTCAACCAATCCCAGGTCCGCTAATTTGGTTGTATCTTGTTTGATCAACGCAAAAAGTTCAGTTAAATCACCTGAAACGCGGAGGCTTTTAACGTAGTCATTGCCCTTACCCGAAGAAAATACGCCCAACGATACCTTATTCCTTATTTCTTCAGGAGCATTCATGTACCCGTTCACCACCTCATTGATCATCCCATCTCCTCCGACTGCGATGACGTAATTGGCCCCATCCCGGATAGCGCGTTCAGAGAGCAAAATGGCCTCCCCAGCGCGTGTGGTTTGGTGCATGGTGACATCTATCCGCTCTCCTGCAGCTTCCCTAATCCGGGTGCGTATCCCCTGGATATGTCTAATTGAACCCTTTATTATAAATGCTACGCTACTCACCTCTTATCCGGAACTTGGTCAAATATACAGTTTATGGAACCCGGAAACCCCATACGTTGATTTTCAGTCCATTAGGCAACATTCTGACCTTCTTTTCGTACAATATTATAGACATCCACAAGACATGATAAACGGAGGCAGAATGACATTGAAAACAACCCTGTAAATCTCAACCTGTCAAAAGGACGATCGGTCAGATAGTGCCTTATTCAATGCTTCTCCCCTTAATTATAGTCAGTGTAGTGTTGATGATATTTTATGAGTCTATATGTTAAGCTCTCTTTGTTTAAGCAAAGAAGAATAGTTTGTTAAAGCTAACATAGCCATCATGGGAAATCGCGACATGGAGCTGAACGAGTTCGAAAAAGACAACTACAAAGATCTTTTTGAATCCTCTACGGAATTGGTTGTGTCCGTAGATGCTGTTGGGAATGTTCAGGAGGCTAACGCAGCAGTAGCTGCTTTGGTCGGATCTACAAGCAAAGCGGTGAAGAAAATGAACATCTTCAACGATCTGATTCTCGAGGACGACATCCCCAAAATGAGACAGGTCCTGAAAAAACTCACCAAAGGAATGCCCCAGGTTTTTGAGGTTAGGTGGACGGACAAAAAAGGAAAAATACTCCATTTAAAAGGGGCCTCCACAGCACGGTTCACCAGCAACAATGAGTTTGTTCGTACGCGATGTGTATTAAAAGACCAAACCTCAGAAATTATGGCCATAAAAAAGGCTCTGGAAACTGAGGAAAAGTACAAGGAACTCTTTGAATTAGCGTCCGATGCCATTTTTATAGAGGATCTTGAAACACGCAAGTTCATCAACGTTAATAAAGCGGCGTGCAAACTATCCGGATATTCTAAAAAGGAACTTTACAAAATGGGCAGCAAGGATCTCACGTCAGAAGAGCGTTTGGATCTGGGAAAAAATGGGCTTGGTGAAATTTTGGATAGGGGATCAGCTACATGGAATCACTTTTTAAAGACGAAAAAGGACAKGATTATTCCCATTGAGATYAGCTCCACACAAATGGAKTATGATGGGAAACAGGTRCATTATCGTCTCATTAAGGACATATCTGAGCGTGTAGAAGCMCAAAGGAAATTAAAGGAAGCGTTTGAACACGTCGATCACCTGAGCKCAGAGTTGAAGGCAGAGAACCTCTCTTTAAAAAGAGAAATTAACGAACGAGTCAAATTCAAGGAATTTGTATACGCCAGTAAAAAGATAGACAACCTCTTGTCAGATTTAGAAAAGGTAGCCAAAACCGATTCCACGGTAATSGTTCTTGGAGAAACCGGAACGGGCAAAGAACTCTTTGCACAGTCAGTCCACTATCTGAGTGATCGCAAAAACGAAAGATTGATTACAGTTAACTGTTCAGCACTTCCGGCCGAACTTATTGAAAGTGAATTGTTCGGTCATAAAAGGGGCGCCTTCACCGGAGCTGTTGCGGATAAAATCGGAAAGTTTCAAATGGCGGACAAAGGCACTATATTCCTKGACGAAATTGGCGACCTCCCTTTCAACCTGCAAGCGAAACTTTTACGTGTACTGCAAGAAGGRGAAATTGACCCTATCGGAATGGACAAATCTATTAAAGTAGATGTACGTGTCATTGTTGCAACCAACAAAGACCTCCAAAAAGCAATGGCGAACCATGAGTTCAGRCCRGATCTGTACTACAGGCTTTTTGTRTTTCCATTGGTRCTGCCTCCTTTRCGTGAACGCAAAGARGACATCCCCATTCTGGTGGACCACTTTGTRAAATCATTTAATCAGGTGTTCGGTAAAAATATTTCAAAAGTGAGTCCAGCCACAATGGATCAACTGGTAAGTTATAGCTGGCCCGGAAATATCAGGGAACTGGAAAACGTAATTGAAAGAGCTGTCATCTTAACCAACGGAGAAATATTGGATGTTGATCATCCGTGCAATTGGAAGGTTGAACATCCCCGGGATGGCAATTTATCCGACAACGGCAATACGCTCAAAGAAATTGAAAAGACACNACMWKCTCTYMAYKCWSMAMANAMCARWWTGRRRWATYWATGGACCTCGCGGAGCCGCACTTATATTGGGCATGRCGCCCAGCACGCTTAGGGATAAGATGAAAAAGCTGGATGTTCAGAAAGGCAAGAGTCCGCTCGATTAAATTTACTCCTCCCTTAAACCGACCTGGTATGAAATCGCCCAGTGTCAGAATTGTCATCTTTTATTGCCTAAAGCTCGCTTAGATTTGGATTTTYCTGAACAGGATTAAAGATTCATANARTAAGAACACTCTTATTCAYACCATYCCYGGTTAATGGCGCATCCATCTAAGAATATAGAGGGCAAGTATTGGTTGGATATCGAAGGTATACTGCGCGTCGAAATTCATTCAGAAACAGATGTGCACATTACACTCGACGATGCCAAGCAACATGTGAAGAGGTGTATTGCTGCCTCCGRTGGCCGCCCCAGACTACTGCTGATTGATGTTCATGCGGTTTTCAGATCTATTAGCAAGGAAGCCTCAGAGTTCATCAGGGACAGCTACGAACTCAATGACATGAGAAAGGCTGAAGGGTTTATAGCCAATACACTCGCTACCCATTTAATGATTCGGTTTACCCACTCATTTCCCGGCGTACCCTATCCATGCCAGGTTTTCACAAATGAGCGAAGGGCGTTGAACTGGCTCAGGGAATTTGAATAGTGAAGAAGCTATCGGTATTCCGACGGATAATCATTCAAGCCGTTGATTTCAACGGAATACCGTTGCTGATGAAAAGATAAATTGTTTAGGGTATTGTGATTTTTATAGTAACATATTGTTTATCAGCTATTTATGGTGGCGATTTTGAATCTGTGTCAATTGGCATAGCGCTTGCCTAGGCCGACTCACAATTGTTCAAACTGTCAGAAATCTCATTCTTTTTAAGAAGAGCTCCGAATAGATTTGCCAATTAAATGCATAAAGCTATTAATCTATCATTTATTACATGAATACTAGAACTCCTAATTCAGACATCATTACATTATTGCTACAGAATAGCAATTCACACGAGCTGAAGCATTACAAAAAAGGCGAACGAATTATAGAGGAACGCGCCCATGCAAGAAACGTTTTCCTTCAAAAAACGGGAGTTGTCAAAATTGTGAAGAACTACGATCGAACAGATCCCATAATCGTCAGTTTCGCATTTCCTGATGCCATTATAGGACTGCCAGCGGTTTTACTGGATAAGAAATACCAGGTGACAGCTATAGCCCAGGAGGACACTACGGGATGGATGATTAACGCCAAGAAGTTCATGGGCTATTTCGACCACAACGGAATTAAGAAACAAATTGTAAAGCAGATGACCGAGGAGACGCTGGTCTTAATGGAACGCATAGGAACCATGGCGCAGAGATCAGGGTTGAAGAGGTTCCTTTCCGTTTTGATCATGCTCTCCGAGGTCTATGGTACGGCGGAAGGCAAAAAGCTCAATCTCAATCTCACGATTAAAGACCTTTCTGAAATAGTGATGCTGTCAAGGGAAACCTTGCACAGGATTATTCGTAACATTGAGGACGAGGGGATAATTAGCATAAAGGCCAAGAAAATCACCTTTCTGAATTTTGAGAARCTCTCCCGCATGGCACAAGAATGATACTTTGAAGGCATATCGAAAAAACAAGAATGGCCAAAGAACTACACTGGTTGAGATGCAAAAGCGTCTGGATCGACTTCAAAGAATAAATAAAAGACTGTCATTTACCCTCAAGCGACAGCAAAAAGACGAGAAGCAATTTCGCACCTTGTTTGACAACAAGAACGAAAGCATCTTCCTGGTTGATCCTGAAAACAAGCAAATAATTGATTCAAATCCCAGGGCTGCCCAAATGCTCGGTTATAGCAGGGAGGAGATGAAAAACATGCCTATCGAGCAGGTGCATCCCCATGATCTAGAACAGGTTATGGAGTTTGCCGAAAGCGTACTCGCGTCAGGCTCCTGCTGGACCGATACTTTGCAATGTCGGCATAAGGATGGGACGTTGCTTGAATCAGAAGTTTCGGGAAGCGTATTCGAGATGTGCGGCAGAAAAGTGATGATCGCACAGGTACGGGATATCTCCATGATAAAAAGGCTTGAAAAGGAGAGGGACCAGAGTGAAGCCAAATTCAAATCGTTAGTGGATGTGATGAATGAGGGMCTGATCATGGTGGACAATGAAGACCGAATCCAATACGTAAACAAAAAGTTCTGTGAATTGGTCGGATATAAAGAATCCCACCTTCTGGGAAAGGTAGCGCATGAAATGCCTTGGGTAGAAGTAGAAGCAGATGTCATCAAAAGCAGGATTGAAGAGCGCAAAAAGGGAAATTCCRGTTCGTATGAACTACCGTATGTAAATAAATATGGCGAGAAAAAATGGGTGCAGGTGAGCGGTGCCCCTGTCCATGATGAGCAAGGACTCGTAGTYGGGTCTATTGCTGTCAATACGGATATAACCGAACTAAAAAGAGCRCAGCGSACATTGAAGTCAAAAAATGAAGAACTRGCTACATTACTCTACCGGATTTCCCATGACCTGCGTGCGCCTGTATGCTCCCTTTTGGGGCTCATAGACCTGGTGAAACGGGAAGAAAAATATGGAGAATGCCTCGCTCAAATTGAAATGATGAGCGGCTGTGCCGAGAATTTAGATAGTATTCTACATGACCTCTTTGAAATTCTGCAGATTACACATAAAGAAATTGTAACGAAGCCTATTGAAGTCCGATCTATGGTAATGGTCGTTATCAAGAGTCTGGAAAACCTGCCAAATTTCAAGCATGTCAATTTCAAAATAAAAATTCCRRAAGACCTCAGATATACGGGTGATGTGYTGTCTTTCAGATCCATYGTGCAAAATCTACTTTCTAATTCTGTTAATTACTGTGATTGGCAAACGCGAATGCCCGTTGTTAACGTTACCGCACACCATGTCAATTCAATTGTCAATATTAATATTAGTGATAACGGAAAGGGAATTCAAAAAATAGAGCAGCCCAAGGTATTCGATATGTTTTACCGGTCTTCACCAAATTCCATGGGTACCGGACTTGGACTGTATATTGTTTCCAAATCCGTCGAAAAGTTGGGAGGTACTGTTAAATTGACAAGTGAATTCCGTAAAGGGACTGACGTGACAATTGTGCTGCCCGAAACAAACAAAAACCACCGGTAAAAAGGGAAAATTCATCCGTAAAACTGAAGAGGTGCCCGGATTGATTATCGATTCGCTCACTCGACAAATTCCTTATCTTCTCCTTCTGCACTAGTATCCATAGATATGTGTTGAATAGCAGACCCGTTGGGTGAAGCGGTTTATAGAGACCTGACATTTCCATCAGGTGGCTTTGTGTTCTTATCAGGGAACATTTTGGCCATTTTGGCGTATCATAATAGATTCATGCATTATAGCCAAAAACAACACGCGATGGGCGGAGGCGGAGTGATACTAAATATGATCCAAACTATGAGGGCCAACAAGAGGCCAAGGAAGAAGATGTACGGTTCCTATAAGGCTTATAAAAACTCCCTGGATCAGGAAAGAGCCGAACGGCGGATTTACAAATACGCGGAAGCATCTGAAAAACACCTTAGAAGTATCCGGAGACGACTTCAGCGGGAACACAAAACCCTAAAGCAGAAGAAAGTTGCAGTACTGACCGCTTGCGTTATCCTTGGTGTATTGGTGATGCTTGTAATGATGTTTTAGAACAAAAACCCTTTCTTTCTACTATATTCATAGTTTTGCACGCTAGAATTCTGGAAACGAGTGGACGTTACATTAATATCACAGCCAGACATTGAAATATTTGGAATTCGGGTACTGGAACCAGTTACCTCGATAACGGATATTCTTGTAGCGGCAACATGTATATATGCTTATTCGCGCTTGCGTAAGGCAAAGTTGCAAAGCCGAACTGCTCTGTTTATGGAGTGGTATTTCCTAACCATGGCAGCAGCCACATTCTTTGGTGGTATGATCGGTCATGCTTTTTTATACGCTGTTAATGAAYATTGGAAATTGCTAGGATGGTTTATCTCCATGGCATCAATAGCACTCATTGAACGAGCTGCTATTCAACACGCTACCAGACTGATCAGCCCTRCATTGGGCAAARCATTCCTAATTATAAATATCGTAGAGTTGSTGACCTTTATGGTTATTACCGCAGTGACCTTACACTTCCGGTTTGTTCAAATTCATATAGTGTATGGATTGCTGGTAGTGGTATTCTCCTTTCAGCTGTTTGTCTACCTAAAGACAAGAGATGTAGGTAGCAAGATCTTTCTACGTGCGATTGCMGTACTGATTGTGGCCGGATTCATTTTTAATTATCCGATAGTACTGCACAAGTGGTTCAACCACAGGGATTTCGCRCATATCCTTATGGCGATAGGAACCATTATTTTTCTCAAGGGAACGCTTAAATTAGGTGAACTGCCACAAAAAACCCGAGAATCAAATTGACCCCCGGGCTTTTCACGTTTGTTTAATCAACTACTTATCCACACTTCGAGTGCCCACAAGCTTTACAATGCAGGCATCCTTCCTCATAAATTAATCCCTCAGGATCCTTACACTCCGGGCATTGCTTATTAATGGCTACCGTGCCATCCGGAATAAATTTTCGAAGTGCTCTATCCACTCCATTCTTCCAGGTGTTTATAGAGTCATCATCCAGGTGTAAGTTGGAAACAAGATTTACCACAAAYGGTAAAGGCATACCATGTCTCAATACACCTGAAATAAGTTTCGCATAGTTCCAGTACGTTTTGTCAAAAAACCGTGACAAACCTTCRATCGTTGTTTTATAGCCATGCTTRTCCTCAAAACTGAAATCATATCGCTTTAAGCCATCTTCGCTTTTGTTCTTAATAATCCAACCWCKGGTGATTGACTTTGGAATTAAGAAAGTATCATCTTCCTCCTTACCCGTAAAGATCTCGTAAGGGCGRCCATCTARTAATCCGATAAACGCAATCCACCTTTCGTGATTATTTTGAAACCTTACAATTTCWGTTTCAAGACTCTTTGGCCTTTTAGGTGCCTGGGTCTCCTTAAAATCACCTTCCTTGKCTAAGGAAGGATCATCGTTTGCTATGAGTACTCCAGAACGCGATCCATCTCTGTAGACTGTGATTCCCTTGCAGCCACTTTTCCAGGCTGTTTTGTAAATCTCAGCAACCAACTCTTCCGTAGCGTCATTTGGGATATTGACAGTTACACTGATGGAATGATCAACCCATTTCTGGATCCTTCCCTGCATTTTCACCTTTTGAACCCAATCTATATCATTGGATGTGGACAAATGATAAGGTGAAGTTGCGATGATCTTATTCAAGTCCTCATCCRCCATAYTGGTCACCTCATCCACATTATGGCCATTAACCTCCAGCCATGTGATAAATTTATGATGGAAYACATTGTACTCTTCCCATGAATCTCCAATCTCATCAACRAAGGCCACRGTAACATCTTTATCRTTGGGATTGACYTTCCTTCTCCTYTTGTARGCAACCAGGAAKATYGGTTCAATACCCGAAGTTGTTTGAGACATCAAGCTCGTRGTTCCSGTAGGTGCAATAGTAAGAAGTGCTATGTTYCTTCTTCCAYATCTGATCATTTCMTYATASAGCTTAGGATCAGATTTTTTAATCCGCAATACAAATGGGTTGTTTTTYTCTTTCTCMGCRTCGTARACGGGAAACGCYCCCCTATCCTTRGCCAATTTTACCGAACYMCGATARCAYTCAACSGCYAAWGTCTCATGTACTTTCGYAGAAAAYTCAATGCCYTTATCSGAACCRTACTGAAGKCCCAATGCTGCMARCATGTCYCCTTCYGCAGTTATGCCAATACCCGTTCGYCGCCCCTGAATACACTTTTCGCGRATATTGGCCCATAGTTCTTTCTCCGTTTTTTTGATCTCAACCCCTTCYGGRTCAGACATGATCTTATCCARAATCTCATCAAYCTTCTCCAATTCCAAATCGATGATGTCATCCATAATTCGTTGCGCATAACCCGCGTGCTTGCARAACAACTCACTGTCGAAATATGCATTATCAGTAAACGGGTTCTCTACGTAGGAGTATAGGTTAATTGCCAATAGCCGGCAGCTGTCATARGGACATAATGGAATTTCACCACATGGGTTGGTRGAAACTGTTTTAAATCCGATATCTGAATAGCAGTCGGCTACCGACTCGTTGATAATAGTATCCCAAAAGAGAATGCCCGGTTCTGCCGATTTCCATGCRTTGTGAACAATCTTGTCCCACATGGCTTTCGTATCAATCTCTTGTACTATTGASGGACTGTCCGAATCAACTGGAAATCTCTGCAGGTATTTCTCATCATTGATTACAGCATTCATAAAGTCRTCATCAATTCTYACMGAAACATTTGCACCAGTAACCTTACCCTGCTCCATTTTAGCATCRATAAAGTTTTCAGCGTCAGGGTGTCTGGATGAAATGCTCAGCATCAAAGCACCTCTTCTGCCATCCTGYGCAACTTCACGCGTTGAATTGGAATATCGCTCCATAAATGGCACRATACCAGTGGACGATAGTGCTGAATTTTGTACMGCTGATCCYCCAGGTCTGATATGMGATAAATCATGTCCAACACCACCCCTTCGCTTCATCAACTGGACCTGCTCCTCATCAATTTTCATAATTCCACCATAAGAATCTGCTCCAGAATCCTTGCCGATTACAAAACAATTTGACAGTGAAGAGATTTGAAAGTTATTCCCAATTCCAGACATTGGACCTCCCTGTGGAATTATGTATTTGAATTCTTTKAGCAGATTAAAGAYTTCATYTTCSGACAAKGGGTTCGGGTAGCGCTTATCGACTCGTGCAATTTCAGASGCCAGTCTGCGATGCATGTCATTTGGCGTCAACTCATAAATATTGCCTTTTGAATCTTTAAGTGCGTACTTATTGATCCAAACATCAGCTGCCAGCTCATCACCTTTAAAGTACTTTTTTGCCTCTATCCTCACACTTTCAATGGGAAATGAGACAAGTTCATCACTGCTTGYAGAAGCCTTTTCAACTACAGGATTTAACGTGGWTGRTRAATTGTTTTCTTCACTTAACATCTGCTCTTGTTGGCCYCCTTCAACCTCGTCGGTTGCGGTCGCTACTTTAGTGATAACTTCGTTCTGCATACTGAGAGTGGTATAAATTTTAAAAANTGGTGGTTTTTCTGCCCTACGAATTTAGGTATAGAATCCAGTACGAATTACACGAATCTTTCAACAATTTAGACGATTTCCTAACATGACAAATGATAATTTTTTYGTTTSCCTCYATCTGGAGTGCATCGTAAGAAAATYARCCTCRCAAAACCSRACTTATYCRCAATTCCAAATTTTATCCRCGGAATYTTTTTGAGAAMTTTTGCAAAAAAGTGCAATTCCYGCKGCACRCTTCRYYCATMRYACRCAAAAAGACATTTGCCTTCGATTTCCCATGACAAAATTTAAGGAGAACCTATAATGCAACAAAAACGGACAAAAGGGCCAGCTTATTTAGTTTGGGTTTCAGAGCCTTTCCAGCCCTTTTATTAATAGGTGCCGAGGCTTTAATTTTTTATATTTGCCCAGCTTAAAAAAGGCAAAAATGAGTACAGCGTTAATATCCCTGGAAGAGAGGTCTGAAATTCGAAGCAAGACGGCAAAACCGTTGTTGTGGGTAGGTATGATGAGCATGGTTATGCTCTTTGCGGCCTTTACTTCGGCCATAGTTGTTAGAAGGGCAGAGCCGAATTGGATTTTATTCGATCTTCCACCTGACTTATATATAAGTTGCTTTATCATTGCATTGAGCAGCCTGACCTTGATGTATGCTTCCCGGTCCGCCAAGAACAATAATTATCAAGGCGTAAAGATTGGTGTCGGTGCTACATTAATCCTGGGTATTGCCTTTGTCATATCGCAATTTTCAGGATACGGAGCACTGGTGGACGCTGGTATGTTTTTCGCCGGGCCCACAAGCAATGCATCCTGGTCATTCCTCTATGTAGTGGTGGGAGTTCACTTGGGTCACTTGATCGGAGGCCTTGTGGTTCTGATGATAACCCTGGCCAATGCGTTTAAGCAACGATACAATTCTAATGATAGTCTCGGCTTACAATTGACGAGTATTTACTGGCATTTTTTGGATGTGTTGTGGATATATCTATTTTTGTTTTTATTGTTAATGATTTAACCTGTTAGAAAATGGCTGGAGAAGCGAGCAAAGATATTTCAACTGCGGAATTATGGGGAGGTGGAAGGTCACCATTTAGCATCAGCTATGGCAAGATGTATATGTGGTTCTTCCTGGTGTCGGATGCATTAACATTCAGTGCATTGTTGACTTCTTTGGGTGTTATGCGTCACAAATACTCTGATGTGTGGCCGGATAGCAGTCACGTGTTTCATGCGTTCCCCTTTACGGGACCTGAGGCCAATCTACCGCTTCTTTATGTGGCTTTGATGACTTTTATCCTGATTGTCAGCTCGGTTACCATGGTATTGGCTGTAGAAGCCGGACATCGCATGGATCAAAAAGCTGTTTTTAAGTGGTTGGCCTTAACAGTTGTTGGTGGTTTGTTCTTTCTCTTGTCACAAGTTTGGGAATGGTCACATTTTATTCATGGAACCGAGCATGGTGTTTGGGAATGGGCTGATGGAACCAGGGCCAATCTGGTTGACGGAGCCGATAAGCTGGTTGCTACATTCGCCGATGGCGTTACATTAACATTTCTTGACGGCCGGGAGTCCCTGACTGGTGCGGCCGCAGCTGCAATGCTTGAATCTGCCACGCAAGTATTTGGGGCAAACCTACATGTCAACGAGTACGGACACCAGCTATATGCGGACTTTTTCTTCTTCGTAACAGGTTTTCACGGATTTCACGTATTCAGTGGAGTTGTAATCAACCTCATTATTTTAATCGGTGTTAAAAAGGGAATCTATCACAAACGGGGACATTATGAGATGGTGGAGAAGACAGGTCTGTATTGGCACTTTGTAGACCTTGTTTGGGTATTTGTTTTCACCATCTACTATCTACTATAAATCATATAGCGAAAATCAACGACAATGGAGAGAGACGATTGTATAGAGTATTCACTGGACGCACATCACAGTGAGGAAGAAGGGGTAAAAATCCGGAAGAGGATTTATTTCGTTACCTTTCTTCTAACAGCGATTACAATGGTAGAGGTTGCGTTAGGTGTATGGTGGGACAGTCTTGGCCTCCCCCACCTAATGGTACAATACTCGTTCATTATTATGACGCTTGTCAAGGCCGGATATATCGTTGCTGTATTCATGCATCTTGGAGATGAAAGACGGCCGTTACTTTATCTGGTGGTTTTACCTTATTCCTGTTTTATTGCCTATCTGGTTTTTATATGCCTCAATGAGGCCAACACCTGGATGGACTCAAGAATCCTGTACAACTGGTTGTTCTAATACACTGCTGATCATGAAGGTTAAGACACCTTTGGTAAAAAGCATTATCCTCATTTCCCTTCTCTGCGGACCCGCACTAATTTATATTGGGATAACCCACGGGAAACACAATATCCTGGTGTTGCCGATTTTCGGCCCTAAGGAAGCATCTGTGACCATGGTAGATGGAAAGGAACGGATTGATACCGTGTACCACACCGTTTTGCCATTTTCCTATACCGCTCATAATGGCAAAACCATCACAGAGCGCGACGTTGAAGATAAGATTGTAGTTGTTGAGTACTTCTTCGCAAAATGCGCCGGAATTTGCCCAAAGATGAGAACACAGCTCAGAAAAGTCTATGCACAGAATGAATACTATAAAGACGTGATCATTTTGTCACATACCGTCGATCCCGAAAACGACAACCTGGAGGTTCTCAATGAATACGCAATTGGTGCGGGTGTGACTGATGAGCGATGGTTGTTCCTTACCGGAGACAAATCGACGCTTTATGAACACGCAAAGAAATCCTACTTTATTGGAGTATTGGAAGGCAATCAATCGGCTGGAGAAGAAGCATTCCTGCACAGTGATCAATTGGTCCTAATAGATAAAGATCAAAGAATCAGGGGGTATTTCACCGGCACGGATCCTATGGAAATAAAGCGACTGATTGATGAAATTAAAGTATTGAAAGCGGAAGAGCTGATTCCCAGAAAACAGAAGACATCATGAATAAAAGTACTGGATTGAAAATCATTGTTGCCGCAACAGCGGGTCTTATTCTGCTCTTTTTTAGTTTAGATGTGGAAGCACAATGCGCTATGTGCAAGGCTTCAATCGAATCAAGCGTAAAAGATGGGGAGCCTTCACCTGGAGCTGGAATTAATGAGGGTATCCTTTATATAATGGGTATTCCTTATCTGCTATTGAGCGTTGTAGGGTTTGCCATCTACAGGCACAATAAGAAGCTGAAAGAATCGGTGAAGTAGTCCTCGAAATCGATCTTCTTTGAAGGAGATGCTTCAGTTTCCATAATACACGTTCAACACAACCATCAAAACCACGATCACAATCGTGGAGATCAATACAAAGAGGCAACCGTTCCAGCTTCCTCTTGTGACTTTAGGTGGTTTGAATCGGCCCGTTGGCTGGTACCTTTCATCACCTGACATACCTGCACCTACGGTCATAGTGAGATTTGTTCGTTAATCGTTGATAATACGGAAACCCCAGGGAATAGATTCCTCGCAGGCTTACTTACCCGCAATTCATATAAGCCACCCCAGTAAAAACACCTTTCCAGGAGGCGGATTTCAAAACCGTTGCCTTTACAAAAGGAACATGCCGATGCACCGGCAAAGCGGTACGTTTCTATTTGAACCAAAAGTGAGCGGATCGCAAATTCGGTCTAAGAAGACTCAGAATAGTAAATGGCCTTTAGTGGTCTGCTGATCTTCCTCCATCCAACTCCCCCTCTTTAAGCGGAGTAGTCTGAACGACAAAATCCTCATCGTAGCCMGGCTTGGAATAATCATAGGCCCATCTATGGACTACAGGGAGCTTACCAGGCCAGTTGCCATGCARATGCTCTACAGGTGTMGTCCAYTCCARRGTGTTGGASTTCCACGGATTCTSAGTTGCCTTYTCACCYYTATASATACTGTAGAARAAATTCACCAAAAAGATGATCTGAGATAGYGTACCRCCAATWGCAAAGAAAGTKATCAAGATATTCAGATCGACAAAATCGTCGAACATGGGGAAGGCTGTGTTRCTATAATACCTTCTGGGCACACCCGCCATTCCTATAAAATGTTGTGGGAAGAATACYCCATAAGCACAGATGAATGTAGTCCAAAAATGCACATARCCCCAGGTCTTATTCATCATTCTACCRTACAGCTTCGAGAACCAGTGRTATACCCCACCGAACATGGCCAATACCGCAGATAAACCCATCACAATATGAAAATGCGCCACCACAAAGTACGTATCATGAATATTGATGTCCAGCGCATTATCCGCCAGGATAATGCCTGTTAGTCCWCCAGTAATAAATGTGGATACCATCGCTATACAAAACATCATGGCTGGAGTCAGCATCAAATTGCCTTTCCATAAAGTAAACAAGTAGTTAAACACCTTCACCGCCGAGGGTATTGCAATCAACAGTGTAGTAAAAGTAAAGACGGCCCCAACRAATGGATTCATCCCTGTAATGAACATATGGTGTCCCCAAACTATGAAAGACAACCCCGCAATCGCCAACAGGGAAATGACCATGGCCCTATAGCCAAAGATTGGCTTTCTGGAGTTCACAGAAATAATTTCCGAGGCAAKCCCAAGAGCCGGCAGAATAATTATATAAACTTCCGGATGACCCAGGAACCAGAATAAGTGCTCATAGAGAATCGGACTACCCCCCGTAGCGGATACCGCCTCTCCTCCAATATATATATCGGATAAATAAAATGCTGTCCCAAATGTACGGTCGAATATCAACAACAACGCCGCAGCAAAAAGCACCGGGAATGATAGTACACCAAGCACTGCGGTTAGAAAAAGTGCCCATACAGTCAGTGGCAACCTCATCATGGTCATGCCCTTGGTCCTGAGGTTGATAACCGTGACAATATAGTTCAAACCACCCAACAACGCACCGACAATGAAAAAGGACATTGCTATGAGCCATAAATCCATCCCAAGTCCGGAACCAGGAATAGCCTGCGGCAAAGCACTCAAGGGWGGATAWACYGTCCATCCCCCACTRGCTGGKCCSGATTCMACRAAYAAWGAGCTCAACAASACRAKWGTKGCCAAAAAGAARAACCARTAGGAYAACATATTMAGAAAYCCKGAWGCCATRTCMCKKGCSCCTAYCTGCAATGGAATAAGCARRTTYGCRAASGTRCCACTCAAKCCRGCTGTMAGYAACCAGAAMACCATRATTGTTCCRTGWATKGTMACAAGGCCMAGRTACATATCMGGRCTKATSAYKCCSCCYGGWGCCCAYCTRTCKCCCAAAAAGAAATTTACAATGGCAAAWCCYTCRCCSGGCCAKGCCAGCTGCATTCTGAAYAAKGCMGCCATSACSGTACCYACRACAGCCATRAATANTCCCNGTAAGSAGGAATTGCTTGGAGATCATCTTGTGATCCTGGCTAAAGACGTATTTCGTTATAAACGTTTCCTTGTGATGTCCGTGATCGTCGCTCATGTAACTCTTTTTTAAACCCTTACTTGCCAGCGGCTAATAGTCCTGTTTTTGGCAAAGTCATTTTATCACTCTCTAAATCTGCGAAAATACCCTGTTCTTTAACCGTCTTTTGCTCGACCAGCCATGCAGCATAGTCCTCCTCGCTTTCGACAACAATTTTCATCTGCATATTGTAATGTGCTACRCCRCAGATTTTGTTACACAGCAGGATGAAGTCAAATTCCGGATTCCCGGTGATCTTCCTCATCTCTTCCGTTGTTTTATTGGGAAYAAAATTGAACCGGGTCGTCATTCCWGGCACACAGTTCATCTGYGCCCTAAAGTGRGGCATGTAAGCGGAATGTATCACTTCCTGCGACCTGAATGCGAAATCAACTGCCCGATTTACCGGCAAGTGAAATTCYCCYTTYACAAGRACATCATCCTGAACCTTGGGGTCATCAGATTTAAGCCCCAATGCATTCATGCCACCAATAAGCCGGTAGTTAAAATCWCCAAGTTGATTGTCCTCACCAGCATAGCGAGCGGTCCAGTCAAATTGACGGGCATACAATTCAATTTTGACAGCGTTCGCCGCCGGCTCTTCAAATATCGAGTTCCAGGTTTTCAGCCCCCATACAATCACAAAGATCATCGCGATAGATGGGATGATCGTTAACACGATCTCTGCTTTGTGATTTTCAGGATACCAAAGCGCCTTGCGGCCCTTCTTGAAATAATATCGTACAGGATAATAAAACAGCAGTGTGATYAAAATAACGAAGACAATGTTGATCATCGCAAAGTTGAAATCCAATAATTTRTCTATCTCMATACCATGTACSGAAGCGGATACGGGCAGAAAGAACTCCTTATAATCGAYGTATAGCCAAATATAAGCTCCAAAAAAACCAATCCCATATAAGATGTATAGTATTCCGTTCCACTTTCCTTCACCCTCTGTAACCACTACATCCTTTGACCCTCCTCCTTTTAGCACGAGAACCAGCCCATATACGCTAAGCACTTGCGCAACAACAGCGATAACCAATATAAACGCAATGAAATACAGCAGCTCTACCATTTGAATAAAAATTTATTTACAAACACATTTCCCTCTCGAAGCGTTCTTCTCTCAGATTTAAGATGCAATGTGATCAAAGACAACAATGTTAAAGAGCACATTCTCTGAGCAGCCAAAATTAGATATTATAGCATAGTATGCAAACAATTTCAGGATAAAATATCCCTAAARTTTCAGATAACATGCAACCCGAAAGCRCAAATTTAAATTCCAAAAAAYAAAGCGTRAGGAACAGCGGAAAAATGAGAATAAGACGAAYGCRAAAATTACGTAGATGWATGACTGGATTYTTCGCCTCTTACKTTACAGTCGGCCTATTACCAACAGAATCTGGACAATTGGYAAGTARATTATRGARCCGAACATCAACTTCTTAGCCGCAGCGGCATTGCAGTCRRCAAACACTCTATAGGCCAGATAGAGAAATRCCAGGCTGCACACGAGGATYGCAAGACCWGACAGCATTGATATTATTCCAAAACCAATGGGGAATATTGAAAACGGRATCAGCAACAAGGTTGAAATRAACACCACGAATCCGGATCGCTTGTCCTTTAAACCATCTATTGGGAGCAATTGAAACCCGGCCTTTTTATAGTCTTCGTCCAGGATCCATGCAATTGACCAGAAATGTGGAAACTGCCAGATAAACTGGATCATAAACAAGGCTATGCAGGCCAAATCAATATTTCCRGTTATGGCAACAAAACCGATAATCGGCGGCATGGCTCCAGGAAAGGCACCGGCCAACACCGCAAAGGAAGTTGTTCTCTTCATTGGCGTGTAGACAAATGCATAAGCTATCAAGGAGAACAATCCCAGAAGAGCTGAGATACTGTTCATGTATATGGATAGAATGYTCACACCAACAATTCCCATCATACCCGTGATGATAACTGCTTCCCTAACCCGTAAGCGCCCAGTTGCAACAGGACGATTGGCAGTACGCGACATCAATTTATCAAGATCCTTTTCAATGATTTGGTTGATGCCATTGGCAGACCCGGTAATTAAAAAACCACTGAGTAAGAGCAATGCAAGATGAGACCAAACAATAGGATCTGCTGCCCCAAAAAGATATCCGATTCCAGCAGAAAATACAACGAGCAAAGTAAGCCTAAGCTTGATTAACTGAACATAATCCCGAAGTCTGAAAGAAACAGAGGCTGTTGGATTAGCGATATGTGTTTTTACCGTCGACATGACTTACATTGTCCTGAAATAYTCCAAAATCTTCCTTGCGTCCTCTTCYGTTACACCYTGTTCCGTCATCGGTACATTGTTGAAYTCYTTGARCAACTTGCGCGCTGTTGGATCTTTCTTGATCATCTCACTTGGATTGATAATCATGTTCATCACCCATTCTGGTGTTCGGCGATCCAACACTCCCGCTTGTGCAGGACCAATCATTTTGGTCTTGATATTATGGCACGCAGTACATTTAGCATCATACAATTTCTTTCCCTCATCCGCCATAGCCTGGTCSAACTCACCCAACTCAATGGACTTAACAGGTCCAATTCCCAGATTAGTCATGGGGTCAACGTCTGGAATATCATCTTCYACCTCCTTTTTCCCRCCGCCACAATTGGCTATAAATAGCCCCATACAACCCAGTAAAASCAGGTGCTGAATTCTCTTGATTATCATTTTAGAATCATCTGATCGAAACAGCCTGCCTGCCGACAGAGGCAGGCGTGCAAATATATACTTTTTATGAATTAGATGACTACCCGAARCGCTTCCTCGCCTCCGCTATCATTGCCATTTCCCGGCCCATTTGACCTGCAATAGAGCTGTTCTCTTCAGCCCTTCTTATCAAATAAGGGATTACCTGCTTCACCYTGCCATAAGGTAAATATTTCGTGACATTAAAACCCMGATTGGCCAGCGTGTAAGAAATTTGATCGCTCATTCCRTARAGCTGAGAGAAATGRATACGCYTATCGTCSTBRKTTATATTGTTTTCAYGCATTAAATTTACCAGGTGCTGCGTACTCTCTTCATTRTGTGTCGCGTTGCAGATGGCAAAACGGTCGATGTTGGCAATGCACAATTCAAGCGCCTTGTTATATGCGTTATCTGTATCCTCTTTATTCACAAACACAAYRTTYKCSMCTTTGGCMGATTCCCTKTCCCAATAGGCTCCCCGAACCAGTTTCACCCCYACCTTGAAGYYCTCATCCWGTGATCTTGCCACCAAACCTTCCAGATAAGCAAGTCTATCTGTCCGATACATTTGAAGTGTAATAAATATTACCGGAACTTCAGCATTGTACTTCCTCATCATCGATATGCTGATCTCATCTATCGCATTCTGGGCTTCACTGCGCTCGGCATCAATGTAAATTTCAATTCCCTTTTTAGCYCCTGCTGAACATATCTGCTCAATCCTAYCAATACCTTCCGTAAAACGGGTCTTTTCAGMYTCACTCAACTCACTGCCTTTCGAGGTCTTATTTAASAGGCTTTCACTTATTAAACCCGTTGGTTTTATCGCCAGGTTATTTACAAATGGATTTCCATGTGCATAGTCCACAGCCTGCAAAACCTCTTTTCTGGTAACATCAAAAAAYGMYTCACTRTCTATGCTCTCCGCAGAATAGTCCAGGGTCGTTCCGAKTCCCRAYACTCCTAATTTCTTRATGGTMCKGGTGCTCTCTTCCAACGTTTCTCCACCGCAAAAGTGTTTGAAGAGGGTGTGTTTGATAGCAAAGCCAATTGGCATATGCAGYTTAAGTGCAATTAGCGCCATATTTGAAGACAAGGATACGATAAGCGGGTTGCTCAGYAGCTTTAAAACGTAATAGGCGTTCCGGAGTTCYGCTTCTGACTTCTGKGGGTAAATAAACTYCARATCCCCRCCAGACTGGTCGGCGCCAGTAGTTCCTGCCCGAATGCCCTGKTCAGGGGGCCCATCSGGCTTTTTCTGTGTATTGTCATTWGGAGAYACCATATCCAATTTCKATCAGGYCAAATCCGGCTCACTTCCAATCAACAAGGTCTTKACAGCAGGGATCAGGATGCAAGAGAATCCAACGAACATYGCCAAKCCCGAATAGGCAAATACGAGAATGTACGGGCTGATGGTGGTTTGSACCTCCTGGTAAGATTGCTGCTCTACAATTACRCCRATCCCTYTCATAATTCCTGCAAWWACCARRCTGACAAAGAAAACCAAAAACGAAATATTTGCAATCCAAAAGCCTTTGGCCACAATGCCATTATTCRAAACCTTTTTCTTTTCCCCAACCACAAAAAAGACAGAGGCCAATAGAATCATGGTATTAATTCCGATTGTGCTACCCATAGCATGCGCCACCGTTATRTGTGTCCCRTGYGTATATAGCTGGATMGCCGGAAYCGAAATCAACAAGGCCAGGGCCAGGTTTATAAAGATCCAGATATCGGCMGCCATCAAAAATCTAAACGGCATTATGTGAAACCTGTTTTTACCAGCAATGAAGCTTGCCCTGAATTGCCATATAAGCTTGGCCAGGATCAGTAATTCTGTCATGCTTATAARATATCCCATATGCCTGATCCATCCGGCGGAAGGCAACATGTARAGGTGATGTGCCCAYCCGAACATCAAATTGAGCAATCCAAGAAAAAACAGCAGAAAGGCAATTTGGGAATGCCCGATTTGGGGAGCGGCCTCCTCCAGATCCGGAATACCCGAATTCTGCGAGACCTTCTCCATTAAGAAGATTGCCGTTCCGTATATCAGCATATTCCAGGTGCCCACAATTGCACCGTACGATTTCCATTGTACCGTCATGTCCCGAACAATACTGTCCTGAAAAAACGGGAAGACCCACAAATAGGATTCGATAAATGTAAAGAGGAAGAACAGGATACCCGTACCCCACATCCAGTAATAGACYGGCCAGGMAGTCTTTACYGCAAGTATTGTRCGAAWATAGTTGTAYCCAAACATGATCCAGGACAGGACAATTGGAATAGCGAGMGCGGGATGAAAGGCCCAATACTCRCGCCCACCGAATATTCCCATGAAATAAGTACCAATAATGACAAAYCCGGTAACAGTRAATATCCACAAATGCAGTTTGGCCATTAGCGGTGAAAACARCGGYACCCCGCATTTATTGGGGAGRTAGTAATATATACCTCCRATYGCCCCAAGATATAGCCAGGAAATTACCAGRGATACGTGCAAKGGRCGCGTTTTTTGAAAAGAGAAGATCTCATTTAGCTCRGGATAYAMRTATTGCAGCGCTCCGAAACAGCCATAGAACATTCCCACGAACAGGGCTCCTATACCAACAATTAAAAAACCTATCCCCGTATCTTTATTCATTATCGCGATAGTGCTTAATGTCAACCGTTCCAATCCGACTTATCTCATACTCAGTAGGCGGTGAAGTTCCAGTCCTGTCGATATAAGTTAAAAAAGCGAGCAACTCCGCAACCTCCTGATCTGAAAGCTCGAAATCAGGCATCCTTATCGAGCCATTTCGAAGCCAAATATCGGCACGCTGTGGACCGCCTTCAGCCGACATGCAATTGGTTAGGTCGGGTCCAATATACCCTCCAAGGCCAAAAATTTGGTGACAARWSSWRCAANWRTATTTCTGAAACAAATGTTTRCCAGCCCTTACATCTTCGCTCATCAGCTCGAAACCGCGATTTACATTTTCAGTACTGGTATAAACACCATAAGACATGGCAAGGAAGGATATGCAGAGAACTACATACAACCACTGCTTCGATCTTAAACTCATTTCTTATTACTAAAAAGAAGGATTTGGAGGCGGTAAGCCCAAATCGAATTGGAGGCCAAAGCTAATGGTTTTAGTCAAGCAAAAAAACCCCGCATTTCYACCTNCATGATGCGTTAAAACCGCCGTGTTTTTCTTCAGGCCAARCTRCTGATTTCTGTTCTCAAATATCCATTCAGCTATCCCAGCAGTAATTAGCGCGCCAGCACTATCCCTTAATATTCCTATATTCACAGTATACAACCAGCACAAAGTCRGGTACAAAGGAGCCGTTTTAGTGCTTTATAATTACACACCCATGAAAGCTCATCTCTTCACGTTACTTCTTTTTATAGCTGCGACCTGTACATATGCTCAAACATGTACACCGGACAGCCAATACGTTACATCGGGCTTCTATCCGGATAGTGCAACGGGACTGCCAGGTGCACCAGCGGGCCAGCCTTACTCCACGGTGATAACTATCGTAGTGCCTATTGACTCTCTGTTTGACTTCGGCCCACCTCTTGGCCTTATGACCGTGACCTTTGATTCTTTAAATGTCCAGGACAATACGGGCGACGGAATTGCCCTGAACGGCCTTCCGCCGGGATTTACCTACGTGTGCAATCCACCTGGCTGTTCATTTCCTGGAGGGACCAGCGGTTGTTTATTGATAATGGGAACACCTTCAATCGGGGATACTGGCATTTATAACCTGGTTATAGAGAATGATGCYTATRTRCTGGAACTGGTGCCTTYTGGAAACCCTCCRGCGAATATGGACCCCATTTCTTATTACTCCATTGAAATAACTGACTCAGTTGCCATRCCGCCAGATACCACATGCACTGTATTTGATACAATTATCGTGTATGATACRGTTACTACCACGGTCATAGATACAATCACCTATTATGATACGGTCCTGRTATCTGTTACAGATACGCTTATTATTGATGTTACCCTGACWGGTGTTAATCCTCCCAATAATACAAATACCATCTTGGTTTACCCCAACCCAACAAATGATCAGATTACAATCGACAATGGTGACTATTTATCCATGGTTGGATATACTGTTAAAATAGTCAACAGCCTGGGCCAGGACGTTTTCAATTCYCTGGTTACAACGCAACAATTTGTGATTGATCTTAATACGTTCGGTTCTACAGGGATATATTATCTCCAGGTGATAGACGGCAACAGCACTATTTTGGAGAACAGGAAACTGGTATTGGAATAGTTCGGATGTAATAAACCCCACCTAAAGGGTCTGTATTTTTTGAGTAAATTAATCAGGCGGCAGAAGTTGTTAGCAAATACTATGCACCTGGCTACCGTGCTCATGGGAGTCACYACCTGAACGAAGTATATCCACTCGTGCTCACTCAAAACTATTTGGTTAGGCACTGAGTCTTAAGTACCACAGGCCAAAAAACAAGCATTGTTGGCGAGCATTGTTTATTTAAGACCTATGGAAWGGCTTCTCCGAAGAACAAGCCGTTCTAGCCAGGTTGCTGCTTTTATGGCATTTTGGATTTAAACGGGATACCCCGGTGAAATTCTCATTCCACGCATATTGCTACTGATAAACAAYCTTTTTCGTCAATACACCCGCTTCAGTAACGATCTGCACATAATATATCCCCCTGGCATACGCACTTAAATCAATGTTCTGGATGTAGACACCGGTTGCATTACCGATCATCACTGCTTGCATTAGTTGACCAGTAAAGTGATAGATCCTGATGGTCAACCCGGCTTCCTTTTGCAAGTCCATTTCCAAAGTAAATTGCCCCCTATTCGGATTTGGGTAGAGCCTTACTTCCATGTGAGAATCGGCAAACTCGCCAACTGACGTGAGGATGCTCACATTTAAGAAAACGGTATCACCGCGACAGCCGATACTATCTTGTTCAACAACGGACACTTGTCCTGCACTCAACGTGTCCCAAAGTACGGTAATGCTATTCCCCTGGCCACCCCCAATTTGGATGCCGCCTGTAATTGTCCAGATATATGTTGAACCAGGGACAAGAGGAACACTGTAATTTGCCGTAACGGGCGCAGTCACATTGGCCGGCCCGATTATAGAGTCCGTTTGCGGCTTCACACTGCAATCCAATACAAGGATTTGAAGTGTTTTCTGCCCGACACATCCCGATATGTTGCTAACTATTAATACAACGCTATAGGTACCCGCAGCCATATATGCATGGAACGTACTTTGATTGGAAGAGGAAAAGCCATCGCCAAAATCCCAACTCCAGGAATCACCTCCAACGCTATTGTCAAGGAAGTCCACATTTTCCCCAATGGCCACCGTATCATTACTGACGGTAAAATCAGCCAAAATAGAGTTTACGACAACTTGCTGGCTGATCGTATCTGTTCCAAAGGGGTTGGTCACGACCAGTGTAACTGTATAGGTGCCGGCTACACTATATGTGTAAAACGGGTTTTGTGAAGCTGACAACCCGCTATTGTCACCAAAATCCCATAACCAGGAAGTTGGGTTGTACAGTGACTGATCAGTAAAGCTTACAATACCCTGGCACATATCCAATACAGCAATACCAAGATCAGCCTGTGGCGGAATGGTATTGGGCACAACAAGGACAGTATAATCTTCAAACTGTCCCCGCAATATATTAATACAGGGGTCGGGGGGTGCATTCCACCATACATCTGACCCCACACGCATGCGTAATGGTGTGTTAATCACTGCTGAAAAAGGAGGTTTTACAGTACCCGAATGACTGCCTGCAACATTGTCAGACCAAAAAACRAGCTCYGTAGTRGAATCATTRTCAAAAMYACCATYATTRTTGWARTCTATCCAYAYYCTCACRTTTTCMKSAKMRCCRRAACCKGTYTGWAYRGWWAYAGGATAGTCCAGATCCACGATTAAGTTGGTTCCGCTTGCACAGCTATAATCCTGGTATCCTTCAATCCCGTCGCCGGTGGTATTCGCTATGGTATTAAKGGYAACATCGTAAATGCCATATCCGCAACAATAASTGGTAGTYACCGGAGTACAGGAGGGTGGGGCMGGGCCCGCRCCKACAGTGAGTAAAACTGAATCAACATCAKTACACGCTCCRGATGTRGCGGTGACATAGTACATGGATGTTGAAAACGGACTGGCAGTAGGATCAGGGCAATTCGTGCAACTTAATCCGATRCCCGGACTCCACRAATAAGTTGCCYCACCGATAYTRGCAGTTGCACTCAATTGTGCTGAATCCCCYGAACAAAYAAGGGGTGTRCTGGAACTGGCATTAACYTCAAGGTTYGCTGTATATATTGTRGTTGTATCTGATGYAGAACAACCACCACCAGAAGCAACAACTATATATGATGTAGTTGARCCTGGACTGGCAATGGGATTGGCAATATTGGGATCCGACAATCCGGYMGARGGTGTCCAGGTATAAGACAAGGTGGTRTCAATTCCAYTACATGGYGMACCTATKRTTATGTCATCRTAATAAGAAATACTTCCGGGTATTACATTGTAYAGGTGAATCTGAGAAATAWATGTCGATACGAGGGTRTTGAAAGGGACATTGGTTTGAATCAGAACATTGTCAATATAATAATCRAATAGCTGMGTGATAAAATCAACATTTTTGCATTCTATATGATACCATTGATTTGCATTATAGGTGCTGGTAATTCCATTCATGCTCATCAATCCTGACCAATCTGCATAGAAGGATATTATACCCTGATTGTTTAACACATCGTCATCACCAATCGTTACCCCTATATCCCAATTGGCAACRGATGTGGAGTTTACATRAAAMCCGATATAATCTGGTGAACCAGGGCTAAAGGCAGTATATACCCCATCATAAAAATTCCAGTTTCCGCCAGATAAYTGAAGYGAATAGTTCCCAACAGCCGCTGTTGAATTGGTGGCAGTAATGGCATATCCACCACCGGCATCTACCCATTGACTGAAAGTGCCTCCTTCAAAACCATCTTCAAAAAGGGGAGGGTCGCAAGAATATGCGAATAATTGAGTGGTATCACCCGGGCAAATCGAATCTCTGTTGGAGGCAGCGATTATTGGTCCACCCCCAACACTTACTATTACACTGTCACTATTTATACACCCATTGACATCAGTCGCTTCTACCGTATATGTTGTCGTGGCTATAGGATTTGCCATAGGATTTGAAATTGTGCTGTCGCTCAAATCAGTACTTCCGAGCCATAAATAAGATATCCCCCCAGTTGCATTTAATTGCACGCTACCCCCCGTGCAAACAGAGGTRTCAACGCCCGCATCTACTGAGGGCAATGGATTGACAATAACAGTTACCGTATCAACGTCAAAGCCGCATGCATTGGTTACCGTTACTTCATAGTTCGTTGTTACAACCGGGGTTGCCCAGGGATTGGCAATATTGGGGTYGCTCAATGTACCYGTCGGRCTCCACGAATAATACGTRCCACCGCTGGCATTTAATTGTGCGCTSCCCTGCTCACATATTGWAATATCCACCCCRGCGTCAGCCACAGCGGAAGAGGAAAAAACCGTCACTGTYACAAAAGCAGAATCCTGAGYGCCTATAGAATCCCTGACAGTTACCATATATGTGGTAGTTGAAGTTGGATTAGCAGTAGGACTCTGACAACTGGTGCAACTTAAACCCGTAGCCGGGATCCAGGTAATAAGGTAAGGAGGTATTAATGCAACTGAATCAACTACCGAGACATTTAGAACAGTTGAGGCACCAAGGCAAATCCCAGTGTCATTGGAAGTTTCAATAAACGATATAGGCATACATTGGCCATATACTGTGGCACTATAACCGGCTATCGCCATATTGATTCCATTGTGTATAACACTGAGCGTATTTGTATCACTCCATGCAGCGTTTAGTATTGCAGTATCTGTGACAGTATAAATAATGGGATAAGTGGAAGGGAAACAGGAACATTCGCCAAGGACGTCGGTATATGTACCAATTTGTGCTCCGTTCAGCGATAAAGTAAAATCCGTAACAAAACCACAGTCAGTGTAGTACAAATAAAAGGAGATAGAATCCAGAGATTGGGCATTAATGGTTATTGGGAGCGATGTTTTCAGCGTCATATCTCCCAGACTGTAGCCATCACCACATAGATCATTGGTAAAATTACAATTGTAGTTAAAGGCTCCCGAGGTATCAATAACATCCAAAATGCAGATATTTTCGACGATTTGCTCTGTATTCACCAGATAATTTGTTGAACTATCATTAGAAGTGTTGAAATCACCAGGCAACGATGTCCACACATCGAAAACGTATATTCCAGATGCTGACAGATCAGCTGTAGCAGAAAATGTATGGTTAATAGTATTACCCGCAGAGAGCGGACCGSCAATRGWTTCTGTWATTACCGTCCCACCATTKATCTGGTATGAAACGGGRAAATTGCTTTGTGTATTTGTTCCAAAGTTYTCAAYRCTSACYGTYACRTCTTCAGTTSCMGTTAATCCRCAGGWAGAASYYGGAGCAWCTATKGAASTTAYSCCRATGTCATCYGGAACAGGCCCTGATATATCCAAAATATAAGTGCCACAGCCCCCGGAGWATCCCTCAACRCTGACATARTACGTTCCTGCMGTTATARATGCRGTGATYTCAGAYGACAGTCCGCAAAAATCATCATTGCTACCTATATCATTGGCACATATACTTGATCCCACTTCCAGCCAGGTGTCATASGATGMACCKKTRCAYAGAGAAAATGTCCAGTTACCAGTGGTGAGAATATTTACTTCATAAACATGTTCCTCTGAAAACAAAAAGGTACAGTCGTCTAGTGCTCCACAAGTACTTCTCGATGGGCTTGTATATGGGGCGGTTGCCGGATAATCAACTTGCGCAAAAACATTGTTTACAAGAAGTACGGCTRYGATGAGTGGTGCTAGTTTATTCATGTCCTTTAATTAAATTGAGTRAAATCAATTAATCTATCAGGCACACCACCTCTTTCAAAATCTCATCCTCCCACAATACCTATRGGATGTCCTGGTTATTCAAYAATAATCTTTGCGATACTAGCCCCCTTGTCCGCAATTATTTGCACATAATATATYCCCCCGGCTTGATCACTTAAATCAATTTGCTGGGTGTAATTACYCTGAAAGGTACCAATATTTTCAGAATAGATTTGTTCACCTRTTAAGTTGTAAATTGTCAAAGACAATTTGGTTCTTTCGTGCAAATTCGTTTTTAATACGAAGAGACCTCTRTTCGGGTTCGGATAWAYGATCACATYAATTGGAAATTCACCATWTTCATTAATSGAGGTAACAATACTCACATTCAGAAATACAGTATCACCAACACAYCCCAGGCTATCYGTTTCAACAACAGCCACCTGTCCCGTCCCSAGTGACGTCCATTGCACGGTRATGCTATTTCCTTGCCCACCACCAGTTTGGGTACCCCCAGAAATGCTCCAGTTATATACCGAACCCGTGTTAGGAGTGACRGCATAAAACTCACTCGAATTTTGGTTTACGGCCACCGTGCCYGTGATGGGACTGGTTTGCGCGCCRGCTGACTGGGTTCCAACCGGGACATTCTCCACGGTAGAGCAGCCATTGGAATCACCCAACACCAATAAATAGGTGCCCGCTTGAAGGTTTGAGATGTCTTCCGTGTTACTTCCTTCAGACCAATTATAGCTATATGGCGACACGCCTCCAGATGTAGTCAGGTCTATTGAGCCATTGCTATCACCAGCGCAAACCACGTCGAAAACGGCGGTAGCTGCAATGAGGGCTGGAGGTTCTGCAATAGAYAGCGAATCATTTGCACTACAGCCGTTAAAATCAGYGACGGCAACAAAATACGTYCCAGCAGCAAKACCAGCTAYATCCTGAACRGTCTCACCATTACTCCAYGAATACARAAAAGGTCCCATTCCACCGATTACGGATAAATCRACCGCACCCGTTGAATCTCCAAAGCAAAGCACATCCGTTTTGATGATACTGGTAGTAACCGGAGCGGGTTCACTGATGATAACTGAAATGCTCGAGGCACAAGTCCCTGATGTAACATTCACAATGTATRAACCTGCCCCCAACCCAATGGCAATGGAATCTGTTTGCACCGGTATAGTATTCCAGGCATAAAAGAATGGTCCTGGGGGGCCTGTAGCAGTTACAGTTGCACTTCCGTCATTTCCTCCATTGCATGTCGGCATAGAAAYCGAGCCAATAGTAAGAACGGGTGCCCCAGGAGCACTTAGGACAACCACACCGGTATCAGAACACCCATCACCGTCGGTAACAATAACCGTATAAGTCCCGGATGGCAAGCCAACCGCGATAGCAGTAGCTTGAGATCCAGGGTCATCCCAGGAATAGGTGAATGGGGAAACTCCATTGGTAACCGTGGCCGTAGTGGTTCCATCATTGCTGCCACACGATGATGGATCAGTGCCAGATGTGGAAATGGTCATCGTAATATTACTTGTTGTAGTTATTGAAATCGTATTGCTGCAACCGTTATTATCCGTCACCGTTACCAYATAGGTTCCTATACTCAARCYCGTAGCCGTTTGCGTTGTCTGGTTGCYSGGATCATTCCAGGCATAAGMGTATGGTRCTACACCATTTGAAGCSGTRACWGTYRTMYTMSWMRSGSAKSNNTTGCASMGKGSRWYKSTMRKSSYTGARRSGWYKMTYGRRWTGKGYTSYKKAATAGTTACCTGGGCGGTTGCGGTGTCTCCCAGTGAATCTATAACTGTGGCAGTATATAGACCAGCACAGAGGCCAAAAGCTGTGTCAGTGGTTTGAGCAGTGGGATCATCCCAAATATAGGAGAGCGGTGGAACTCCACCCAAAACTACCACCGTGGCCGCAGCATCACAGACTCCGTTGCAGGAAGCATTCAACGACATCATGCTTACAGTATAATCCTCGACCCGAAACATRTCAAGASCAGCTTCAACAAGATGGCCTGAACCGGCTAAGTCGGCAGTTTCAAAAGTAAGYTGCATAGTRCTGGTTGCCGCTATGTAATCAGAAACTTTATAAGATTTAGGGATCCAGGACGAATTTCCAGGTGAAGACTCAATTACTTCCTCCAGCACAACTGACACTACTCCATTAGACAGGCTCACACTCAACGTGTCATCAGGGGTGCCGCTACCGCCGTTGTTAAAATACCAGCGATGATACCTGACATACGGCTCCGTATAGCCGGTAAGATCAAACAATGGAGATTTAACTATTGTATTYCCATTATCGACATCATCATTSSCYGCAGATCCTCCYGCATTTCCCGTYACATAGGCCTGGTCGCYGCAGTCYGTGYTTATATCCACATCAGGATTTGCATCTCCTATACCRATCCAATTTGTCCCAACCGGCTCTCCCCTCTCCCACATCCCAGAGGATGCGCTACCGGTAATKCCCCATCCAAAATCGAATGAAAAGTCATCATAAAGACCCGARTCAAGTGGAACAATAATTGGCGATATATTGGAGTCTAAGTACTGGTTGGAACAGGTCGTTTTGTACAACCACTTCCCGATCACTATATYGTATGTCCCTTCAAAAAACGGAGAGATCAAAAAATTACCAGACCCATCAGAGGTYAAAGCATAYTGGAAGTCCGTATTTGTAATAAGTATATCTGCATTGGCTATAGGATTCCCTCCATTTCCCTCAATCACCTGCCCAGAGAGAACAAAAGGCGTTGGTGCTACCAATTGGGCATCCAKAAGCACAAGCACCCCATTTGACAAAACGGCGATCAGCGTATCAGAAGTATATCCAGGTGCCGAGAACACGACATTATAAGTCCCGGAACTTAGAATAGCCATCGCATAATCACCAGCCAGATCACTCGTCGTTGTACCAACRCCCACCAATATTTCGATAGTTGCATTGTTTATTGGATTTGACGTATTCAAATCAGTTACGGTGCCTTCCAGATAGCACCCCTTTATATAGGTCGCACCAAGGATATGGAGACCATTCTCGATATCTGAAACAATTACGTTACCTGATGGCAACCACGGATACACCCCCCATGCTCCATTGAATCCATTTCCAGAACCCATAGGATAAGTGTCGTAATACCCGGTTTGAATCATRTTTCCTGGCCTGGTAACATCATGAATGGTGACKCCGTCMCGGTAATAMGARGTAACCAGAAAGTCATTTATAACATAKGTATTGTGCACAATGACGCCACTCCCGGGATTTGATTGCACCCTATCCAGTTCAGCAATGTTCAAAACATTGGAAACATCGTAAGAACCSAGGTAGGCACCACTTACCTCATCTGTGGTGAAAAGWGTATTYCCATCATCTGATATCCAACAGTTGTGGGTGAAATTACCCGGGGTGTTTTGGGTGGCCAGTACAGAAGGGGCTGATTTGTTTGAAACRTCCACRACGACAAAAAAACCATTGTTGATTGCYGCTCCCCAGAGGGTATCACCACGCACCATGGCGTCATGCAAATAATAGGTRTYGAATACACCRAGYTCTAYCGGATTCATTGGRTCTATGGTCAAATCAAGCATAATAGCCCCYCCGCTGGAATAATTTGCCCCCAATATATAAGCRATGCCATTCTCATCAATAAAAATATCGTGGGCYTTCGTAAATGGAAATGAAGATCCCCCATAAGTAGCCACGGTGGGGAATGTAGGATCCGGCAAGTTGCTGAGATCAATGATTGTAAGCCCGCCGGATGACTCATTGGTAATATACGCGTGCTTATTCCAAACTTTGATATCTCTCCAGATYGAATTCGGACCGGAGACRAAATACACCTCTGTTGGAGTGGCTGGATTTGTTATGTCAACAACAGAAACGCCATTTTGCACCCCTACAATGGCATATTCATTACCCAATGAATCCACATGTCCCCAGATATCACTGAGATCAGAGGTATAGGTATAGTTGCCAAGCAATGTCATGTTGAGCTGTGCATATGTGCCGTGCACCAGCATCAAAGCCATACCAATTGTGAAGGCCAGTTTTTGCATGGTTTCCCTGATTCAGATTAAAGAAGAGCCCCAATAAGAGCATTACAAGATACGGATAATAGAGGATTTTGGTGCTGGTTGGGCAGTGGAGGTTACTTCGGATGCCCCCTTTGGTTTGACGGTGGCATAGTATTCTGAGTTTGGTACAGGCAGGCACCCCTCATTAAGTAGAATCGYAGNCACCCYTCRTTWRGTAGARWYGTAGCACCCTTSGTTTGGTAGAGATGTAGCACCCTTSGTTTRGTAGAGCCGTAGCATGCTACGGCTCTACTAAAACTTAAATCAAAGAAAACAACAATGCTGCGGATCYTCCAGATACATCTTACACGCCAACACCTACCTTCAACCTATTGGAGAGATCGGCACTGGCAAATTGAAACATTTTTTTTGGTTCCAGTATTTGAAGGCTGTTGTATYTATAGTTGATAAACATTAAGGACTCGAACAGAGCCAGTAACTTGTACAAATTTCCYARGGTTGTTCCTGCAATTGTTGCAAGCTCWCCKGGCCGAATCTTGTATTTTATTCGCTTGTTGTCATCTGTGCCAAAAAAATCACTCAGCCAGAGTATTGATTCCGCCAATCTCTGTTTTGCCCGCTTCTGTGATAATGATATAATTCTRCTTCGCGCTGCAACAAGTTCCTTGTTCATCATCTCTATCACYGCATCATAACAGGTCTTRTTGGAAAATATGAGATCCAGAAATGCCTCTTTATTCAATAAATAGCACCGGACYTTATCKATGGCAAGCGTGGTTTCCTGGAATTTGCCTGCWACAAAAAGTGAATCCAGGCCTATGAGACTCCGCCTGTTGATGAGTTTGATCGTGATCCACTTATCTTCAGCAATTGTCCGCACAATTTTCAAGTTTCCAGATTCAATTAAAWATACGCCGTTCGGYGTTGCACTACCAGTGTATAGTACATCKCCGGGAAACAATTCAATTAATTCCGCTCTATTGAATCGTCTTTCTATATCTCTTACAGCACAAGAGCGAAAGATGCTAAAGTTGGTGATYGCCTTGATGAACGYAGGAGAGACTTTCTTATCTGACRCGATCATCGTTTAACGGTTCAAATTAATCGCCTCAACAATGGCRTCGGAAGCACCACCGCGCTCACTGACAAATTTTCTACAAACTTCTGAGCCAATTTTGACTACGAAGGGATCCGAAAAGAATGCCATGCGTGCTACGAAATCCAATCCATCCACCACCGCGAATGCTCCACCAGCCTCAATAAGCTCACCAGCTTCCGGGAACTTGTCGAATTTTGGACCGAATAATACAGGCATYCCAAATGCTGCGGGCTCTAGAATGTTGTGCAACGCTCCGGTAAACCCACCACCTATATAGGCTATCTTTCCATACTGGTACAARTTAGATAGCATCCCAACATTGTCAATGATCAATACCCGGGTACTGCCAAGATCTGCTTTATCTATTGCCGAATACCTGAYATGAGAAACCTTYAAAGCTTTCTCAATGGCCTTTATGTGCTCTTCATCTACGACATGCGGTGCTAAAATGAGTTTGAGATTGTTCGATGCCACATTGATATAGGGCAGGATAAACTCCTCATCCACGGGCCAGGTACTTCCTCCAATCAACACCTCGGCGCCAGCTACAAATGCGGTCAGTCCTTCCACTTCTTTTGCATTTTTCACCGTTTCTGCAACCCGGTCGTAACGGGTGTCACCCCCGACAACCGTGTTTCCCAAGTCTATAGACTGAGCAAGGGTCATGGATGATTCATCCTGAACAAAAATCCTGGTTAATTCCGCCRCYGCTTTTCGGAATATCCCCCCRTACCACTTGAAAAATATCTGATCCCTTCTGAACCGGGCGCTAACCAGGTAGGTTGGRATTYCTCTTTCTTTAAGTGCGGCCMAATAGTGTAGCCAATATTCATACTTAACAAAGATGGCMACCTCAGGTTTCACAAYATCCAGAAACCGACGKGCATTGTTTTTGGAATCCGGTGGCAAGTAATAAACATATGATGCATGCTCATAGTCTTTGCGAACTTCGTATCCCGAAGGGGAGAAAAAGGTTAAAAGAACTTTCAGATTGGGCTCCCTTTCCTTTAGTCTTTCAATRATTGGTCTGCCCTGCTCAAACTCTCCAAGCGACGCACAGTGCATCCAAATCAACTTCTCCGAGGGACTGACCTCTTGATCMATTCGMTCCAGTAAATTCTTGCGGCCRTTCACCCACTTCGCWGCTTTCTCATTCGTAACAGCRGCAATCCGGATGGTGGCGTGATAGATCGATGTCGCCAGGTTATAGAGAAACATCAAAYTAATTGTAATAAAATTCGTYTGACACTCTCTTRTAAATAGGCAGCGCCCACCCCACCTTAAATCCCGAAAGYAYATCAAKRCGCYTKGYATTGTCCWCTTCCATCAGATCAAAATTGTAYCCTCTCTTATTSGTAGTCCAGGCCTGSACAAATTCAAAYCCAAAGTAAAAGTTCARCATRCGATTATTGCTGAGAWRGAGATAACCTATAAACTGTGTAATGGCAAAACCATTGGTCAAACGATCATAGCCTTTTTTATAAGYATCSGTAAGCTGTGGCGTGGTACCRGTGATATGGATCCTGTGCTGRAGCARCCCAATTCCWCCGGTAACCAGCARCCCACTGTTTTCATTGGGRCCYAATARMCCATCYCCGAAAAKATGMGGCAATACTTTTCCACAGGTWAGGAATAMAYTRTATCCRCGYTCGAACATATCTATCGYTGCWGGCTCACCAAATTCGTCAATTATAGTGCCCTCAGATGTTCTGAKRTTRTCAAATATTTCCTGATCCTTCACGTTTTTYCCGAAGAGAAARTCGTAACGGRCTCCAAAAATCAAGTTCTTTCTTGTTTTGATGGTGAAACTTCCACCCAGGGCTCCGGTAAGCCCAAAGCGGTCAACCATATCCCCACCTGGGAAAAGGAGGGTAGTGGAAGGAGAAACCAAAGGAATCAGGAGAATAGAGTCCTTGGGACTTACCTGGGCAAGCCCGGCAGCTGCCCCAAGCAGTAGAAATAAACAGGAGTTATATATGCGTTTCTTCATTGCAAACGGCAGGAATCAAAGATAGGCTTTTAAACTGCTGAACGATGGGGGTATAATTTAAATTTGGCTAATTTCGTGGCTCTTAATAACAGATGTGATCGCGATTTATTTCAATGRTTCAAAAATTCCACTTTTGCAGYAAAGCCATAGAAGCGTTGARCTTTAATGCGTTTAAYAAACGGATACTGGATAGCCGATGATTATWTTGATGCGAAAAAACCATCAATCAATTTATTCRAMAAGCYYTTAATRTACATGTAATGGAAATSGAGAAGACCTTGAGAAAAATACAAATGGTTGACCTGGTTCGRCAATATGAAAAGATTCAGGARGAGGTCGATGCAGCTATGCTCRGCGTTGTCCGGTCATCAGCTTACATTCGCGGCGCTGAATTGTCTGCTTTTGAAGAGGAACTGGCCACTTATCTAGGGGTAAAGCACGTTGTTTCTTGCGGCAATGGCACTGACGCTTTGCAAATTGCRTTGATGGCCYTRGGCCTAAAACCSGGAGATGARGTAATTACAACAAGCTTCACYTTCATCGCTACTGTGGAGGTCATTTCTTTGCTGGGCCTGACCCCGGTTATGGTAGATGTTGATCCCAACACTTTTAATATTAACCCTGCCGAAATTGAGGGAGCTATTACGGAGAACACCAAAGCTATTTTACCCGTGCACCTTTATGGACAATGCTCAGATATGGACCTGATAATGGACATCGCTAAGCGCCACAACATTCCGGTTATTGAAGACACTGCCCAGGCAATCAGTGCRGATTACACCTTTAAGGATGGAACAACAAAAAAGGCTGGAACCATTGGCGATATCGGTTGCACCTCATTTTTTCCCTCCAAAAATCTGGGCTGTTTTGGTGATGGAGGAGCCATATTTACCAACAGCGACTCATTGGCTGAACAAATGCGAATAATCGCTAACCATGGAATGAAGGTTAGGTATTATCATGAGGTGATMGGCGTGAACTCCAGACTTGATAATTTACAAGCAGCGGTACTGAGGATCAAATTACGTCGGCTGGATGATTACAAGGCCGCTCGAAATGCGGTTGCAGCCTATTATGATCAGGCGTTTGCCGMAGTCGATCAGCTTGTGACACCACAGAGAAATCCAAATTCGACGCACGCATTTCACCAATACACGCTAAAGTGCCATGGTATTGACCGTGATGCGCTACGGGAACATCTTGCAGAACAGGAAATTCCCTCAATGATCTATTATCCCGTTCCGCTTCATCAGCAAAAAGCTTTTGAAGTTGCCGGATTAAAGCAAAAACCRCTGCCTATCACTGAAACRTTGWGCAAACAAGTGATYTCGTTTCCAATTCACACKGAAATGGATGACGATCAACTTGAACGCATTAGCAAGACRGTRACCGACTACRTCAATYTGCAATAGTATAAGCCATGAACATCGCCGTTATAGGGACAGGCTATGTAGGCCTGGTAACCGGAACTTGCTTTGCAGAGACAGGGAATAATGTGATCTGTGTTGATGTAGATGAAGCAAAGATTGACTCACTCAAAAAAGGTRTTGTYCCYATTTATGAACCTCAGTTAGATGTRATCTTTGAGCGGAACATAAGGCAGGGRAGATTGAGGTTTACCATGGATTTAAAAGAAGCCGTTGAYGAGTCRCWGATCATTTTTCTCGCTTTGCCMACYCCRYCAAATGAGGAYGGGTCGGCAAATTTATCCTATGTTTTGRGTGTAGCTGACRATCTGGGGAAGCTGATAAAGGACTATAAGATTGTTGTCGGRAAGAGCACWGTTCCGGTAGGAACRGCAGAGGCYGTTAAGGAGAGAATCSGGTTGGGAACARATGCGGATTTCGATGTCGTATCCAACCCTGAGTTTTTAAAAGAGGGGATTGCCGTGGATGATTTCATGAARCCCGAAAGRGTGATYATCGGCAGCTCTTCTGATAAAGCCAAACRGATAATGCACGACCTGTACCGACCATTTGTAMGRCAGGGAAACCCAATACTGTTTATGGACGAGCGCTCWGCAGAGTTGACTAAATATGCAGCCAATTCCTTYCTGGCAACCAAGATCAGTTTYATGAACGAAGTCGCCAATTTGTGTGAGAAAACCGGTGCTGATGTCGACGCRGTRAGGATGGGAATAGGCTCGGATTCAAGAATTGGCAAGCGATTTCTATTCCCCGGTATTGGATATGGTGGATCCTGTTTCCCAAAAGACGTAAAAGCACTGGTCAGGATAGGGGCAGATGCAGGAAGCAGTATGGAGATATTGGATGCCGTGGTGAGGATTAATGCCGCCCAAAAAGGAATCATCACAAAAAAGATCAAAGCGTATTACGAAGGAGACTTGTCAGATAAGGTATTTGGGATTTGGGGGCTGTCTTTCAAACCAAACACGGACGATATGCGGGAAGCTCCATCYGTTGACATTATAGAGGAGCTTGTTGCGGCAGGGGCCAGGGTCAAAGCTTTTGATCCCGCTGCACTTGAAACTGCAAAATCAATATTAGGTGATAAAATTGAGTACTCAGAAAATCTATACGCTGCCATTGAGAATGTTGATGCCTTGATTATTGCAACTGAATGGGCCGTTTTCAGAACTCCGGATTTTGGCAGAATGAAATCCACAATGAAGGGCCATGTGATTTTTGATGGAAGGAACCTGTTTGACCTTGAGCAAATTAGCAACACAGGCTTTTATTACAACAGTATTGGAAGACGGGTAGTTGAAGGGGAAAACAAATAACATAAAGGGGGAAATATCATGAAGAAAATTTTAATAACCGGTGCCGCTGGCTTTCTGGGATCACACCTATGCGACMGATTTCTTAAGGAARACTTTCACGTAATTGGAATGGACAATCTGGTCACAGGYTCTTTGAGRAAYATGGAGCATATGATGGAGATCCAGCAGTTCGATTTCTATCATTACGACGTAACCAGATTTGTTCATGTGCCTGGTGACCTGGATTACATTCTGCATTTTGCTTCGCCGGCCAGCCCGATAGATTACCTCAAAATTCCAATCCARACATTAAAAGTGGGGTCTCTTGGAACRCATAACTTGCTGGGCCTGGCAAGGGTTAAAAATGCCAGAATCCTGGTAGCATCYACATCGGAGGTATACGGGGACCCATTGGAACACCCACAGACAGAAGAGTACTGGGGCAATGTCAATCCGGTTGGACCCAGGGGTGTATATGACGAAGCCAAGAGGTTCCAGGAAGCCATGACGATGGCCTATCACAATTATCATGGATTGGAAACCCGGATCGTGCGGATATTTAACACCTACGGATCCAGGATGCGCCTGCAAGACGGTCGCGCCTTRCCAACGTTTTTCACTCAGGCCCTGCAGGGAGAAGATATTTCCGTATTCGGCGATGGATCTCAAACAAGRTCTTTTTGCTATGTCGATGATCTGGTTGAAGGGATCTACAGGTTGCTTATGAGTGATTACCATCATCCTGTCAATCTGGGTAATCCAGATGAGGTATCAATTGGAGATTTTGCAAAAGAGATCATAGAACTCTGCGGCTCTTCTTCGAAGCTGAGTTTCACTGAGCTTCCCGAAAACGACCCCTTGCAAAGACGCCCGGACATCTCAAAAGCCAAAGAAATTTTGGGATGGGAGCCAAAAGTCAATAGAGCCGACGGTTTGAAATTGACCTTTGAGTTTTTTAGAAATCATCGTGACATTTCAAATCCGATATCAAAAACTTAAGCATGGACTATTTCGCACACGAGACAGCAGTCATTGATGAAGGTTGCCAGATTGGTGCTGGAACCAAAATCTGGCATTTTAGCCATGTGATGCCCAACTGCATCATTGGAGAGCGCTGTAATATAGGACAAAACGTTGTGGTTTCACCTGGAGTTAAATTGGGGACCAATGTAAAGATCCAAAACAACGTTTCACTTTATGAAGGTGTGGTTTGCGAGGATGATGTATTTCTAGGACCATCGATGGTTTTTACCAATATCTCCAATCCTCGTAGCGCAATTGTAAGGAAAGAACAATACGAAGAAACCACCATCGGAAAAGGGGCAAGTATCGGTGCCAATGCTACCCTTGTATGCGGACATGATATCGGCACGTTCGCTTTTATCGGTGCGGGTGCTGTTGTGACGAAGACAGTGCCACCGTATGCTTTAGTTGTTGGCAATCCTGCAAAACAAATTGGATGGATGAGTGAATACGGACACCGATTGGAGTTTGATGAGAACGGTGAGGCTACCTGCACTGAAAGTGGAGAAAAGTATAAGCTGGAGAACGATCAGGTTAACAAGGTCCATTAATGCGTAAATGCAGGGTCGTTGCCGTCCCTACGGGAGGTAAACATGCAATTGCCTCTGCAGTAAGTCTGTTCATATCAACTTCTTAGGTGGACCTGCTATAAAGTCTTTAAGATAATACGGTTCGAAATAAGATACATCTTCGAATACTCCCTCTTCAAATTTCGATTCGGATAAGGACACCATTGAAGCTGCCGATATCTTAAATTCCTTCTTAAATCTGGCATTGGGGTGCGCTCCTAAAGCTCCTTGACACTTATCCGCACCATCACCATAGAACAACACTTTGTTTTTTTGCAGATATCCCGCAAACGTATGTTCATCGATAACAACTGCTGAGGTGGGTTCCTTTTCGTTTAGATCAGAATCATAAAGCGCTGTATATACTTCCATACGCCTTGCGTCGATCATCGGGCACAGAACTGTCTTTTTATCCACGTCATTCACAAGGGCATTCCCCATTGAACGCAGTGTTTCAACTGATATCAATGGTTTATCCAGGGCATAACATAAGCCTTTGGCTGTAGAAACACCGATTCGCAATCCGGTATAAGATCCGGGGCCCTTGCTCACGGCAATAGCGTCCAGGTCTGCCATTACCTGATTACAATCCTCCAGAAGTTCCCCAATCAATACGGTCAAATGAGATGCGTGAGACTTGTCATCCGCAGTTTCACGGCAACCTAACAAGCTCCCGGCATCTCCCAATGCTACGGAGCAAATAGGTGTTGCCGTTTCGATGTTTAATATCAGGGACAATTAAGCGCTTTTATATGTTTTGATTTTAACTTTGCCCGTACCATGACTTCGGCAGATAGGCGCAAAAACCGCCAAACTGTCCCAACGTTCGCAAACAGGGAGGTATGGGCCCATTACGGATAGGTAGGTATTGAGCTGACAATGCGGATACTACTCGTCATCATCAAACAACTCATCTTCATCAACTTCCTCGATATCTTTATCCTCTTCAAGTTTCTTGGAAACTGCAGAATAAGGACCCACAACAACTTTTTCGCCTTCTTTCAATCCCTCTTTTATTTGAATTATGTCGTTGTCTTGAATTCCTACCTCAACCCAACGCAATTCCACTTTGCCATCAGAAACAACAAATACACATTCCTCCTTCTTTCCTGTTTTTTTGTTCTTCTTTTTTTTCGTCTCTCCAGAGTTCGCATCAACTTTCTTCCGCTCCCTAAGCACCTTTGGATCTTCAGCTTGAGARGTGTCTTCCCTGATAGTCACSGCYTGAATMGGRACTCCWATTATATCTTTTGCCGTCTCSGTCCTGATCTCCACSGTCGCTGACATTCCAGGSCGAAATGGAGAAACCGCTGAATTCGCGGTGTCCAGCAAGTCCTCGTARGACTCCTGCAATATTCGAATCTTCACTGTAAAATTGGTGACCTGGTCAGCACCAATCCCTTGTGTATTTGCCGAATTGGCTACCTCTGTTACAATACCTTTAAAGGTTCGATCMAGATATGCATCAACTTCAATATCAGAGGTATCTTTGGTCATCACCCGAACAATGTCATTTTCATTCACGTCCACAGAAACTTCCATCTCATTGAGGTTTGCCAACCGCATCAGTTCCGTTCCCGCCATTTGAGAAGTTCCCACAACCCTCTCGCCCTTTTCTATACTCAACATATAAACGATTCCACTGACCGGAGCAAATATCATCGTTTTGGCCARGTTATCACGGGATTCTTTTAGCGATGCATTGGCGCTTTTGATATTAAATTCTGCGCTCACCATATTCTGTTCGGCAACTTGCATATTGGCCGTTATTCCTTCCATCTCCGCATCTGATATGACCTTCTCATCCCAAAGTTTCTTGTTTCTCTTATAGGTAGCTTGCGCTTCAATAAATCGCGCTTTGGAGTTTGCCAGGCTGGCCTTGGCCGAATTGAGGGCTGCATCCATCCTGTCGACACTTGCCAGGTAAATATCCGGGTTGATCTTAACAAGAAGGTCACCCCTATTTACCTTGTCACCCTCTTTTACGGCGAGTTCAATTATCTCCCCAGATACATCAGGTGATATTTTTACTTCTATTTCGGGCTGAATTTTCCCGTTGGCTGAAACTGTTTCTACAATATCATGTAACTCCACAAACTCTACGAGCACCTTGATGTTTTCAGCTTTTCCAAACCATTCCATCTTCTTCCCGACACCAGCAAGTACAAAGGCCGCTGTCAGCGCTATCAATAATATTTTTACAGTCTTACTCACAACATCTGCGAATTACGAACCTGACTACTCCAGGGAAACCGGCAGGCAGGTGGGTGCGAATTTACGAAACTTGCCTGACGGCAGTCAGGTTGAAACTCCGACAGGGTCAAGAATTCACAGGAGCCTGTAAACCAAATGATATTGGGTATGAAGTTTTCCATCACTTGTGAGCGCACCCCATTGAATCTTATCAATAGAGAAATATTCCTCATTTGCAATAAGATTGATAAAACTCCATTCCTAAATTCGTCTAGATTCATAATTTACCTAGAAGKCCAGGGAATTGCCCTGATAATAATCCAGGATCTTTGTTTTGTATAAGTAATCATATTTAGCCTGTAGCAATTCCGAACTTGCCTTGGCCAATTTGTTTTTGCTGTCATTGAATTCCAATGCTGTAATCAACCCAACATCAAACTTTTTCTTCGAATAGCTAAATGATTCCTGCAATGATGCTACGGTGCGCTTCGATGCTCTAAACTTCTTTAATGCAGCCACGGCATCAAGATATGCCCTCTCAATGTTCTCTTTGATCTGCTGCTTTTGAATTTGAACTTCGTATTCCGCGTTTTTCAAGGCTATCGTGGCAAGTTTTATAGAGGTGCGTGATTGCCATCCGTTGAAAATTGGAATGGATAGATTGAATCCGATGTTCTGATTGATGTTGTCCTTAATCTGATCAGAAAAAGGAGTGGTTTCAAATGTGCTTTGATAATCAGGAAAAAGAACTCCTTCACCCGAAACTGTATATGCTAAAGTATCATAACCATTGAARGTGGAGTTCAACAGTCTGCTCCGTCCATCCGAATAGCCAGTTCCATATGAACCGCCYAGTGACAGTGTTGGRCTCAAACTTCCCCTGGCAATTGCCAATCCCTGCTCCGAACTTTTAAGTCGATGACCAGCAGCCTTGATCTCAGGCATGATGGCCGTAGCAGCATCGTAAATCTGCCCCGGAGTACTTTCAACTTTTGCYCCTTCCGCTATGCTCATGTCCGGAAGCGCTATATCGAATTCTTGTGATGGATCCAAGTCAAGAAGCTGCTGMAGYGTAAGAATGGACAACTCCCACCTGTTTTTTGATTCAAGGTGTTGTAATTCATCCATTGAGTAYTGYGCCTCAATCTCTAACAAGTCACCCCGGGGTATGCTTCCCGCCCGAACCAATTTRTTCATCCTTTCTAACTGCCCCATACTCAGCAATACCTGGTTTCGGGCTACCTCCTCCAATTCCATATTGAAAAGAATCTCAAGATAATTCCCAGCGACGGCCAGGCTAATATCATTGGTTGCCTTATCTGAATCGTACTTTGCAGCTGATAAGTCCTCCTCTCGCTGCTTTACCGTATTGTAATTGGTCAGGCCACTGAACAACGTGACACTGCCAGATATTGAAAAACTATTGGATTGAATCCTTTGCGTAACAAAGTCGTTGGTAAATGGATCAAYAGAACGRCCGAAATTGTAACTGTGTGATGCGAATGCATTCACTTTGGGCAATAGATTGGCCTTGGATTGCAACAGATTGGCTGAGGCCATGTCCACACTAAGCTTTGTCTGCTTGATTTGGATATTGCTTTCAAGTGCATGATCGATGCAACGCTTCAGGGTCCAGGTGTCAGATTCCTGCGCATGGCCATTTAGCGACATCAACAATAGCGCAGCAAGGTTCAACCCTGCAGTACGTTTCAAATTTCCAATCCTGCCTAACATTTTTACAATACGGAATTCTCAGAAAACGAAAACGTGGGTAATTTATTGAAGGCGCATTATCCAGCGGCACCCTCTAATTATTCAATACTGGTAACCAAAACGTCTACCCTTCKATTGGCAGCCTCTTGTTTCTCATTGGCRGGACGCTTAAAAACCATCTGCTTRTTTCCGTATCCCTTRTAGGTTAGCCGACCMATATCTACCCCACGTTKAACCAARTAATTATACACAGATTTGGCTCTTGCTTCMGATAGACTTTTTACCAACTTTTTGTTTGCATTACCAGAGGCATTAACATGACCTTGAATTTCAACACTAATCCCCGTATTCTTTTTCATAAAGCCAACGAGGTGATTCAGGGTAGTCATGGATTTGGGCTTGAGCTCCGCCGCGTCACCCACAAATTCAATGTCTTTCAATGTAAGCTTCTCACCYAAATTCACYTGRGACAGTTTTACCCGTATRCGYAGATCCYTTGGTTTAGCAGGTGTRGTRACTATTTCCGAATGAAAAAAGTATCCAATTGCACTGCAATTGACCTCATATGATCTCTCAGGTTCRAGCTCCACGTTATAACTTAAGTTYCCAGTCAAGTAATAATCYAGCTTGTCCCCACGCCTGTCCGAAAYGGGRAGTTCCAATATCTCCACATCAGCCTTGATCCTTTTCCTGTATTTYARATCCCGAACTGCGATGCTCAGAGACCCTCGTTTCTTGGGATATCCCTTGTAATGCATGTGTATAGTATGCCCCTTCCCATTATTCGAAAAATTATCTACGACCAGGTAATAAACATCACCTTGAATSGCCTCTAGCGCCCGGCTGTGTGGATCTCCGGGGCCAGATGGTACAAAATCYTCCACCGCAACAAAACACATTCCAGTATGTTCTGTGCTGCTGGGCTKATTTTTTGCCATGTTACTCCGAATGGGYTTCATCTTTCCATCYTTAATTTTTTTGCAAAAATTATTCGAGCCATCGTATTCRAAAATAATAAAGTCAAAGTCGTCCATTGWATCCACCGCTATAATGTCCATCGCCAGGTCTGCAGTGTAAAGTGCTTCAAAACGATACCAAAGCGTGTTGTGYTCCCTCTCGAAYAAATACGGGTCCTTCATGTTATTGGTCTCGATATCAAGTTGCTTACCGTAGCCTTCTGCRGGAACAGTAGGGCCRTACAGYGAATCTTTGATCTCCACCGGATCATTGCAATCAGCATTACCTTCCTGAGGAAACGACATCGTTTGTGCCTGCGCAAGCGAAGCGGCCAACAGAAGACAAATAAACAAAAGGAGTCTGTGGGTCATATTGAAGATTAACTAAATCAAATTTAAAAAATAATACGATTATCGGAAGTGGAATCTGAACATGTCCAGGGAAGTCCGGCAAAGCAACTTGTTGCTTTATCCAAAAAAGGGGTAATCTACTCTTTCCGGATAACTGACCTAAGCGTAATTTAGATTGGGTSCRAGCCATTTCTCCACCTCTTCAATRGTCATATYCTTTCTRCGAGCATAATCTTCGACTTGATCTTTTTCGATTTTACCCAAACCGAAATATTTGGATTGGGGATGTGCGTAATAGATGCCACTTACGGAAGCGGCAGGATACATGGCAAAACTCTCGGTAAGCGTAACGCCGATTTGTTTTTCAGTATCAAGAAGGTCAAATAGAAGACTTTTCTCGGTATGGTCGGGACATGCCGGATAACCYGGWGCTGGCCGWATRCCTTGATAWCCCTCTTTAATCANTTSCTCATTGGTGAGTTCTTCCGAATTTGCGTAGGCCCAATACTCCSCYCGAACTTTCCGGTGCATGAGCTCYGCAAATGCTTCCGCCAGCCGATCGGCCAGTGCTTTTAATAAAATACTGTTGTAGTCATCRTGATCATCYTCAAATTTCTTWATCCACTTTTCGATWCCCAAACCRGCGGTTACGGTAAATCCACCAATATAATCCTTGAGATTTGTATTCTTCGGTGCAGTAAAGTCCGACAARGCGATGTTYGGCAGATCYTTYGCCTTTTTAAATTGCTGGCGTAAAGTGTGAAAAGTTGTTTTGATTTYYTTTCGGGATTCATCACTGTATATTTCTATATCRTCCCCYACAGAGTTAGCGGGCCACAATCCGATCACTGCCCTGGCTTTGAGCCATTTCTCCTCAACCACTTTATCCAAAAGGGCTTGTGCGTCTTCAAATAACTTTTTTGCAGCCTCYCCAACTACYGRGTCYTCAAGTATTGYGGGATATTTACCAGCCAATTCCCAGGTTGTAAAAAACGGSGTCCAGTCGATATAAGTTCGGATCTCTTCAAGTGGATAATCCTCCARCACYYTGGTTCCTGTAAAAGCCGGTTGGTAGATTTCCTTTTCATTCCATTCAATCCTGGTCTTGTTGGCCCTGGCTTCATTTATCTTAACGAACTCCTTTTTTACCCGCTTTTCAGCGTGCTGCTTCCGCATRATCTGGTACTCCTCTCGYTTCKCTGCTATAAATKCATCRACCYTGGTTTCACTCAGCAGGTTGCTTGCAACCGTCACCGCTTTAGATGCGTCTAACACATGAATCGTTGCTCCACTATAGCCTTGCTCAATYTTAACCGCCGTGTGAATTTGTGAGGTAGTAGCACCACCAATCAACAGCGGAATATCAAGCGTATTGCGTTCCATTTCYTTRGCCATGTGRACCATYTCATCCARTGASGGSGTRATCARKCCGCTSARTCCKATRATATCAACTTTCTCCTCAATTGCCGCTTCAATGATCCTTTCACTGGGTACCATTACCCCAAGATCAATAATTTCGTAGTTATTGCATCCCAATACGACACCTACAATGTTCTTTCCAATGTCGTGAACATCTCCCTTGACAGTGGCCATTAGGATTTTGCCTTTAGCGCTACGCGCCGATTTTTCTCCTTCGAGATACGGTAAAAGGTAAGCAACAGCCTTCTTCATAACACGCGCACTTTTAACAACCTGGGGCAAAAACATTTTTCCGGATCCGAACAGGTCACCTACGATGTTCATTCCATCCATTAAAGGCCCTTCGATTACTTCTATCGTTTTTTCACATTTCTGCCTTGCCTCTTCGGTGTCCTCCTCAATATAATCCACAACCCCCTTTACAAGTGCATGAGCCAGGCGCTTCTCAACAGCTTCCTTTCGCCAGGCATCATCCACTACCCGTTCCTTGACCGTTCCCTTCACATTCTCTGCAAACTCAAGGAGGCGCTCGGTGGCATCCTCCCGGCGATTCAGCAACACATCCTCCACACGTTCCAGTAAATCCTTWGGAATATTGTCATADACCTCAAGCATTCCCGGATTGACAATGCCCATATCCATTCCYGCCTGAATWGCRTGATAMAGGAAGACCGAATGCATGGCCTCTCTCACTACRTTGTTACCGCGAAACGAAAAGGAAACATTACTCACCCCACCACTGACCCGAGCATGAGGCAGGTTTTCCTTGATCCATTTTGTTGCTTTGAAGAAGTCAACAGCATAATTGTTGTGCTCTTCAATACCTGTAGCCACAGGAAAAATATTGGGGTCGAAGATGATGTCCTCTGGTGGAAACCCCAACTCGTCGGTAAGAATCTTGTATGCCAGTTCGCATATGCTTATCCTGCGCTCATAGGTGTCCGCCTGGCCTTTGTCATCAAATGCCATCACAATTACGGCAGCACCGTACTTCCTTGCTATACTAGCATGCTCCTTAAAAGTCGCAATGCCCTCCTTCATGGAGATMGAATTGACAATGACTTTACCCTGAACACACTTCAACCCRGCCTCAATCACCTCCCACTTGGAAGAGTCAATCATAATCGGCAGCCTGGCAATATCCGGTTCCGAAGCAATGAGGTTTAAGAATTCAACCATCATTTTCTTCGAATCGATCATCCCTTCATCCATATTTACATCGATGATCTGCGCCCCACCTTCCACCTGGTCCCTGGCTACAGACAGCGCCTCTTCCAGGTTGTCCTCCTTGATCAGCCTGGCAAACTTGAGCGAGCCTGTTACATTGGTACGTTCACCAACATTCACAAAATTGCTGCCCTCATAGATGGTCAATGGTTCCAGGCCACTATACCTRGGCATCCTTGGAATTTCGGGAAGCTCTCGCGGTTTATRTTCTGCTGCTAACTCCGCAATAGATCTGATGTGTTCATCGGTGGTACCACAACATCCACCAACGATATTCAGAAATTGATTTTCCATAAAGTCYTTGAGCTGCTCTCGCATTTGCTCCGGTGTTTCATCATATTCCCCAAACTCGTTYGGCAATCCGGCATTKGGATGCGCGGAAACCGGAAACCGGGTTTTCTCACTGAGCGTTTGAATATGGGGYCTTAGTTGYKYGGCRCCCAAAGCACARTTAAAACCAACGCTCARCAACGGCAGATGAGCCACRGAATGCAGAAAGGCCTCYACCGTTTGTCCYGACAGGGTYCGCCCRCTKGCATCCGTTATAGTACCCGAAACCATAATAGGATACTGYTTCCCGATYTCTTCACACCAGGACGCAACRGCAAATAATGCGGCTTTGGCATTGAGYGTRTCAAATATCGTTTCTACCAAAAGAATATCCACRCCACCATCAATAAGACCRCGTATTTGCTCGGTATAGGCTTCCACCAATTCATCAAACGAGACTGCCCTATATGCAGGGTCATTCACATCMGGAGACATCGAGGCCGTCTTGTTCGTTGGYCCGATRGAGCCAGCTACAAAYCGRGGTTTATCGGRATTCTTACGGGTAAATTCATCTGCTACTTCACGGGCRATTTTCGCAGATTCAAAGTTGAGYTCATATACTATTTCTTCCAGGTGATAATCTGCCTGCGCTATTGAAGTGCCACTGAAAGTATTGGTTTCGGCTATATCCGCACCCGCTTCAAAGTACTTCGTGTGAATTTCCCGTATTATTTGTGGTTGTGTGATGGAGAGCAAGTCATTGTTTCCTTTTAACGGGTGCTCAAAATCCACAAAACGATCCCCACGGTAATCTTCTTCCYCGAGCTTATAACTCTGGATCATSGTACCCATGGCGCCATCCAGCACCAATATTCTCTCCTTTAATATGTCAAATAGTTCACCCATTTTTTCTCCAAAAAAAAATCCCTCCAGACCTATTGTCAGAAGAGATTAATATCGCGGAGTTCCGCTCACCTTTTCTGACTCATCTGTCCCCAATATCGGGATTAGATGTGGCACCATTACCGATAAAACAATGCATTATACCGATCGGTTGCCAAGGTTTCTAAGGGCTAATTCCCTCCACCTTTCATGATAAGTCATGCCCGTATATTCATCTGCCGTCAGGCAAACTCCAAGTATTCACTTATTATACGTGGCTATGTAATTATATATAATTAAAGAACGAATCTTCCTTACGGAAATGCAAAGGTAATGGTTACAACCCGATAACCAAAAGCATTGCAATTACACGTTGTACGAACTCTGCATCATTACATAGATGACCACCCCGGTAATGGCGACATATAGCCACAGGGGCAGTGTCCATTTGGCAATCTTCCGATGCTTACTTAATTGATCTGTCAATCCATGGTAAACCGTAAAAAGTGCGAGCGGRAGARTAATGGTAGCAAGCAGAATGTGCGAAACAAGTATGGATAGGTAGATCACTCTAATAATGCCTGTCCCCTGATAAGTAACATGCCCAGCATTAAAATGATAGATCACATAGGACACRAGAAATATRCTGGACAGGGAAAGGGCTGTAAGCATGCAAAACTTATGTGCCYTTATGTTCCTWCTGAAGATGAAGGTGAATCCAACCATCAGAAAAAYRGCWGTTGARCCATTCAAYAYRGCATGAAACARKGGKARWAYACTMARGTCWCCGAARACCTGCTGKCCRGGYAAKARCATYAGGATSGCRAYTACTATYGGWATCAAGATKGANAACAMCNGTGATWARMGGAATRAATTTACTGTCRTTGGGTTTCATRCAAAGAGTTTTAAAAGTCGTGATAAGTGTTTCCYAAATTTGATYTTAKGCCAATGSTGAACAAGGTCGAGTTGGCACTGTTKAAGGCTGAAGTATTTGACCTTACATTTATCCCAACTTCCAGCATTAAACCGGTAGRGGGRKATATCAGATAAGCCGCRCGAATTCCACCACTYATGATCSTRGTRTTAACGCCCTGTCCGATAACATTGTCAAATTCCCGTTCGTAGGTATCATACGGCAAGAACACATTGCCACCCCAGTTTGAACCACTCGAGTCTGCACCCTGGACCGCATACATAAAGGAGCCTTCAATAGTAATCAAACCCGTTTTATATGTTAAAAAGGTTGTGGTTTCATAAAAATTGGCGCCCAATGGATGTGCCAGAGGTYGATTAAAGTGAGAGTARCTTTGGATTCTTACACCATGGGAGTAGGTATARGGYCTGACCCGATTGTATTCCAACAACCAGGATAACCCCTCCACTTTGAAGAAATTCCATGCCTTCAGCCCCAACTGAAATCCTTGTTTATTGGCCCACCAACCGTCCTGCGCCCTGATGTGAGCAAGCAAGAATTCATCTATAACCACCTGGCCGTATAGTTGAAAGGACTTGCCAATCCTGGCAGCCAWATTAAATCCTATAATTACATGATCCGGGGATCCCAMCGAGAATTCCGCCGGCCGGTAGAACATAATTGGGTTGAGATAGTTCACATCATATCCCCTCACCCCAGAGCTGTCAGYACCACTCCAAACTACGGATTCAAAAAGCCCTATATTCAACCATYTGGTCGCATTCCAACTGAGGTAATGAAAAGATGCATATTTTCTTTGGTAGTTACTTTCATTACCYCCRGATCCAAGAACATCATTCATTGCMGTGAAGAGATTTACRTACTTTATTTTCCAAATGGATGTACTGATCTTTAAAAACGGGTAATTRTACGCAACATCGGATAACAGCAATGAACGGTATCCATGCCCAAAGAAGTTCTTACCCTGMCCYAGTTGAAAGTTGAAATACTGTGAAGGGGAGTAGGACATATAACCTTCAAAAKTTGAGTAGGCAAATCCCTCCTTTGTTGGATGYGCATATCCAAATCCTGGCACCACCTCGTTTYCYTGAATGAACGAGTCAACGTAGTTGACAAATCCACGATTTGCCGTATTGAAMGTGCCAACGAGAGCGAATTTCTTCTTTATTTTTAAYGTGGATGAAAGTCCCAGTCCWGTCATCGAATATCCRTTTCCSGACACCATATCATGACCATATCCGACTTGAAAAACGGGGTAGAAATCCCAGGAAGAGCCTTCCGCACCGTGTGGCGGTTCTCCCTTGGAAAATTTCATATAATCAGGTGTGGATGCCAATAGAATCGAATCAAGATCAACATGAGCATTCACTTCTGATTTCAGATAGGGCTGTATGGAGCTATGAAATCCCGAGACTACCAAATCCGGATTCATGGCGAACAAGGCGGTATAATCCCTATTGAGAGGCAGAAAAACTGACTGCGCCCGACAACAATGTGATATTGCTATAAGTAGAAGAATTGATGCAATCTGTTCCCATCTGTAAAAGGAGGCCATATCAATATCAGTCGAATTTCTTCTTAATGAAAAACGGAATCTGCGCAATTACAATAGCAACTCCACAGACAATGTATAAGGCTGTGCTCGCCTCCATTCCCATCGTGAAAATCGCCAGAGAAATAATACTGATATTAACCACGTAGATGGTCAGCACGGCCTGTCTTTGGGACAATCCAATTTTGAGCAATCTGTGGTGCATGTGCTTATTATCCGGAGAGAACGGAGACTGTCCTTTCACCGTTCTGTTGATAAATATTCTCAAGGTATCAAATAGCGGATAGATCAGTACAGCAATGGCAAAAACCGGCTTCGATAATCCCATCAAATCCGGGGACAGGTGGTTACTCGGAAATTCAATGAGCTTGATAGCCAGTATGGATACAATAAGTCCAATGATGAGCGCTCCAGAATCGCCCATAAATATTTTAGCAGGGTAGAAGTTGAATATCAAGAAGGCCAACAGTGCCCCTGCCAGAGAAAATGCGAGACTCGCATAAGTCAGTTCCCCAGCCAGGAAAAACCATATGCCAAATGCCACACATGTAATAAGACCAGTGCCCGCTGCCAAACCATCAACGCCATCGATCAGGTTAAAAGAGTTAGAGATGACGATATATGTGAACAAGGATAGGAATACACTGGCCCATTCCGGTAAGGTTTGAATTCCAAACAATCCATGCATACTGGTTAGCCTAATGTCGGCCATCGTGACCAGGATCAGGCCTACAACAAAATGAGCCACCAGTTTCTTGACCGGAGATGTGCCGATAATGTCGTCTTTTATTCCTACGAAAAACAAAATGAGCAAGGTCGCCACAACATACTTCAGGTCTGAGTTGATCACTGTTTGCCCACCCTGAATATCAGCAGGAAACCAGAGCGCATAAGCAAATAAGGTGGCGGCAAAGATTATTATACCACCGACAGAAGGAATGCTGGTCTTGTGCAGTTTCCTCTTCTCATTCGGTTCATCATAAAGTCGCTTCTTCTCTGCCACCCTTATCAAAGCCGGAGTAGCCAACAGAACCACCAGGAAAGAGGTGATAAACCCAATCAATAATATCTTTTCTTCTCCAATCATTTAATTACTACCAAATAATAGAATGTTCGCAAACATACGTAAATCGAAGCTATAGGGTTTAATAATCATAGATTCTACCCGGGATATTCGTACTAAAAGACAGGAATACATATTGTGTTTGATCTGTTCTGCTGCTCTTTCTTTCCATTCGATTGATCAAGCCAAGCGAAATCTGCATTCCGGTTACCCGGTTAATTTGATATCCCAATCCAGCCCTTTGATAAAAYAAGGTGCTCGACGCWGGTACAATCTGTTCMGSCGATTTACTGTTGTCCGATTTAAAGATGTCCTTACCCCAGTGGTAGCTGCTTTCATCATCATCATATGATGCATAATTYGCCTGAATCAGCAGRAAAAAAYCCTTRATGAAATAAGACACTGACCCATACATCTCYGAAAACCCAGCTCCCAATGGGTGMGCCAGCCCYTGGTTATARTGAGCGAAATTACGGGTAGAGTCTGCATGGCCATATGTATAGGGYGCTACCTGATTGAATTCCGCTCTAACCATCAGGTTCCTGATTGCCCATGTTTTGAAACCCATCTGAAATCCATATTTCCCCGCCTTGTTATCGTCCAAAACTATCTGACCATATAGTTYTGTTTTYCGGGGCCACATGATCTTTCCATTTATCCCTACGAKAACATTGTTTTCACCAGATAACCCATATTGTAATGGTCTGACGAATGGAATTGGATTAATAAAACTCAGCGCATCATCATCCATTTCAAACTTTCCTTTTGTGTTCGAAGTTGCCCAGATCATTTGCTCAAAAGCCCCGATGGTTAGCCATTTATTCACTACCCAATCGAGGTGGTGAATCGTTCCTATTTTTCTCTGGAATCTAGGCTCGGTAGTGGTAGCTGTGGGTAGCRAAACATTCAAGTTTTGCAGGCCCATAAATAAATTTGTGTATTGCAATGGGCCAAACCAGGATGTGATTTTAACAAAAGGGTAATTGAATGCATTTCTGGAAAGTGCGAGTGATCTGTATCCATCRCCTAAAAAGTGCTTCCCGTTACCCAAYTGAATATTSAGGCGCTTATTCRCTGAAAAGGAAACCACTCCCGATGCCATTGCATAATCATATCCGGTAGTTTTGAATGRTTTTATTCGCCCCTGTCCGGGAACTACATCGTGCTCAGATACAAAATCGTCGAGATATGTCGGTAGAAAGGCCTGGTTTTCATAAAACCTGCTAAAGAAGGTGACATTCTTGCCAATTTTTCCGTGAATGGATAAACCCCTTGTGTTCACATACAATCGTTCACTGCTTGTATCTTGCCTATCCTTACCTGCTTCAAAATTAAATGCTGGATTTATGATCAGGTAAAAGTCACCTGTATCAACTTCAATAAAATTCTCCAGTCTCAGTTTGCGGTATATATACCCACGTGATYTKGGCGGGTTGTCATGMTTAACCGGTGCRGGACCTATAGAGATTTCACCTTTATAAGGAGCAAAAGAGGTGTGAAGATCAAAACGGGGAATTTCTTTGCGTCTCTTTGCCGTAATTTCATCAAACTCCTGCAGCAGTAGCACATCAGATGCRGTATTGCCAATTATTAAATTGGAATCCTGAGCSCGAAGCCCAAAGGCCGAACAAATCCCAAGCACGAAAAGAACGAYGGTTAACTTGTTCATATRATCAGCTACYCWTRGARCMCTRGACAAAAAGCTCCAGGCCAAGRACCTCTTCATATACCCTGGAGATTCCCTCTCTCAGCCCAATTTCATGCTTCCAGCCAAGCGCGTTAAGTTTGGATACATCTAATAGTTTTCGCGGMGTACCATCAGGTTTGGTASTATCATATACAATTTCACCCTCGTAACCGACAACCTCTCTAATCAGTGATGCCAACTCACCAATTGAAATGTCCTCGCCCGTTCCAACGTTGAGTACGCCAGCGTCATTGTACTCCTGCATTAGGAATAAGCAGGCTTTTGACAGGTCCGACACATGCATAAATTCCCGTCTCGGCTTCCCGGTTCCCCAAACTTCAACCGAGGGGTCATTGTTAAGCTTGGCCTGATGAATTTTTCTTAATAGAGCAGGTAAAACGTGGGAGTTTTGCAGGTCATAATTGTCATTGGTACCATAAAGGTTGGTGGGCATTACGCTGATGAAGTTGCATCCGTATTGACTTCTGTAAGCTTCACACATCTTAAGGCCGGCAATCTTTGCGATGGCATACATCTCATTGGTAGGCTCTAATTCACCTGTCAACAGGTACTCTTCCTTGAGCGGCTGATCCGCATATTTTGGATAAATGCAGGAAGAACCTAAAAAGAGTAGTYTTTTCACGCCTYGCAGGTGTGAAGCCTGTATTATATTGCATTGAATGACCAAATTGCTATAAATAAACTCCGCACGAAATACATCATTGGCCCTTATCCCACCGACTTTGGCAGCTGCCAGGAAAACATATTCAGGACGTTCATCAGCAAAAAACTTGTGGACCAAAGCTTGATCAGTCAGATCCAGTTCTGAGGATTTTCTTAAAAGAAGATTACTGAACCCTCYRTCTTCGAGATCTCTACATATSGCAGAGCCAACCATTCCAGTGTGGCCGGCAACATAGATTTTCGAGTTRTTGTCCATTTATTCGTGGTAGTTGAGCACGTTGTGGCCACCTTCTTTCAARTATTCATCACGCTTAAACAACAGCACATCRGCAGCTACCATCTCGCTAACCATTTCCTGCAAGTTGCATRTCGCTTTCCAGCCAAGCTCCCTYTCCGCTTTGGAGGCATCACCGATAAGCAGCTCTACTTCAGTAGGTCTGAAATATCCTTTGTCCACCTCAATCAGAACATCGCCAGTCTCATTGTTGTAGCCCTTTTCATCTACCCCTTCTCCTTCCCAACGCACTTCTATTTCTACTTCTTTGAACGCCATGTTTACRAATTCCCGGACGGAATGCGTAACTCCRGTMGCTAAGACAAAATCATCAGGCACCTCATGYTGRACGATTCTCCACATTCCCTCAACATAATCCCGYGCATGTCCCCAGTCTCGCTGTGCATCCAAATTTCCAAGGAATAGTTTATTCTGTAACCCAAGTTTAATTCGAGCAGCAGCACGGGTAATTTTACGCGTGACGAAGGTTTCTCCCCTTACCGGACTTTCATGATTGAACAGTATGCCGTTACAGGCAAACATGTCATACGCCTCTCGATAATTCTTGGTAATCCAAAACGCATATAACTTGGCAGCCGCATACGGGCTTCTCGGATAAAACGGCGTCTCTTCTGTCTGTGGCGTCTCAACCACCTTCCCATATAGCTCAGATGTAGAAGCTTGATAAAATTTCGTGGTTTTTTGCATCCCAAGAATTCGAACGGCCTCAAGAATTCGAAGTGTACCCAACGCATCTGAGTTTGCTGTATATTCCGGAGTTTCAAATGAAACCTGCACATGTGACTGTGCCGCCAGATTGTATATCTCATCAGGTTGCGTCTCCTGAACAATGCGAATTAAATTGGTAGAGTCGGTAAGATCGCCATAATGAAGCTGAAGTTTAACACCTTCCTCATGCGGATCTTCGTACAAATGATCGATTCGCTCGGTATTGAACATTGAGCTTCTGCGCTTAACTCCGTGTACCATATACCCTTTATCGAGCAATAGCTTGGCTAAATAGGCTCCATCCTGCCCTGTTATACCCGTTATTAATGCTGTCTTACCCATCACAAATCAATTGTTCTACAATATTACTAAGATTCTGCGTCGCGGAGATAATAATAAGTCACTTCACCAAAAACCAAGGGTTAACCAAATTTTCCCGGTTATACTTCATCTCCTCCCCCGTTTCATAGACAGTGACCGCTTTGCCAGCTAAACTTGCGATCGCCTGACCAGCTGCGGTATCCCATTCCATAGTTGGAGCAAAGCGGGGGTACTCGTCTGCAACACCTTCAGCTACCAGACACAGCTTGATCGCAGAACCAGCTGAAACCATCTCAACTGTGTCATGTTCTTTAGAAAGCGATTCGACATAATCTTCCGTTGCTTCCGACATATGGGACCTGCTGCCAACCACTACATAAGTATGCTTGTCAATGGGAATTGGCAATACCATCGCTTCATCCATAAGCTTGCGTATATCGCCACCATTACCGGAAACTTTGGAAATGTTCTCCATTTTAAATGAACCCAAGCCCTCAGCTGCAAAGTAAAGCTCCTCTTTTACCGGAAGATATATCACACCCAGAATTGGCAAGTTGTGTCTTATCAACGCAATATTTACCGTGAATTCTCCATTTCGTTTGACAAACTCCTTTGTTCCATCCAGGGGATCAACTACCCACAATAGAACCCAGTCTTTTCTATCCTCATAGGCAATACTCTTCCCCTCCTCGCTAAGGATATTGATGTCAGTTTGCGAAAGGACTGCAGTGATCGCGGTATTGGCTCTTTTGTCTGCAAGTGTGAGTGGTGAATTATCCTCTTTATACTCCACTTCAAAATCTTCCATGCCATATACCTCCATAATTTCAGATCCGGCATCGAGGGCGGCTTCGACCGCTAATTTGAGAAGATGTTCAATTGCTAATGCTGCCATGGTATAGAACTTAATAACGTGAAATGATTGTGAATCTGCTTTCTCTAAAATGCATGATCCTGTATAAATTGATGCTGGAAACTGGTTATCATCTGCAAAATCATTAGAAATAGTTACTTCAATTTCAAAAATAATGACCCCCTGGCTTAATTGTACAGATAATCCAGTACCATAACGCAAACCACCATATATATTATAGTCAATGGCAGGCCTATCCGGAAGAAGTCTTTAAACGAATAACCACCCGGACCATATACCATTAGATTTGTTTGGTAGCCGATGGGTGTAATGAAACTGGCTGCTGCTCCATAGCAAACCACGAGTATAAATGGTTTAATATCAAATCCCATAGTTGTAGCAATGGTCATAGAAATGGGAAACAAAATGGCAACAGCCGCCTTGTTTGTGATATACGATGACAGCAAATTAGTGATGAGAAAAATCCCAGCAATCAATCCGGTAAACCCCAAAGGCTCGGCGAGTTGGAGGATCATAGCTGCAAGGTAGTCAGCCGCGCCTGAATTCATCATTGCCTTGCCAAAAGCAAGCCCAAAGGCAAGCAAAATGACCAGGTTGAAATCAAAGCCTTTCCTAATAATGGAAAAAGGAATCATATCCATCACCAGGACGACACCCAGCAGCGTAAACAAACTGTAGAAAAGCGGAAACACCCCTACGGCCTGCAATACCACAGCACCAATTATCCCACCTATCATGATTGTCAATTTCCACGGCTCAATGTCCGTTGTCTCCTGCTTTTTTGAGATCACATAGAATGCCTGCACCTCGGCCACCCTCTTGTAAAAGTCAGGTCCGATGAGGACCAACAGAACGTCTCCGGCCCGAATTTCTATCATCCCGATTTTACCCGATAAATGCTCTCGATTTCTATGAACGGCAAGGATTGATCCGTCATATTTAGCTCTAAAGTCAGAATCCTGGATCTTGCTGCCTATCAACCGCGAATTATGCGAAATAACAAGCTCAATGATGCTCTTTCCTGAATCGGGGATCTCACTGGCCTTGGGCAGTGACAATCCCATGTTTTCCAGATCCTTTATTGCACTTGTAACCCCGGTAAATATCAGACCATCCCCCGCTTGTAGTACTTCTCTTGGAGAAACGGGAGTAATTAGTTTCTCGCCCCTGATGATCTCAACAAGAAAGAGGCCCTCTAAATGCCTCAGCTTTGCTTCCATAATGCTTTTCCCTATTAAAGGTGAATCCTTATTCACCTTCACTTCAACCAGGTATTCACGAGCGCTTTGCACAAACTCTTCTACCACATCCGGAGTGTCAGGAAGAAGTCTCTTCCCAAACAAGAGCAGGTAAAAAAATCCAATTACGAGCATTGGTGCCCCAACATAGATAAAGTCAAAAACATTTAACCCATCCAGCCCGGACTCGATTGCCATTCCGTTAACGATCAAGTTGGTTGATGTGCCAACCAGTGTCATACACCCCCCTAATATTGCTGCATATGACAAAGGGATTAGCAAGCGGGATGGAGAAATATTGTTCTTATTGGACCAGGCATGCACATAGGGCATCATCATGGCAACTAACGGAGTATTATTGAAAAAAGCAGAGCTCACCGAAACATAAGCCATCATTCGAATTAAAAAGCCATTGACTGACTTTGCACCCTTGAATATTCGATCAAACATTTTATCTACCAGAGATGAATGCCTGATTATCTCACTGAGGATGAGCAGTATTACAATTACCGCTACCTGGTCATTAGCGAATCCACCAAGTGCCTCCTTCGGGGAAATAATACCCGCGAGTGTAAGAACTACAATAGAAATGAAAAACAACACTGGCGGCCACAGCCATTCCCGGTAAAGGGCCACCAGAAGAAACAGAATTACTACTAAGACGAGTATTATCTCAAAAGACATAACTATAAAGGCCTAATTTCTAAATACCAATTTCCAAATAAGGCAAATCTAAAGAAGGTTTGTTATTTTCCAATTGGGTGCCAGGTAGTTTTGGTTTCCTGAACATCAGAAATGAAGTATGGAGATTCTGCGGAGGCACCTGACCAGTCACGTTCTTTATAAATAACAGGCCTTTTTAAATTAGAGATTGTGTCTGATTTGATCTCCGCAATAGCCCGTGCATCACCATCACAATATACAATGGCATTTACGTCCATGTGCAGAGCAAAATGCCCCATTAGTTCTTTCTTTCTTCCRGTAAGAATATTCACCACCCCCGCAGGYACATCAGAGGAATGCAGAACTTCYGCAAAAGTCACCGCACAAAGTGGCGCAGACTCAGATGCTAAAATAACRCATGTATTCCCACCAGCAATTGATGCGGCAATCAGTGAAACAAATCCAAGCAATGAGCTGTTCTCTGGCGCCAGAATGGCAACGACCCCTGTCGGTTCAAGAACAGTRAAATTGAAATGTGAAGAAGCGACGGGATTAACGGATGAAAATATCTGCTGGTACTTATCTGCCCARCCGGCGTAGTACACCAATCGATCTATGGCSGCWGTAACTTCAGCTTCAGCTTGATGTGAGGAGGCACCCTGAAGYACAAGCTCTTCCCTRAACTGAGCACCGCGCCCCTCTAACATCTCCGCCAATCTATATAATATCTGAGATCTATTGAACGCKGATTTMCCRGACCARCCCTYAAAWGCACCTCTKGCYGCKCCWACSGCYTCKCGAAAATCYTTMCKCGAWGASARACAWATATTGCCCARAANNGATNCGYCWGCTGACTTAAGCTTGTAATATCTMGCCGACTCCGTTCTYGGAAATTTACCCCCAATGTAAATTTTGTAGGTTTTTTGGAYRTTGAGCCTGTCYCGTTTSGTTTTTGTATTAGCCATCTTACTTTGTTACAATTAGTTTTTTTACCTCTCTGTATTCCTGCCATTGAACAACCAGGTTATAGAAACCYGGATTTAGTCCKGTRSTRCTTATCYGCGTATATRCACCMTCCAATACTCCGCAAACATCCGTTTTTCTACCTCCCATTTCAAATACTGAATAAGATCCGTCATCCAGAGATTCTGTCACGATTGTAAATGTTTCCTTACATGGATTGGGGAAAATCTCCAGAGAACTATGATCCCCTATTTGTGAATCTATGCCAATATTGATGTAATATCCCAATGAATCCGTTTTGACAACTAAAACCTGTCCRTCGGTTTCATAATCAGATCCCTGATAGGCGCAAAATATGTATCCACTATCTGATGTTTGAACTCCAAATGTACCCAGCTCATTATAACCATTGCCGAAGCCATATTCTTTTGACCAGTCTGTGCTTCCATCCGGATTCAATTTCAGCATAAGCAAATCACTAATATACAATCCGCTATCCGGATCCTGCCCGGTTTTGCAAACGTACTCTACGTAAGATGCYCCACTGATAATATAGCTTCCATCACTRTTTTCTCTCATAGAATGAGCAACATAGGTTTTACAAAATCCCGACCCATTATAGAACGGAGTTACCCTCCACAACTGATTGCCAACGCTATCCACCTTCAGGGCAATTAAATTATAGTCTGCCATACCCCAGCAACCTATGGAATCTGAAAAGTAGCCCGATGCTACATATTCACCRGTTATAGTCTGCTGMACGGAATAACCAAACGTGTGAAGATTYTCATCATATYGCTGTTCCCATYCCACATTTCCCACACTGTCTGTTTTTATTAAATACATTTCGGCATCCCCGGAATCTGTGTTGTGCGTAGTACCGACAATTATATAACCCCCATCATCTGTAAGCTCTACAAACCTGGCATAATCATCCAAACTGTCYCCATAATAATTTCCCCATTCCTCATTCCCAGCACTGTCAGTTTTAATCACCCAAACATCTGTATATCCAGTGGAATCCCGGACACTCTTGCCAACCAAAACGAATCCTCCATCAGGAGTTTCCTGAATGCAATAACCATGTTGGTCCAGACTATCACCATACGTTCTCGTCCACAAAGTATCGCCATTTTCATCCGTTCTAATCACATAAAAGTCATAATCCCCACCGCCGAAACTATTGCTGTACGAAATCATCGCAAATCCTCCGTCGCTGGTAATGACACCGTAATGCGCGTCTTCATCACCTGAGCCACCATAAGTTTTCATCCATAACTCATTTCCATTCATGTCCAATTTCAACATCATGCAATCATTGGAACCGGTTCCAAAACTTGCCGATGTACCCATGACAATGTATCCTTCACCGGGAATCTCGTGTACGACATGGGCATCCTCAAATCCAGCACCTCCATATGTTCCCTCCCATTTGATTTGTTGCGCAAATAATCCAGTCGATAAAAGGACGAGAATACATTGAACTATGAATTTCATTGAAAGTATCGGTTATCTCAAATTCAGGTAAGCTGACAATCCATGCAAGCCACCTTCTCTTCCAAATCCACTTTCCTTGTAACCACCAAATGGCGATGCCGGATCAAACTTATTATACGTATTTGCCCAGATGACTCCCGCCCTGAGCTTATTGGTCATGTTAAAAATCTTGGCGCCTTTGTCGGTCCATACCCCCGCTGACAAGCCGTAGGGTGTATTGTTTGCCTTCTCCAATACTTCTTCAACCGTTCTAAATGTTTGCACCGCTAACACGGGTCCAAATATCTCCTCTTGTACAATACGGTGCGATTGAGACGCATTCATAAAAAGCGTGGGCCTGCACCAGTATCCCTTGCTGGGTAAATCACATGAACTCTGATAGAATGAAGCGCCCTCATCTTTTCCAATTTTGATATATTTATTGATGATTGCGAGTTGTTCTTTGGAATTTATCGCCCCTATATCAGTATTCTTATCCATTGGGTCCCCAACGATAAGTGTTTCCATTCTGTCCTTTAACTTCCTGATGACAACATCAGCTATGTCCTCCTGAACGAACAGYCTTGATCCCGCACAGCACACGTGACCCTGGTTGAAGTAAATACCGTTTATGATTCCCTCTACTGCCTGATCGATCGGSGCATCGTCCATGATRATATTGGCAGCTTTACCHCCYAATTCAAGYGTTGCYTTTTTGTTYGTTCCMGAKATYGCATTTTGTATGATCTTGCCCACACCTGTACTTCCCGTGAAGGCAATTTTGTTGATGTCCGGATGATTGACAATGGCCGCKCCAGTTTCACCAGCTCCCGTRATAATGTTCACTACACCSTCTGGTAATCCAGCCTCCTGAATTACCTCTGCCAGTTTTAACGATGTAAGTGGAGTCGTTTCAGCAGACTTGAGTACAACGGTATTSCCACAAGCCAATGCCGGTGCAATTTTCCATGCAGCCATCAATAGCGGGAAGTTCCAGGGTATAATCTGCCCAGCGACACCAAGGGGTTCYGGCGACYTGCCAGGAAAAGCATATTCCAATTTATCVGCCCAGCCWGCATAATAGAAAAAGTGAGCAGCAGCAAGTGGTACATCGACATCTCTCGACTCTCTAATGGTTTTCCCGCCGTCTAAAGACTCGATTACRGCAAACTCCCGAGATCGCTCTTGCATAATTCGCGCAATCCTATAAATGTACTTGCCACGYTCCTTTGCCGGAAGYTKRGACCAAACTGTYTCATATGCTTTTCGAGCCGCTTTAACCGCTTTGTCTACATCTTCTTTTGTGGCTTCWGCAACCATTGAGAGRCGCTTTTCATTCGCAGGATTGATGGTGGGGAAATACTTGCCCTTGATTGGTTCAACGAACTTTCCATTTATAAAAAGCCCGTACTTATCCTTGATCTCGATATGATCAGTACTCTCCGGGGCAGGAGAATAGCTCCACCCGGAATTAAAATCCAAAGAGGAGTCAATTGTAGMACCGTTGCTTGAAACTTTCACCTTYTTTTTTGTCTTTGTTTTCGCCATAATAATTTAATCAAGTGAAAAATAATCCATCGATTGGTAATTGCCGGATTCTTGCTTAGCCAATTGCATCAATACGTCATTTGCAAGGCTGCTTGCCCCAAACCTAAACCATTTGGATGTCATCCATGCATCGCCCAATGTTTCCTTGAGCATTACCAGRTAATGCAAGGCCAACTTAGACTTRGAAATACCACCGGCSGGTTTCATTCCRACCATTTTACCAGTCGCGTARTAAAAGTCMCGAATTGCCTCCAGCATTACCAATGTCACCTGCATTGTCGCGGCAGGCGATACTTTTCCCGTTGAGGTTTTGATAAAATCCGCGCCTGCGTAAAGTGCAATATCACTTGCTCTTCGAAYATTGTCCAGGGTGGAAAGCTCACCGGTCTCTAAAATAACTTTAAGGTGGGCCTCACCACATGCTTCTTTAACTGCTACGATTTCATTGAAGACAAATTTATAATTACCCTCCAGAAACTTTCCTCTGGATATGACCATRTCCACTTCATCTGCCCCTTCCYTAACCGCRAATTTTGTRTCGGCRATTTTGACAGCTTTTGGTGCCTGCCCGCTGGGGAATGCRGTTGCGACTGCGGCCACATTGATTCCAGATCCCTGAAGTTSCTTTTTTGCGACACGYACCAGAGAWGGGTATACACATACTGCGGCCACTTTAGGAATGCCATCCATGCGATCATGCAGGTGCTTCGCCTTATAGCAGAGTTGCCTCACTTTTCCCTCAGTATCCTTACCTTCCAGCGTTGTGAGGTCAATCATGCTAAGTATGAGCTTGAGCCCGGAATTCTTAGCCTCTGTTTTTATACTTCGCTTGGTAAACCGGGATACGCGTTCTTCAATTCCAACCTCRTCCACGCGTGGAGAAAGTCGAAAGTCTGGAATTTCCAAAGTAGATGTTGTGTTCATATCTGTAAAAAAAGAAACCAAAGATACGAAAATTGACCCTTTTGGTTACATCTGGGCAAATGTTATTTTCGGTGAACACGAAAGTAGCTCATCTGACTTTTGGAAATNATGGTSAAAGCCACCTGCCCACTGACTGGCAGTCTCATCGATTGGGTCAATGTCAGAATGCCATTCGTTTTTGGAAACYAVGGTTGTYAACGACAGAATGGTTAGCTCCATTAATCACTATCTTTGCAGCATGAACAGTGATAACATTCACCCTGACTTTCAAGGTATTCTTCAGAGATCAGAAAAGGAGAAACTGCTAAACCAGAAGGCCAAAGTATTCTGGATGACCGGTTTATCCGGTTCGGGAAAAACGACTCTTGCCCAAGGATTGGAGAAGACAATGCATCAGGAAGGGTTTCTCACGCAGATTCTGGATGGAGACAATATCAGGRCTGGGATTAACAACAACCTGGGATTCTCGGACGCGGACAGAACAGAGAATATAAGAAGGATCTCTGAAATCTCAAAGTTGTTTCTGGATTGCGGCATCATCACAATCAACTGCTTTGTAAGTCCCACCAATGCAATACGAGAGCAGGCGAAAGCGATTATTGGAGCAGCTGATTTTATCGAGATTTATGTGAATACCCCCATTGAGGTTTGCGAAGAACGCGATGTTAARGGACTGTATGCCAAAGCCCGAAAGGGTGAGATTCAAGATTTCACAGGAGTTAATGCCCCTTTTGAAGCACCAACGAATGCCCATCTGGAAATCAGTACAGCTGGATCCTCAATTGAAGAAAATGTAAAGGCCTTGTACGGGTTCATTCGACCACTGGTACGAGGCTAATTATTATTTCCTTCACCCCCTTAAAAATCATAGAGGATATTGTATCTTTGCACTCTGAAAATTCAGGGTAAAATGATTTCTTCATACAATCTAAACCACTTAAGGGAGCTCGAAGCCGAATCGATCTACGTAATTCGCGAGGTTGCGGCTCAGTTTGAAAAGCCGGGATTGCTGTTTTCTGGAGGAAARGACTCTATTTGCATCGCSCATCTAGCGAGAAAGGCATTTCATCCAGGACCTATTCCTTTCCCTTTGGTTCATATTGATACCGGACACAATTTTCAAGAGACACTGGATTTTCGGGACAGCTTTGTAAAGGAAATTGGAGCAAATTTAATCGTRCGTRSYGTGCAGGACTCTATTGACCKGGGAAGAGCGACAGAGGAAACCGGAACGAATGCCAGTCGCAATATGTTGCAGACAGTAACTCTTCTTGACACCATCGAGGAGTTACAAYTAGATGCCTGCCTGGGTGGTGCGAGAAGGGATGAAGAAAAGGCCAGAGCRAAGGARCGGTTCTTCTCTCATAGRGATGAATTCGGACAATGGGAYCCAAAAAACCAGCGYGCAGAGCTGTGGAATCTCTTTAACGGAAAGAGRAACATGGGYGAACATTTCAGGATTTTTCCCATTAGCAACTGGACTGAAATGGAYGTATGGCAGTATATAYTRTTCGAGAAGYTGGAGATGCCGTCAATCTAYTTTTCGCACAAAAGGAATATCATTCGCAGAAATGGAATGCTGCTGGCGGACTCGGAATATTTAAATAAAAAGGACGGAGAGTCGCCAGAGGAGATGACGGTGCGATTCCRAACGATWGGAGATATGACCTGTACGGGTGCGGTTGAATCACCTGCTACATCGGTMTCYGATGTRATTGAGGAGGTGGCATCTGCAAGGGAAACCGAGCGTGGRACCAGAGCAGATGACAAGAGAACCGAAKCTGCTATGGAAGACAGGAAAAAAGCGGGATACTTCTAATATCAASGMATTATGGTTAGTAATTCAGACGGGTATTTGGACATGGAACTGCTGCGGTTTACAACTGCAGGCAGTGTTGATGATGGGAAAAGCACCTTGATTGGCAGGCTGTTGTAYGACAGTAAATCCATCTTTCAGGATCARATGGAGGCCATTGAGAAAACGAGCCGGGCCAGRGGTGAAGAACATGTAAATCTCGCACTTTTAACTGACGGACTCAGRGCGGAGAGGGAACAAGGAATTACAATTGAYGTTGCTTATCGCTATTTCGCAACACCAAAGAGAAAGTTCATCATTGCGGACACCCCTGGTCATATTCAGTATACCAGAAATATGGTTACTGGTGCATCTACTGCTCATCTTGCAATCATATTGATTGATGCACGAAAAGGTATTTTAGAGCAAACTCGTCGGCATTCATTTATTGCTTCGCTCTTGCAAATYCCTCACCTGATCATCTGTGTAAACAAGATGGACCTGGTAGACTATAGCCAGGAAGTGTTCGATCAAATTAGAAAAGACTTCAAAGACTTTGCTGCAAAATTAGAGGTGCATGATATCCGATTTGTTCCGATATCAGCTCTAAAGGGTGATAATGTTGTTGATCGTTCAAAGAACATGGATTGGCATCAAGGTCCTACACTTATGTATCTGCTGGAAACTATTCACATAGGAAGTGACAGAAACCATGTGGATTGCAGATTCCCCGTACAATCAGTAATTCGACCTCAATCCGAAAAATATCCTGATTACAGGGGATATGCGGGTCGAATTGCCGGTGGCGTGTTTAAAACCGGGGATGAGGTCATGGTRTTGCCATCAGGATTTACBTCCAVTATTGAGGCGATTGACACTTTTGATGGTGAAGTTGAGGAGGCGTTTGCGCCAATGTCGGTCACGATTCGGCTGGATACDGAATTAGACATCAGCCGGGGCGACATGATTGTTCGGGCCAATAATAAGCCTGAAGTTGGTCAGGATCTGGATCTGATGATCTGCTGGTTGAGCGAGAAGCCTTTGATCSAAAATGGCAAGTATGCAATCCGGCATACTACAAAGGATGCCCGTTGCATTGTAAAAGAGRTAAGATACAAGGTTGACATCAATGAACTGCACCGTATTGARGATGACAAGGAGATTRGGCTAAACGATATCGCCAGAATTACGTTGAGAACCACGGCACCTCTCTTTTAYGACAGTTACCGGAGAAACAGGATTACAGGAAGTRTCATTCTGATTGATGAAGCATCCAACGAAACCGTTGGTGCCGGACTCATAATCTAATCYARGATTCTGGRATTATCKCAGTACGAAGCGYACTGGCAAGTTGTACTGAACTGAAACGGGTTTACCCCGCTGTTTYCCYGCCTTCCAATCYGGCATAYTCTTTACAACSCGRACGGCTTCCTTATCACATCCACCGCCTATTCCACGAAGCACTCTTACATCAGCAACTTTTCCGGCTTTGCCAACGACAAAGGTAACGTACACAATTCCGGAGATGCCACTTTCCTTTGCCATTTGAGGATATTTAATGTTYTTGSCYAAATAGTTGAGCARRTCTGCTTCYCCTCCACCRAAYTGCGGCATTTGYTCMACRATSGTRAATATCTGATCTTCAATTATYTCCTCTTCYTCCTCTACRATCTCAATTTCCATGTCCTCATCAATATCCATATCCTCAATTTCCAACTCTTCCTCRAGCTCCTCCTCGTCCTCTACAATTACCAACTCTTCCATAGGGGGAGGYGGGGGTGGAGGTTTGATTTCTCTTTCCGTAATAGGGATGATCTCCTCCTCAATTTCGTCCATCATCAAATCATCAAAGGCATAGGCATTCGCATCGTAGCTCCTATACTCGAGAGCACCCAGCACCATAGCTAARGTAATTGCAAAKCCTATTGACAGAAAGAGGYTTCTCTTTTTCTCAAGATCGTGCTCAGGATTTTTTTTAGGTTCCATGAGTTGTRTTTTAACAAATTTACCGTTTAAATTTCGATCTYCTAAYKCTTGTTTTACTGCAAAAATYGTACCATCCTTTCGGGARTTTGCCAGATCAAGAGCCTATTTCAGCCTTATACTCCTCGGCCGACAATAGCGAATCCAGTTCCGAAACGTCAGTTACCCGAATTTTAACGATCCACCCATCTCCATAAGGGTCTGAGTTYACYGATTCCGGCGYTGTTTCAATTCCCTCATTCATCTCAAGCACTTCTCCTCCAACAGGCATAAACAAATCCGACACGGTTTTTACCGCTTCYACRCTTCCAAACACCTCYTCAGCGTCAAGTGTRTCTCCAATTGTCTCAACCTCCACATACACRATATCACCGAGCTCRCTCTGCGCAAAATCTGTGATTCCAATGAARGCAATATCGCCTTCAACACGRACCCATTCATGGTCCTTTGTGTACATTAACTTATCYGGAATATTCATAATCCTCTGTTTTGGAATTGACAATTACTTAGGAGCAAATATAAGGCAATGTTTTAAYATTTCACCGTCAATAGATTTGCCCATTCCAAAAGATTTTATTGGTGTTCAACCCAACCTTGTAAGCRACGGTGTTACCAGCWACCATAACCTCCATAACSGCCTCATCACTTAAGGAATGCMTTTTACCTTTATAAAAACATTGCAAATAGCCGAATTGATCAATRTAKGCYAAGGTTGCCTGATCGGCGTAGAATGATTGAGGAATATAGTTCTCTAAAGTATGCTCCTCTCCCYTGTAYACGACCTTGAAGAARCTGTTTTCCCCATATATAACCAAGTCATCTATAACCTTATAAAAATCAGGTTGGAAGGAACTTAYTTCCAGCACTTCACCTTCGTAGAAAACTTTAAAGCTTCCYGATTGGTCAACATAYGCCACAAGATCRTCRCCCAAYTTGTAGGAAATTGGCTCRAAGGTCTCCACRTCATRTATAGTCCCTYTATGAAATATMCCAAATTCTCCGCTCATCGCGTCTATAAAGGCYRCGGTATTGAGACTCACCCTAAAACTCCGTGGRCTGTAGATCAATTCCACAATCCTTCCTCTGTAAAACAGGTTTAGTCTATCCTGTATATCYACAAAGGCWACGGTATTATCCCCGACGCTTAAGCTCTTCATAGGTGCAGYTAATAAACCATCAGCTATYGGAAWRATGTTTCCTTGATAATATACSGTAAGRTAGCTMGAGGCYCGATCCAAAAAAGCCACTATGCTATCGCCMACTCCRTAGAACGCCGGGTAGTATRCAAGGCTCTTGATCTTRCCCGCATCAAAYACCAGCAGTTCATGGTCSACTTTATAGACRACAAGRTGTTCGGTKGCCGCATAGTTTCCAATATTATAACGCTCTATCTCTTTGGTTTCCCCATCATGATATATCTTGAATTTTCCCAAATTATCTACATASGCTAAACAGGTTGCACCAACTTTGTGGTCTTTGATTTTCTGAAATTCCTTCTGATGCGATACGCCATTATCAAAGACGTAGAAGTAATCCCGATAATCCGTGAAGCCAGTCAGGTTCTGGCCGTATGTGCTTCCAAAAATTAATACTGCAACAAGAGAAAAGAACCGCTTCATCCTAAGGAGCCAATTGGAATCGAATTGTGATTCCGGCACTGGAGCTTGATGTATTGAACAAGTTGGATACAAAAGGTTTGGTGCCATTGCGCTTGTAAAATGCCTGAAYGTTAAACCGCCTGTTGATTGCGTAATCAGCTGTCACGTTGATAGAGAGGATTCTCTGGCCCTTGAGCGGTGTATTTGTTYSCTCCACCAACTTCCTTACRATCGTGGTRTTGGATCGAATGGAGAAATCTGCTTTTACATTAAGGTCGCTTTCCAGGGGCTTTTTCTTGCCGCCGGACTTAATATTCAATTTCACTTTTTTGAAGCGATATCCCGCACCCACTATTAGCTCGTTACCCCGCACCTCAGTGAGCTGATTGTTGGTGAACGACATRGTCAGGTTACGCGTCTTCTTGATCTCAAACCTGGTTATCAARCTGTTCTTCCAKGTCATRTCCACTTTAATGAGAGGRCTCAAYTGCTCRGATATKACGACTTGATTGATCTCGTATTTRGACAGGTAGTTTCCATTTATATCCGTRACCTCCGTATATCCTGCATTTTGAGGATCGTCGTAAAGYAAGTTGGTTCTATATGAGGAAATACTGAACGTAGATCGRTATCCATGTCCAACYGTAACCCGTTTAAACCGCTTGTTGAACCAGGGCAATTGCGTTAACCCATCATAAGTAACCCGCCAGTTKGGTTTGGGAACCTTCATRAAAGGATCGAATAGYACGGAAGAYGAGCGAACTCCCCCGTACGCTTTCAWAAATGCTGGGATCAATACYTCYTGYGAAGTATTCCCAAACCCCTGGCTAGGGTCACTTACATTTGGATTTCTTAATTTATACTCAGCYGAGAGCTCTTCAGCTACCCCTGCYCTATTGTTGGCAAATTCCTCAAAAACGCTRGATATATTATTCTCATCATCGCTRCCAAARGCAGAACCCAGACTGAAAAATGAAATCGTATAATTTCCTGTTTCCATCGGGCTGAGGTGAACATAATCRCCAAAKCCASTGGTATCCCTAAAGACCTCTCTATAATTATTGGTAAAATTYCGRGTACCGGTAARATCAACCCTCAATCCGGGCAAGGGYTSTACGGTGGCCTTKATATTGAGGTTGCGCGTTGTYGATTGCTCGAAGCTATTGAAYTGGCTTRCYGAGCTGGTGATCCACTTTTCTTCMGGKCGGGTATCCAGCCAYTCCTCTCKATCACGCTTTACCTCCTCRTCCGTTTTGTTGTCGAAMAGGAATGAGTGCCCCGGCTGCCATCCAAACAAGAAATCGTATCCAGGAGCACGCAAATCTGTGTTTTGGCCGATATAATTGGTGTTTGGCAGGTAGCCCGGCAATACAGAACTGTTATTCTCCGTATAGGTTATAGAAACCTTCCGAACCGACATTGCGGTACGCGCGGTTAGCTCCAGAATCTTCTCCAAATCCAAACCTCGTTTTTTCTTTGCCTCGATCACGATCCGCGCATTCTCCACATCGTTTTTTAGTTCATAGGTAATCTTGTTCTTTGTTTCAATAAATATCTTGCCCTGAATCTTCTTTCCTTTTGAGTCAAAGACCTCTACACTGGTGATTTCTTTTGTGTCGAGATTGTGAAAGAACTTCTTCGGCTTTCTGGCCTTGAATTTCAAATTGTCTTTTTCAAATTTAACAAYCTTGTATTCTGGCTCCCGCGGCTTATTTCCCCGGCGCCTGCCATATTTTTTATTGATCTTCTTGAGGTACYTGACCTTRTTATAGAGSGTRACYATRTTGGCCTGGCCGGAAATGGATTTKGTRTTTGAGTTCCTGATCGTGTTACCTATCGSRTTACCGGMGGTGTCCGTAAAGTCAAATGGCGCACCGAKCCAATCAAATGTCGCACCATATCTCATGTTAGCTGAGAGCCAATTTGTTACTGGAATTTTACTCAGCGGTACCGTGAAACTCGCATTCGCCTTGTGGTTATAATTCGTTGTGCGTCCAAAACTTTCAATGTTCGTTTTGATTGAATCCTTTTCCCACTCTTTATCGATACGGCCAGGCGGCTCATCAATCACAGCCCGATTGGTGGCAGTAAAATCAAACTTCAGCGCTTTGGACAAATCATACTTTAGGTCATATATTCGGTTCCAGACAAACGTCTTTGCAAATACCGTATCAATTATAAGATCATACCCGGATGTATTCCTCGGCTTGGCTTCACTGTACGTGCGGTTCAGATCTGTTCTAAATGACATCCTGGAGGGAAGAAGATAAAAATTGAAATCTTTTACCACACGCAAGTACTTGTTTTTACGAAGAGGTTTTGCCTTGGAAAACGGTTTGTAGTTTTTGGGCTTATTACTATAGTTATAGTTCAATGCCCCCCGGTGTGTACGCATGGTCTTGAACTCCGTTTCTATGTCCTGGTGAAAGTCCTCCGTATAGGCATAGGTAAGCGCAATATTTTCAATGTCGTATAYRYGTGGTTTTTTTGAACCCTTTCCCCTTGTTTTCTGGACATTGGTGAAGTTCAGGCTTTTCCTCTTCGTATAATCACGYACTACTTTTTTCATTGAATCTTGYTGGGTAGGGTCCATAGATTCAAGCGCATCCTTCATCAATATGTCCCTGTCCAGCGGGTTGTATTGAGGCTTCTTGACTTGTTCCGATACTCCTATATACATGGGCACCTTTATACCCACCTTGTCCGGAACAAACCTTCCTAACTGGACCGTAGAGGACAGGTCATATTGAAGGGTGGTTTCTCTATCCCGTTCATTCACTTTTTTATCAATACTTCCAAAGCCCGGCGTTCTTACCAGACCTGATAAGTTCATGATCGCGAAATCAGCCATCTTAGCTGTGACACGGGTATTGGCTGCCCAACCTGCCTTCTCATCAAAATCRGATAGACGCAACTCATTGAGCCATACTTCCGCGCATTTAGATTGTCCATCATCAAAACCCGTTGCGGATATTTTTTTCGGATTCCTGATCCCRATCATRATCGTYTTKAGSCGACTTAAGTCCGGATGGCCTTTGACATAGATTAAGTTCTGYCCGGAAGGRGCTCCATTTTCAGGAAACTTCACKGCTACGGGCCAGTTGGCGCTATTCCTGTCGTTTTTAACCTTATGCAACTCCGAGAACTCAAAATCAAAATGATTTTGCTCCGGCCAGATTGCTTCMGGATCCAGATTYGTTGTGCCGGGCGGAGTAAGCGTCATAGGAATTTCATACTCATAATAGTTGTCCGTGAAGTCACTGCCTAAACGAACGAATACGCGCAAATCGCCGCTTCTCGTCARGAGTTCGCCAGAAGCGTCTTCCGCATGAACGAACATCTTTAACCTCTTGTAGGAGCGAAGATCAAAGTCCACAACCTTATAGGCCGCACGAGAGTGCCCGTCTTCCAGGTCRCAAACCTTCATTGAAAGAGCCTGCTCGTTCAGCGCACGTTGATTTTGATCCGTAACATCCAACTCTCTGATAATTCCTGGCGGTATGGCATAATTCACGGGGCTTCTGGTCCCATTCTCTTCAATATTTACAACGGAGACATCGAATGTTGTACCCTCTGGATTGTCATCTGTTTGCCAATCACCTTCATCCAGRCAATCATTYGCATCGGCACACTCAAATTTTCTCCATTCACTTCGGACCAGTCCAAACTTGGCAAAGCGACATACAACAGTATCCGTAAACCCATGAAAAAACATCCTTACAAAGCGAATGGATTTAAAATCCTGAATTGTTCCAATGGTTCGCTCAGGCTTTTTTACCGGTATTTTGAATTGTATCCATTTCACGTCAATCGGATTYCCATCRTCTGTCTTGCCCTTTCCYGCTACAATRTCCGTAATGTGGTTCTTCCCAACTTCATCCAGGTCTGATGYACGCARGCTCACTCTATATTGGTAATAACTTTCCTTTTCCGCCAATGTATTGTCACGATTGATGTCTTCTTTGTTCGGCAATGTCGTAGATGACGTTGGATAATCTTCCGGTGAAGTTTCTGTTGTTGAGGAATTNCCCTCCAAGCCATTGTAGTAATGGTATCTGTCAAGTATGTCGCTCTTCGCCGCATCGTATTTGCTACCCCGGAAGTATTTGTACTTATCCGAAGAAGGATCAGATTTAAGAGAGTCATATGCGACACTGGTCAGAACCGGCTGGAGTGTGCTCAGGAAACCAGCAAAGAACGATTCTTCATCTTTGTCATTCAATCCATCCAGTCCAATATCCTGAAAACCTCTTGAGTTTTGATCATTGGAAAAGGCATCTACAATGTTCTGCGTCTGACTCGGAACYCTACCCCAKGCMGTYGTATCAACATCTTGCACCGTCACTGATCGAGGCAGTCCATTCTCAAAACTCTTTCGCCCATCCTTTAGCACATCCTCAGATATGCTTCCCAGGTTAAAATAGAGATCACCACCACCCGTGTTTAGAAACCCCTGACTRTTGTGTGTTGGGTCCATCATCCAAAACTCAATGAATTCAATATTCGCTGCCTCAAAATCATTGGTTGTGATGGATCTCATTATCCCGCCCCATCTATCTACAGGGTTTAAGAATCTGCCATTCATATCCACGTTGTCCGTGTCATAATTATAGGGACCTCTCTCGCTGGGATAGAATGCCATATCAAATACAGCAAGATTGGGAAGCTGTTGTGCGGGTCGCGTTTTATTGGGGAACAGCTCAGTTTCCAATACCTCACGCATAAAGTCATTGGATTGCATCGGATGATCTTTAATATGGTCCGGAGTAAGGGTGTTGTCACGTGCAAACAATGGGTCAATAACGTACCATGCCAATCTCGCTCTATTGTRGCCATAAACAAGACTATCKGTGTACTGTGCCTCCGGGAAAAGCAAGCTTCCATTTGGAGCAGTGGCGCCGAGAGGCGTTGAAGCAAGTACCCAGGAGGATATTGATTTTAAATCAATCGTTGATCGGCTTCCTTCAAAGTCATCGATATATGAAGTRCCTTCCTTACCAACAGCACGAGAGTGACCCGGGATAAGATTGGCGAATTCTCCATTAATGGTCAGRGARGAYGGCRCTTTGGTACTTATRAGCGGCAATGCATCAACCATTTTTGTTAACACCGGAACCTGTGTTCTATAGTCAGCATCCATTCCCCAAATGGTATTTGAAATGGGTTCATCACCAATGTTGATCTTTTGAGTAATTGGCCTTTCTGTCAGGTGTAGAATTGTTCCACCAACATTGAAGTCTTTGGACAATTTATAATCAAATCTTGAGCCTATTAATGTCTTGGATTGGATATTAAAGAGCGTATTGCTTTCGAAGGATATCTTAATTGGTGTGCTGGAGTTCAGTATACCTTCATTAATAATTTTCACCCTTCCCAATGAATAATCTACGGTATAATCCACATTTTCTGTAAGCTTGTTTCCCCCGGCAGTTACCGTGACCGAGCCCTGGGGAACATTCATCGCATTGAGGGAGATCTCTGAGCTGGATGAAGATTGATATTGACCCATAAGACTAAAACGATTTTTCTCCGGATGCTCTTGCTGTGCATCGTTTCGAGTCATTTCATAGAGCTCCTTGAAAGTGAATTTATTGGCCGTCGTAATCAAGTTATCGTCACCACCGGTAATCTTTCCTTCCAAATAGTCGCCAAAAGGTTCCAATACCGGGAAATAGACGCGTCCCCTGGAACTGTTAATTGTTACACCGTTTATGAAATCAAACAGTCCATCGGGCTGCTTATCCAGATTATAGTTTAGGTTATCAAGGTTGAACACCTTAAGCAGGGGTTTCCCCTGTACTCCAGGCGCACCTTCTTTTATATAATTCGCTGGCGTTCCCACCTCCGGATCCTGGTACATAATATTGAGTTCAAATCCTTGCTGTTGCACATTGTAAGCACCGATGCTGTATATATTCTTCATTCTCAGTGCCCATGTAGGTAAATTGGTGTTGATCTCCGTGCTCTTTATGAGCTTCACGATCAATGTCGTGTCCCCAGCTATGCCATCATTGGTAAATTCTCCAACCTGGAATGTCTCACCGTTGAGGGTATACTGAAAAGCAACAGCCAGCACCTCATCGTTGGATAATGGAGAGTTCAGCGAGATAAATCCCAGCAGCGCATTGATAGTAAACTCAGCGCTGGTGAGCATTCTGGCACTTTCTACTTTTTCATAATCCTTAGCGGCAACCATCGTTGTCAGAGCCATCGTGGAGTTGACCTTGTTGATATCTCTTATATCAGGGAAATTGGTTATTAATTTAGAGAGCAAATCGTTCGATGCGTTTTGCAGTGCATATGGGGAAGCCGAAGGAAAAAGAGATGGCGCGGGACTTGGTGTAATGAACCCCAGATTATCCCAATATGCGGTATCGCGTTCTCCCAATGCCATAAAAGCCACAATGTTTCGTGTATTGTTCACCTGGCCCAATCGGCTCGTTACCCATACCTGTACTTTTGTGACATTTACYCCYGAGTTGACCAGYGGCAAATTTTCCAGGGCCGCTTCATAATTRTCCTTGAAGTATTCCGCCAAAAAGAAGTGTTTATTGTCTTCATATTGATCTGCTYTAATATTGAATTCTGTCGTTTGCGCTCCTCCTTTTACATCAATTTCAGATTTCTTTCCCTTCTCTTGCGAGAACACACTAGTTACCATCAGCTTGCCAAATTGCATTTGTGTTTTGATTCCGAATAGGGTCTGGCTACCCGTTATAAGCGATCCTGAGAGTGGAAGGCTGACATTTCCCGCCTCTATCTTCTTGATGATCTCGTCCTCATCACCAGAATATTCCAGCTTCATCCTGTTTTCGAAGTCRAATGTTGCTTCGGTATTGTAGTTTGTCGTTAATTGCAGCTTGTCYCCGATTGATCCGGTAACGCTCATCTGTATCTTCTCATTGAAATCAAACGTRGTGGTYTTTCGTGTTTTTTCCGGYAGGGAAGGATTGTCRGTTTTRTTYGTTTTTATMGCAAACGTYAACTCTGCAGAACCYTGKGGTCTGATATCTACAGCATTTCTCCCRAARAAKCCGTCCTCTCCTCCCCATTTAATYTTGGGYGCCTTTGTCCTYTCAGATTCAAAGCTCTCTGATTTTGCCTTTTGGTACCAGTACTCTTTAAGAGCCCGGTCAAGATCATACTCATTGTAYTCAYCAAAAGTCATGTACGATGGGTTKCGATAATCTTCRTCTCCCATGGTTTGTGWCATATTATACTGACCCGTTTCAGGATCGTACTCAATYTTGGAATCTATATTAGATGGGTTTTTTAGATACATCGGATTGTCTGACCCACTTCCACCAGAATTCAAATTGTCGCTAAAGGGATAAGGCAGGACTATCGATGAGTCGGTGTCTCCAGCCGATCCGGTTATTGTTGAATCGCCTTCGTCTGAACCGGTAATAGTAGAATCTTCAGCCGTTGTTGTTTGCGGGGGTGGAAAGGCATAAACCTCCTGCTGCCCTGTAATGACAAGACATAGGATAGCAATTACAGTTAGGGATTGTCTCCGTATCCGCTCCAAAGGTTTCTCAAATAAAAAAAGGATTTACAATACCCAATACTCAGGGYYGGTAGCAGAAGATTAAGTAATTTGTGAAYYWSSYGSCWNNNGGCAGGTTAGAGRACTTTTAATGACTCCTTGACCAGTCGCTCAACTGAGAGGTCATTTCCCTCCATTTTCAGTACTTTACTTAACGCTTTTTCTGCAACACTTTTTGCAAATCCCAGCATTTGTAAAGCAGATAACGCGTCCACATATGATTTATTGCTTAAATCCATATCAGAGCCGCCCTTGTCAGCATCAACCAGCCCCTCCTTGGTRAGYTTATCCTGCAAATCAATTATTATCCTTTGCGCAGTCTTCCCACCAATTCCCTTAACACTTTGCAAAACAGGGGCGTTACCTGAAATAATGGCAGTGTATATCTCCTTGGGTTCCATCGAAGACAAAACCATTCTTGCCGTACTCGGACCGACTCCCGAAACTGATATGAGGTGGCGGAAGAGATTTCTCTCAGGAACACCTATAAACCCATACAGTGTTTGTGAGTCTTCCTTTACACTCAGATGAGTATATAGCATGCATGCTTCATCCCCCGGAAGACCGGCGTAGGTATGAAGGGATATGTTCACAAAGTACCCTACGCCATTGCACTCTATCACCACGTACGCCGGATTTTTCTCAACAAGCCTTCCTCTAAGATGTGTGATCATTGATGAACTATTTCTTCTTGGCCTGGGCGTCGATCACGCCGATSGTAACCATGTTGACAATCTCCCGGACACTACTCCCCATTTGGAGAATATGGACCGGCTTTTTCATCCCCAAAAGAACGGGCCCTATAGCCTCGGCACCCCCCATTTCCTGCATCAATTTATACGCAATGTTACCAGAAGCGAGGTTTGGAAATATCAATGTATTCACTGATTTCTCCACCAGCTCAGAGAACGGAAACTGCTCCTGCATCAGCCGTTTATTGAGTGCGAAGTTTGCCTGAATTTCACCATCTACAATAAGTCCGGGATACTGCTTGTGCATAATTTCAACGGCCTGTTGGATTTTTTCCACCTCCTCACCCTCCGCTGAACCAAAGTTTGAGTAGGACAACATCGCGATTCGCGGTTGGAGGTTGAACTGTTTAACTGTCTCAGCGGTCAACAAGGTTATRTCCACCAAATCCTGAACYGTTGGATTAATCGTTACTGTRGTRTCAGCAAAAAAGAAGGGMCCTTTTTTCGTGATTATAATGTACATCCCTGCTATYCGCCTTATTCCATCCGCCACTCCTATTACCTGTAAGGCCGGCCTTATTGTATCGGGATACTTGCGGGTTAACCCYGATATTARGGCGTCAGCTGCTCCGGTATCCACCATAGAAGCGCCAAAGTAGTTCCTTTCCTGCATTAGTTTTCGCGACTCATATCGCGTAAGGCCACGACGCCTTCTTTTGTCATAGAGATTGTCTCCAAAACGATGCCTGGTCTTCTCTTCYGACCTGCTTCGTGGATCGATGATYGGAATTCCCTTGAGATCTAAATTGTTCTCCRAAATCATCSCCTTAATCTTTTCAACATTACCTAAAAGGATTGGTTTTGCTATGCCTTCATCATTTACAATTTGTGCTGCCTTCAGAATTTTGTAATTATCAGCCTCGGCAAACACCACCCGCTTGGCATTCCTCTTCGCCTTACTGGTGATCACCCGGATCAACTTATTGTCCAACCCCAATCTCTCGATAAGTGCCAGGTTGTAGCTATCCCAGTCGGTGATCTTGTGCTTCGCCACCTTTGACTGAATTGCAGCCTTGGCCACTGCAGGAGCAACCCAGGTAATCAGCCTTGGATCCAAAGGCTTGGGAATAATATAATCCGGGCCAAAGACCATGTTCTTGGTATCGTAGGCCGAATTGACAATTTCCGGAACGGGYTCCCTTGCCAAWGCTGCAATKGCATGAACTGCYGCCAGTTTCATTTCTTCATTAATTGCCGTYGCTCTCACGTCCAGGGCWCCTCTAAAAATAAARGGAAACCCCAAAACATTGTTCACYTGATTGGGGTGGTCAGACCTGCCCGTAGCCACAATAACATCAGGCCTTGCGCTCATGGCATCTGCATAGGCAATTTCAGGRTCYGGGTTGGCCAGGGCAAATACAATTGGGTTTTTTGCCATGGAYTTGACCATCGCTTTACTTACCACRTCWGCAACTGAGAGCCCCAGGAATACATCAGCYCCYTTCAAGGCTTCTTTTAAAGWWGACACCTTCCTGGAAGTTGCRAATTGCTTTTTTTGTTCACTGAGATCCTTTCGGCTTTTTTGAATTACTCCTGAACTRTCCACCATWACAATGTTCTCCTTCTTTGCCCCCAGAGCAACATACAAYCTGGCACAGGAGATTGCGGAGGCCCCGGCGCCATTGACCACAACCTTTACTTTTCCAATCCTTTTCTTGCAGATTTCAAGCGCATTTATCAGTGCGGCACTGGTGATGATCGCYGTACCATGCTGGTCATCATGCATAACCGGAATGTCGAGCTCTTTCTTTAATCTTTTCTCTATTTCAAAGCACTCTGGTGCCTTGATGTCCTCAAGRTTGATTCCTCCAAAAGTTGGAGAAATGGCCTTCACCGTGTTGACGAATTCGTCAACACCAGAGGAGTCCACTTCAATATCRAATACATCAATGTCYGCGAATATTTTGAAYAAAAGGCCCTTGCCTTCCATCACAGGTTTAGAAGCTGCCGCCCCAATATTGCCCAATCCAAGCACAGCCGTACCGTYAGATATCACAGCCACCAGGTTGCCTTTTGCCGTGTAYTTATATAYGTCTTCAGGGGAGCTCTCAATCGCCAAACAAGGGTCMGCTACTCCAGGTGAATAGGCCAGCGACAGATCTCTTTGTGAACTATAGGGTTTCGTGGGAACAACCTCTATCTTACCCGGTTTGCCTTGCGAATGGTAGTCTAAGGCCTCTTGCTTTCTGATTTTCATAATCTACGAATGTGTACGAATGTACGAATGAATTGCCAAATGARAATSWGKTMTNTTWGNNCRGMWKCAMKSMGDCCKGVMMNNCKYNCHWYGYSYRMYBRMHVRCMSNNMNNNGCWKNNGMYWVCYRVSBSKWYGSKYAWRKCSWAMSAACTCATCRCCAGYRCCAACAYTGAAGATGATATWGAATAAACGCTCAAAGCMGCATGTAAASGCCAATGAAATGGCAGATGTCGRTTGATMTMTCYRAGGTATTCCTTCGYACAYTMGYAMWYSKRMGYKRTWSMWGGYKRNTATAMGRCKRAGCAGTCCATTTCAATCTTAAAGCCCCCAAAATTTTGTATCATTACCATACGCTTGTATTTGAAGAATGAAAAAAATCGTCGTATTTACTGGAGCAGGGGTGAGCGCTGAAAGTGGTTTGGGGACCTTTCGTGATAGTGGTGGCTTGTGGGAGAAACACAATGTTTATGAAGTTGCGACACCGGAAGCCTGGGAGGCCAATCGTGATCTCGTACAGGAGTTTTACAACAYGCGAAGGAAACAAGTACTGGAGGCAAAACCCAACGCTGCGCACCATGCACTTGCCAAGCTGGAAGATCAATACTCGGTAACTGTAATAACGCAAAACGTAGATGACCTGCACGAACGCGCGGGTTCATCTGATGTGATTCATCTCCATGGAGAGATCATAAAATCCCAAAGTTCTGTAGACCCGAGTTTGGTTTATGACATGAAAGGCTGGGAGCTCAAGGAAGGAGACAAATGCGAAAAGGGAAGCCAGCTCAGGCCTCATGTAGTATGGTTTGGTGAACCRGTRCCAATGATGGAACAAGCCACCCTTATTACMGAACARGCCGATATTTTGATAGTTGTGGGAACATCGTTGAATGTTTACCCGGCTGCAAGYTTGATCGATATTGCCGGACCTGGAATTCCAAAGTATGTGGTTGAYCCTAAAGAGGTAGACGTTGCRGGTATTGAGAATGTAACGGTATAYCAGGAAAAAGCCAGCACCGGTGTAGCWATACTGGCTGATGAACTCTTAAGTTCGCCTAMCTAAACNNNNTAGTGGTTAACCACCAGTCGCTTCGTCTGAAGCACTTTGTTATCTACAATCATGGTGCAGAAGTATACTCCATCATTGAGTATCTCTACCGGGATAATTACCTGGCCAACAGTCCCTTTTAGTTCCGCCCTGTAAACTTCACTGCCCAACATATTGCGCACCACCAAATCACCGCGCTCCACATTGTGTTCRAGTRAGTAATTCAATGCTGCCCAATCCCTKGCCGGRTTTGGGTGGATGTCTAAAATTTTGTTGCGGTTTGTTGYGGCAATAAATTCAATTCCCACMGTTGGGTCTATRGCAATCRCACCAWACGTGGTRTCAGGACTATTCCCGTCAAACGAAAAAACAAAACATGCAGAATCGCCRGGCRCTCCATYTATATAGAAACARTATTTAATAGTACTGGTTCCTGAGGGTCCAGGYGTRTATACYGTATAGAATTGTGTGTTTRCTACGCCWGGAGCTATTGGCASTGTTCCGTTAGAAATACCAACAAATGGTGGATAACAAGCATCCCAGCAAAAATAATTTTGGGAGCTGTCGGCTATCACAAGCTCGTATCGTTCACACCATACATCAATSGTGTCTGCTCCAGKATTGCYAACTGAAATTTTGCCCMWTTTRCCCRCCTTRTTGGTACYCTGAGCCAATCCAATAACCGTAAATAGCGTAATTAATATGATAATTGATTGTAGTCTYTTCATTGCCCAATTMATTAATTGTTATAAAACAAACACTRTCCCAGGCAAGGYATGCTTTTGTACGGGATGGTCCCGAAAAAGATTCACGCTGTAACGAAGATTTCGTGTCATGATACAAACATGTWAARCCCAGAARCTGCTTCAAATATACACATCATTTATTATTTAAGCAAATGCTTAAATACTTGRCCTTTCCRTAAGTRSTTATGGYCGAATCCGGTMCYTGCATAACAAGATAGGGCGAACCAAGGAGATCAAATTAATATTCAGGCCMRNGAATAAGGTAAYTTRGCAACTATTTAGTATTTTCGCAAATACTTAAACANNNCCCTCAWCAAMWWMNNNACACCCCATGAAAAAAAYTACTCTGTAYATAGCTTTATTYGTTTTTGGATTTCAAAKCTACAATGCTCAAGGRCAGGCTGTTAAATACGTGTTGTTTGAACACTTCACSCARGCCAGTTGTCCGCCCTGTGCTCAACAGAATCCGGGATTTCAGAATGTGATTCTGAAAAACAATGAAGGAATTGCCCACCATATTGCCTATCACACCAGCTGGCCGGGAACAGATCCTATGAATGTATACAGTGCCTCTGATGTTGCAAATCGTGTTACATATTATGGGGTTACGGGAGTTCCTACAATGCAAATGCTTGGCAAAAAGTGGACAGGTCAACCTGGAGGGGTAACCCAATCCATGGTAAACAATGAGGCTGCTGGTACCAGCCCGATCAGTGTGGCTGTTTCACAAACCTCTGATGGTACAGATCGATACGTKCAGGTTAAAGTTCACACGGTGGGAACTGCTCCTTCRGGAACATTTATACTCAGAACAGCCGTAGTCGAGAGCGACATTTCCTAYMCTTCCGCACCTGGAACSAATGGCGAAAAGGATTTTCCCAATGTTATGCGTAAAATGATACCSGGTCCTGGMGGAGACGCSATTACTTTGGCACCACAAGGRGATTCAATAGTRTTAAACTACACSTATACCCTYGATCAGGCTACYTGGGATACTTCGAAAATATATGTAATCGCATTTGTACAGGAAGAAGTATCRGGCGAAGTGATCAATTCAGGATCAACCAATGACCCAAGCTGGGGCATTCTGGGTTCCGGCACCTCCTTCGCCCAGGGAGAGGCGGGATCACCTGACTCGCTGTCAGCACAAGTATTCAACTCCGGGCTCACCACTGGACTTTTCAGGATCAAATTCATCAAGGACCATCCCGCAGGTTGGGATGCGGCCTATGTGTTCCAATCCAATGTGTATACATCTGATTCGGTAGATGTAACAATAGCCGCCAACACTATGGAAACATTGRATTTTAGYGTTACSCCKGGCACSACGCCYGGTATTGGTGACTATACGGTTATCTTCTCCTCTCTTGATGACAGCACCTTTGCTCCTCGTCAATATACTTTTCATGTGATGTCCGAAGTGACCGATTTGATCGTGAATAACGCCGCTGGACTTGGAGACGGAAGTGGRGGTGATGCCTCGAACTGGGAAGGYGATTATATCAACGGATTGATTGCCGCTGGAAATACCAGCTATGGRGTTACGGACCATACCGTYCTGGTGCATGGATTCAAAGCCAATGCGCTGCAGGGTGTTTACTGCATATATCTAAATATYGGKTGGACSTTCCCCAAYATGAATGATGAACTCATACTRGARCTRTCGGCATTTCTTGACGGTGGAGGCCGGCTTTTAATCGCAGGTCAGGACGTGGGTTGGGATGTATGGGAAGGTTACGGAACTCCCGTACAGCAGGCATTTTATACCAATTACATGGGTGCCAACTATATCGCTGATCTTGCWCCTACCCCCAATAATATGATGGTCTTTAATCCTGCGGATGCCATATTTGGTRGTGGTRCCAGCTCTACRATYGTCAATTACTATGGTGGAACTTACTTCTATCCTGATCAGATAGCACCATTGGCAGGAGCGGAAGCAATTTTCTTCTATAACGGAGATTCTACAAATATTGGAGGTGTTCGACAYGATGACGGCAATTTCAGGGTCGTATACCTGGGGGTAGGATTGGAGATGGTTGGAGATGTCAATGTCAAGAATGAAATCATGAAAACCACCTATGATTGGTTTTGGGGAGGCATCCTTTGTGGGRCAATTTCGGCAACTGCGGTGAACGCTTCATGCGGTTTATCYGATGGRTCTGCAACCGCAAACACAACGGGCAAYGGTAAYGTGTACTTGTGGGATGATSCGGGAGMRCAAACTACTGCTACTGCAACGGGACTGGCGGCAGGAATCTATAGCGTCACTATAACTGATATATATGGATGCGCATTGACAACTAATATCCCGGTAAACGACAATGGCGGCCCAACGGTGACTTCCCAGGCAGTCGATAATTCCTGCTCGGATGGCACAAATGGTGCAATTAACCTGATTGTTAGCGGGGGCTCAAGCCCCTATGTGTTTGAATGGAGCAACGGTGACAACACGCAAACAATAAGTGGATTGGCTACGGGTGACTACACAGTTACGGTTACCGACAATAGTGGTTGTAAGTCGTTTGAAACTATAACGATCGGAAGTCCGGATCCTATTGTTGCCACCGCAGCAATTGGGAATTCTACCGGAATTGACGATGGATCCATCAACCTGTCTGTTTCTGGCGGCACCCCTGGTTATGCATACTCATGGGACAATGGCTCCAGCACCGAGGATATTTCAGGCTTGGCGCCTGGTGCATATATCGTTACCATTACTGATGGTCTTGGATGCATTTATACAGATAGTTTTATGGTACAGGGCAATGTGGGCATTGATGCCATTGCGGGCAGTGCAGCAATAAGTGTTCATCCAAACCCTTTTAACCACTCAACAAATGTGTCAATCAATTTAAAGCAACCTGCCAATACAACCATTTCATTGTATGACGTGGCGGGTAGGCAAGTATACTTTATTGATAAGGGATTGTTGAGCCGCGGGCTCCATGCGCAGGAAATTGAGGCATCAAAATTACCGGGTGGCATCTATTTCCTTCAAGTCTCTACCCCAGAATCAGTACTTAACGAAAAGCTGATAATTAACAAATAATCTTGAATCAATTGCTTTTTATTTAAGTATTTGCTTAAATAATTAATTGTTTATATATTTGAACTCCAAATCAATTTTAATCAACATCCCGAAGACATGAAAAAAATTACGCTTTTATCTCTAATGCTATACTTAGGAATGTGCCTTTCGGCTGTTTCTCAATCGTGGTATTCTGAAGATTTTGAAACCGTAACGCCGCCTGCATTTCCCGCTAATTATACAAGCGTGGACCAGGATGGGGATGGTTTTGAGTGGTTTACTTATGATGCGAGCGGTCAGGATCCATGGACTGCAAATGGGAATATTGCCGGATCTGAATCTTATGAGAATACCGCTCAAGCATTAACTCCGGACAATCTGTTAATCATTGGCCCATTGGATTTATCAGCCTCATCAGGATCTCCAAGCATGGCCCTGTCGTGGGAAGCGGGAGCAACAGAAGCCACAAGTACAGGTTGGCACGAGGAACATTATTCAGTTTATATGGAAACCAGCACCACTCCGGGAACTGCTCTTTTTAGTGAAACTCTTGCTGAAGGACAGGTCTTGTACAGCAGATCTGTGGATGTTTCATCCTTTATTGGCAACAGCGCTGTTTATTTAATTTTCAGACACCATAGTTGTACGGATGAATGGCGACTGGGTATTGACAATATTAAAGTCAGAACGGTAGCTAATGACGATGCTGGGGTAAGCGAAATAACTATGAGCGACCCTGCCATGCTGAGTAGCGGCGATCAGGCTATTACGGGTGTGATTTCCAATTACGGGGCAAACACGATCACTTCAGTGGATGTAAGCTGGAACATTGATGGAGGAGCTACAAGCATGGAAACGCTTACCGGATTGAGCATCCCCTCGTTTGGGACTTATAACTTCACGCTCTCCGATGTGTGGACTCCGGTTAATACGGGTTCATATGTAATTGAAATTTCCACATCCAATCCCAATGGAAACTCCGATGCCAACCTGACCAATGATATGTCTTCCAAAACAATCTCCATTGTAACCCAGTTTGTGCAACGTCTTCCTTTGTATGAAAATTTCACCAGTTCAACTTGTCCACCTTGTGTACCTGCAAATGCACAAATGCTGTCGCTTTTTGGAAAGGATCCCCAGACGGGAATCAATGCCGGAAAATGGTCCCTGGTAAAATACCAAATGAATTGGCCGGGCATAGGTGATCCTTATTATACTACAGAAGGGGGAATAAGGAAAACATACTACGGAATCAATTCCGTACCCAGAGTTGAGATTGATGGAGGATGGGATCAAAACGGCAATGCTCTAACTCAAACCATTATCGATCAGTACTATGCGGCACCTGCGTTCGTGGAAATCAGCTCTACCTATACGATTATAGGTAAAACAGTAGATGTTTCGGTTACTGTAAATGCTGTATCGGATATTGCTGCCTTCACAAGTTCGAATATGGTTGTCCACATGGCTATTCTGGAGAAAGAAACGTATTTAAACACGAACAGCGCTTCGAATGGGGAAACTGAGTTTCAGTTTGTCATGAAGAAGATGGTTCCTGATGCAGGTGGAACCTCTATAGGTCCACTCACAATGGGATCTCCGGTAACTGTCAATGATGGTTATACATTTAATGGATCCTACGTTCTTCCGCCTGATGGGCAGAGTCCGGCAAATCTGGCAGTAGAGCATACTGTTGAGGAATTCAATGATTTGGCTGTTGTTGTTTGGGTTCAGGACTTGAGCACTATGGCAGTACACCAATCAGCATGGTCGGTATATACGTGTGGAGCAGCTTCGGCAACTTCAGTTGACGCTACTTGTGGCGCAGCCGACGGGACCGCTACTGCTTCTAGCACTGGTCCGGGTACAATATATCAATGGGATGATCCATCSGCTCAAAACACTGCAACTGCCACAGGATTAGCAGCAGGTCTCTATAATGTTGTTATAACTGATGACCTGGGATGCCAGGTAACTACCAGTGTGTTTGTGAACGATGCAGGTGGAGCCAATGTAGTCACGCAGGCTATTCCAAATTCATGTGTCGGTGGTGCTACGGGTATTGTTAACCTTATTGTTACYGGTGGAACAACCCCTTACTCGTACTTGTGGAGTAACGGTGGAAACACTCAGAACATTACTGATCTGACATTAGGTGATTATACAGTAACGGTAACTGATGGTGCAGGGTGTTTAACGTTTAGATCAGCGAGTATTACGGATCCGGAACCAATTGCTGCCACTTCTCTGATCACTAGCTCAAATGGAAATAATGGCAGCATCGATCTGTCTGTAACGGGTGGCACACCTAATTACTCATATGTTTGGGATAATGGTGCCACAACGGAGGACATTATGGGCCTTGCGGCTGGAGTATATTCCGTGACCATTACAGATGGGTTTGGATGTACGATGACTGCAAGCTATACGGTCCCTGTAAATCCAATATCGGGAATCGCTTCGGTTGATGCATTCAGTGAACTGACTATTTATCCCAATCCGTTTAACAGTTCTACAACTATCGAGTTCACCTTAAGGAATGAGCAACAGGTATCCATTGCTGTGTTGAATATTGTTGGCGAATTGGTATACGCTGAAGAAAAAGGAACTCTTCGCAACGGAATTCATAAGGTTCACGTGGCTGGGGACAGATTGGCTCCCGGGATCTATTTTGTGAAATTGCAAATTGGCGAAAGTTCAGTTACCAGGAAGATAATTCATAACTAGGAACGAAATTTGTTCGTTCGCACACGAAATGAATCAGTTATGGCGTAACTTTTGCGTCCTCTAGCTGATTCATTTTTTTATCTCTACATTTACTATTATGCGAAAATTAGCCACATTGGCGTGCTTTCTCTTCTTGTACACATTTTGTGTTGGTCAATCAGGTGTTCGYAAGATCCCATCAGTTAATGTRAAAACCTTGTCGGGAAAAACCGTGAGCACCGGCAAAYTATCCAATGATGGGAAACCAATCATCATCAGYTTTTGGGCCACCTGGTGTAAACCCTGTGTAAGGGAGYTAAATGCAATCGCTGAGGTTTACGARGASTGGACYGATGAAACAGGTGTGAAGYTSGTGGCGGTGTCAATTGACGACTCACGAAACACYGCTAARGTTGGCCCATTTGTAAATGGCAAGGGTTGGGATTAYGARGTGGTATTGGATGCAAACAGAGATTTTAGCAGGGCAATGAGCGTTAACACTATTCCACATACCTTTCTGGTAAATGGCAAGGGCGAAATAGTATGGCAGCATACSACCTATGCAGATGGTGATGAGGAAGAGCTCTATGAACTTGTTAAAAAAGTCGCTGAAGGAAAAAGTATTGAATAAATTYGAGTGGATAAATTGACCGCATTGACCCGTCACTCCAGCAAWTTCYTRTCKGCCGTTCTGGCGATCTYYTTTCCCTTRTTCGCTTATTCYCAAAATGGTATMCCKGGTGAAATTCACGGGAACTTCCAAATGGATATGCAGTATTACAATTCCGACACCCTAATCGGCGCTCCGGAAGTGCCTGAAAAGGTGTTGATGCGAGGGTTTGGCAACCTGAATTACACATTAGGTGATTTTACTGCCGGCGTGCGTTATGAGAGCTACCWGGCCACTCTRCAAGGGTTTGATCCACGATATGAAGGAAACTCTTTTCCATACCGCTATGCAACTTACAGRTCYGARGGAATGGAGATAACCATTGGCAATTACTACGAGCAATTTGGGAACGGTCTTATATTCCGAAGTTATGAAGAATGGGGCCTGGGATACGACAATGTGATGGACGGCATTCGCATAAAAGGATCACCATATAAGGGTGTTTATGTGAAGGGAATAATAGGCACACAACGCGCATTCATGAGCCCGGGGCCAGGGATAGTACGCGGTGCGGATATGGAACTTGTTGTCAACGAGCTTTTTGACTCAAGTAAAGCCAAAACTACCGTTATTCTGGGTGGTAGTTTTATCAGCAAATACCAAGCGGATCAAGATCCTATTTACGTGCTGCCTGAAAACGTAGCAGCCTGGGCGGGCAGATTCAATCTGATCACAGGAAATTTTAATTTCCTTGGAGAATATGCCTATAAAATCAACGACCCTTCCYTGATAAATGGATACATMTATAAACCAGGTGACGCACTTATGTTATCRGCCTCTTACTCCGTAAAAGGATTTGGYGCAGTATTAACAGCAAAAAGAGTGGACAACATGGACTTYAGRTCRGATCGTACTGCRGGKGGAAGTTCTCTTAACATAAATTATCTACCCGCTGTTTCGAAAGTACACACCTATAGCCTTGCYGCCTATTACCCTTATGCAACACAGCCAAATGGAGAAGTGGGAATACAAGGGGAACTAATGTATAAATTTAAAAAAGACAGTAAACTTGGCGGAAAATACGGTGTACAATTAGCGGTAAATTATTCCGCCATAAGTGGYTTAAAAACGGAACCKCTTTWTGACGGAATGGGTTATGAATCTGATTATCTTGAGGTCGGTGAYGAGCCTTATTTTAGCGACTTCAACATWGACATCACAAARAAGTTCTCCAAAAAAATAAAGGGCACTTTCTCTTACATGAACCTCGTTTACAACAAGGACGTCGTCCAGGGATTATCAGGTTATGGAACCGTATATGCCGACGTGGGGGTGATTGATATAACCTATAAGATAAGGAGCAAGCGAACCTTRCGCATGGAGTTTCAAAGTCTCACAACAAAGCAAGACGATGGCAGTTGGGTACAAGTACTTGCAGAGTATACAATGGCTCCCCATTGGTATATCGCMGCATTTGACGAATATAACTACAGCAATAAAAAGGAAGAAAAACGTTTGCACTACTTTACCGTGCAAGGMGGGTATAAGAATAAGGGCAATACCATTTCYGTGGGATACGGCAGACAAAGGGCAGGGATTTTCTGTGTGGGGGGTGTTTGCAGAAACGTACCTGCCTCCAATGGCGTCACRCTGGCAATTACAAGYAGCTTTTAAAMCAATTYATATAAAGGGATAAACCCATGAAGTTATTTAAGACATCGATCTGGCTAGTAGCGGTTTCTTTGTTGCCCATCATTTCCTCTTGTGACAAAATAGAGGAAGGGAAGTTTTTGGAGGATACGGGAGGCAAATGTGGACAGGACCTGCCCAACTTTCCGATCAGAAAAATATTAATAGAGGATTTCACAGGACATACYTGTGGGAACTGCCCAAGAGCAGCGGARACMSTGGAATCGCTGAAWGGTATTTATTGTGATCAYATAGTGACGGTAGCTGTTCATATGGGGTTCTTCGCTGAGACGGAATCAAATCCAGATAGCTCTTATGCCTATGATTTCACAACACCAATGGGCAATGAAATTGATGGTCAATTCAATATWGACCCCACCGGTCTCCCAAAGGGAATGATTAATCGAACYGTACTAGATGGAGAATTGCTGTTGTCATATGCAGGATGGGGTACAGCTGTGGAGGCTCTGGCTGGCTTGCCGCCAGATATGGACATWGACATTTCCAACTCCTATGATGGTGCCACGCGAACTGTTACAGCCGAAGTGACATCAGCGTTTATCAGCAACCTGTCAGGAACTTACAATGTAGTCGTATTGTTAACTGAGGACAGCATCATCAATTGGCAAAAAGATTATGACCTCCCGGGTGGTCAGCAGGATATAGAATTCTACGTTCATCGCCATGTCTTGAGAAACTCATTCACCGGGACCTGGGGAGATGAAATTGCAACGGGAAGTATTGCAACCGGTACAACCGCAGCCAATACGTACAGCATGGTACTTCCCAACGAGTGGGACGAAAATAAATGCGCTGTAGTCGCTTATGTCTACGAAACCAGCTCCAACGAGGTTGTCCAGGCGGAGGAATCCAAGATTAAGTAGAGGCATTTCCCCTGCCTTTGGCTAAATCGCATAGTAATATTGACCTATCTTCGCTGAAATGCGCGTTATGAAGTCCTTAAAGCCGGTTGCCTTTTTCATATTTTCACTTCTTTCCAGCGGAGTGTATGCACAGGATTTTACCGGTGGTCTCAAGGTGGGTTTTGACTTAAGTCAGATTGATGGCGATCAGTTAAGTGGTTATCATAAAGGTGGACTGATAGCAGGAGGCTTTATCAACAGAAGYCTTRGTCCYAAACTGAACTGGCAAATGGAAATGTTTTACATAACCAAGGGTAGCAARAAGGGAATCAACCCAGAGAAGAACCAGCTAGACTATATGCGCATTGCCGTGAATTATATTGAGGTGCCCATGCTGCTACAATTTTGGATGGAAAAGCTWAAAWTCAATTTTGAACTTGGCCTTTCATTCTCCGCTTTGGTCACCAGCMAGGAAGAAAACGGAGATGGGGAAACAACCATAATTGGYCCGTTTAGACCATTTGKATTTGGGTCATTGGCTGGAWTGAATTATGCCTTTAGCGATCAATTGAGCGGTACCGCCAGAATTAGTTATTCCCTGAGTCCGATCGCCGTAGACAACAAGGTGCTGTTCACAATCTGGAACCGGTTTGGGGGTTCCTATAATAATGTGCTGGAGTTCGCACTAAATTATCATATTCAAAGTAAGGAATAGGTGAACTCGCAGAGACAGAAAATAGTGGTCGGTATAACTGGCGCAAGCGGCGCTATCTACGCCAAGGTGCTCCTGGACAAGCTGTCTTTACTTAAAGATCAAATCGAAGACGTTGGCGTAATCCTTTCTGACAATGCCAAAACTGTTTGGGAATATGAACTTGRCAACACGGACTATAAGAATATGTCCTTTARCATCTTTGACAAAAGGGACTTCAATGCGCCTTTCGCTTCAGGCTCGGCTAAATATGGAACGATGATCGTATGCCCTTGTTCAATGGGAACCATGGGCCGCATTGCACACGGTGTGTCAGATGATCTTTTGACTCGCTCYGCTGATGTCATACTTAAAGAACGAAGGAAATTAATATTGGTAGCAAGAGAAACGCCCCTCAGTTTGATTCACATTGAAAATATGCGCAGCATTACATTGGCGGGAGGAATTATCTGTCCAGCCACACCCTCCTTTTATAGCAAACCAGAGGATTTTGAACAACTCGCCTCAACGGTTATTGATCGTGTTATAGACTTGTGCAGTTTGAAGATTGATTCTTATTCCTGGAAAGGTTAAAGCCTTAGGCGTGATTAACGACTACGTTGGTCTGCCTTATTTCCTTTAATTGATCTTGCTCACGCCGCCTTTGTTTCTGACAACGCTTCATCTGATATCRAATGAAAGAAGGTTTYTAACAGTTTCTCGCATTCRGGTTGGAGAKAATAATACACGATGGATCCAACTTTATTCTTRCCAAGAATGCCMCCATCCTTCATCTTGCGCAAGTGTTGYGAAACAGCGGGWATTTTCATTTTCAGAATATCACTCAAATCACAAACGCAAAGYTTCTCTTCCAYATACAACARRTATAGGACACTCAATCTCACYTCRCTTCCCGCCAAATTTAAAACCTCAGATAGATTCCCAATGAMGTTCTGARCGCKCTTTACCCTSCTYCTGCAGTTTACAATTTGACCTTTATCCGCGCTGACCCTTATAAATTCACGTCCCTCCATGTCAATTTGAAAATTGGTTAAACAAATATAACGCGGATTTGAGTGTTTAAGTAAATGCTTAAACAYTAAAACCGGATATGTCTTSCCTATGACATTGATAGCAAGGGCATAGTGGCTAAAACCCCATCAGGGGGCGAGGGTGGGGTTACACGTTGTGGCAACAGCCGTTTCCCGGCCTCTTTAGGTCTAAAAACACGTTCTAGCAAGAACGAATATCCAGACCCTCTTGAGAGGATGGACAGGGAGCAGATCCATAGCTACAATAAACGCAACAATCKCCAGCTTTTGCCTTTATTTCCTCCTTGCAATTTTCACAATGGTAACGGTATTCGCAGGAATCAAYTGGCATGGTTTCATCTTTCTTATAATCACAATGTGGGCAAGTGATCACTGATTCCAGGAGGAGGGGCTCTGCTGTCATTAAATCCATCCGTTCCTCCCTTAGGAGGCTCTTTCAGTCTCTTCCTTGACGTTCAACAAATCAAAAAACGACTTAATCAAATCCTCATACTCTGGCACCAGGTGGTAGTATACTGTTTGACTAACTTTTTCATTGTCAATAATGCCACCATCCTTCATTTTACGCAAGTGCTGTGAGATCGCGGGGATTTTCATTTTCAGAATATCACTCAAATCACAAACGCAGAGTTCATGTTTGTCCTGCAAAAGGTAGAGTATCTTAAGGCGGGCATTATTTCCGGCGAGATTAAATACCGAAGCCAGCTTCTCAATTGGCCCTTCCAATTCGGAAATATTCTCGCGACCATTCTCGATCTGGTTCCTATCCGCAAACACGCGCGAAAACTTCTCTTCCTCCATGAACATATATTTTAGTTTACAAATATACGACCTTCATAGTGTTTAAGCAAATGCTTAAATAAGTGTTTGTCAATCAATAATTTGTTGAATCCGCAATTCCAGAAAAAGCTTCAGATAAAACGACCCCTTCTCTCAGAGATATGCAATAAAATCATACGTACGACACAAGCAATCAATGAATTATAAACCTCTGGTAGTTAATAAATGTTCGACGAAACCCTTGTTTTTRTCGATAAGTCTTGYTAATATTACATTAGGATAAATTTCCGCTATTATGCTTGAATTCTGTAAAAAGGTACTCCTCAAGGTTAGTTTCAATCGAATACTCTTCAAGAAAGAACTGATTAAGTCGGTAAGGTGGCTCAACAAAAGAGAGCGSGTGATGCTTCGGGCTTGGTGTATTGCAACCTTTGGTAGCTTGTATGGAGACGTGATYGTTGAGGCTTTTAAACAAGTCCCCATCGAACAGCTCTCTTAACRAGAAGTTTTCTTTATAAAAGAGAGGTTCCTCTTRATTCCCTCGTATCCCGTACGSGAGAGTGGTGAATCTTTATACGTTTTATTAAATACCTCCTCCGTTATTTCATCCCATTCCTTCTCGCTCTTTTTACTYAAGYTTTCTAYATCTCTAAATTGAGGCTCGTTATGCGGCGTTGAAAACCGGTTCCAKGGGCATACATCCTGGCATATATCACATCCAAAGGTCCACCCTTCAAATTTCCCTATCACATCAGTCGGGATTTCTTCCTTTAACTCGATTGTGAAATAAGAAATGCATTTGCTGCCGTCAACCACATAGGGCTCAACAATGGCATCAGTAGGACATGCATCAATACACCTGGTACACGAGCCACAATGATCYGCCAAGGGTGCATCATAATCTAAAGGGAGGTCGCAAATTAACTCAGCAATAAAGAAGAAAGAACCAGTTYTCGTGTTGATCAAATTCGTGTTCTTACCAATCCAGCCCAAGCCACTTTTTTCAGCCCAMACCTTGTCAAGAACAGGRGCCGAATCGACAAAAAYRCGACCATKDACTTCMCCRACATGCTCCGAAATATAAYTGAYCAAYRCTTTRAGCTTCTCYTTTATCACTAWGTGRTAATCTTTGCCATAAGCGTATTTGGAGATTTTTGGGRCMGTCGTATCTATTGCTCTTTCTTCCGGGAAATAATTCAACAACAAAGAAACGACAGATTTGGCACCGGGYACCAATTTCGTCGGATCCAGTCGCTTGTCAAAATTGCGCTCCATRTAGTGCATTTTTCCATGCATGCCCTCCTTTAGCCAACGCTCCAGCAATGGCGCTTGATCAGATAGRAATTCRGCTTTKGAGATACCGCAGTGGAAGAACCCCAGCCGGGCAGCTTCCGCCTTGATGAGTTGGGTATGTTGAGATTGAACGCTCATTGACRGRCGATAACAAGGTTCCGGCTAACGGCCTGGGGCCACACATTGACTCATTTATCACAAAAGTATTCAAAGACTATTGTCATGTRCMAWKSYTTCAAACGTGTTTCACYWAACAACCYCAATTSTRTTYAGAAGAAAGCACGCTTAATCAAACAGCGTYCTYTGGCTTTCTCCMGGTGTTTTCCCAAGGTGRCTGAATGCCAGTTCCGTTGCTATTCGCCCYCTTGGAGTGCGTTGCAAATAACCCTCCTGCACYAAGAATGGCTCATAAACTTCTTCAATAGTTCCGGATTCCTCACCCACRGCTGTAGCAATYGTGGAAAGGCCCACGGGRCCACCCTTRAATTTATCGATAATCGCCTCGAGTATTCTGTTGTCCATCTCATCCAAACCGTGCGTGTCGACATTCAGTGCATCCAGTGCGATATTTACAATTTCAAGATCTATGGTGCCATCCGATTTTATCTGTGCAAAATCCCGCACCCTTCGAAGTAAGGCATTGGCAATCCTCGGCGTGCCCCTGCTCCTCTTGGCAATCTCCTTTGCCGCATTCTCCCTTATCGGCACTTCCAGGATCCCGGCAGACCTAATAATGATCGTGGTAATCATATCAGCATCGTAATAGGATAACCTTGAATTTATTCCAAATCTTGCCCTTAGAGGTGAGGTGAGCAAACCGGAACGAGTCGTTGCCCCAATTAGCGTAAACGGATTCAACTTGATTTGTACAGTCCTGGCATTTGGGCCAGAATCGATCATGATATCAACTTTGTAATCCTCCATTGCCGAATAGAGGTATTCCTCCACCACAGCGCTTAGGCGGTGTATCTCGTCAATGAACAGCACGTCTTGCTCCTGCAGGTTGGTAAGTAATCCTGCCAGGTCTCCAGGCTTATCCAATACGGGACCAGAGGTTACACGAATGTTAACCCCCATGTCATTGGCAATGATATGAGCCATGGTTGTTTTCCCCAAACCCGGAGGGCCGTGAAGCAGAACATGATCCAGTGCTTCCTCTCTTTGTTTGGCCGCTTCAACAAATATCTTGAGGTTCTCAACCATCTTTTCCTGACCAACAAACTCCTTAAAGTTGTCAGGCCGAACGGTTCGTTCAAAATCCTTTTCTGCAGAAGAGAGTTCCTCCCCKGCAGCCATMTCCCTAAGGGATTCGTCTATATCTAAGTYGTCMGACATCCAGATTCTTTGYGATTAAAGGTAGTGTTAATTTACACACAGATTCTGCAGCTTACTCAGTCTCCTCCTTGTCTTTCTTAGAGAAAGAATCYATCACTCCAGCCAGAAAGATTTTCAGTTTGAAAATGTAGATCGGAGAGTTGAAGTTTTTGTCCARATYCTTGTTGTTTTGCAACATCAACCGGTACCCYACTCCCATTCCAATACCGAACCATTTAGTGAGCTTATAGTGGCCGGTAATCGCTGTCTCAACAAGTATAACAGATCCYGGATTCAACTTAATGGGCCCGCTGTTTTCGTCTGTGTAGCTGTAACTTGATTTGCCAAAACCAATTTGAATAGGGTAGCTTATCTCCCATTTCGGTTTGCTGATCAAGACATAATCCACAAAATARGCGAAGTAGGTRAAATTTAAAATTCCAATATTGATTGTRTCAATACCATTCTCYGCGTAGATTACTTTATCTAAATTGCBCGAATGTTTTCYHGTCAGAYTGTTGAACCCYCCACCAAATCTTATTCTYTTATCGAATTCAACDCCCAGCTTCCAGCCAAAAACAGTTACGTTGCTATTGCCAATGAAAGACTTACGCGTATCGAATTTGAAGATGATCTTCGGCTTTTTAGTCATTGAGTTTTGCACTTCCTCCATGAACTGTGCATTTGAGCTAGGCGAACCAATGCACAGGATCAGGAGTACAAACAGAACCCTAAAACAACAATTGTGAATGCTGGTAATAAATTCCATCAGGACATATTAGGCTATTCGTAAATCAGCTCAAGTGGTTACCACAGCCACCAATTGGCAGGCACCGAACACAAAAATAAGGTAATTACGAGATCAATGATGGAGATGCAGGCTCTCCTCRAGGTAAGGATGACTTTCCACCTGCAGTGAGGCTTTAGCCAGAGATCGCTTAACAACGAACAAAAACAGACCTAAAAAGCCCAACCATGTGCCAACTTCTACGAGTCCAATATACCCGTCAGGATTGCTTGTTACCCCAGGAGTTATTAGCTGGAACAAATCCATATAATGGCCAATGATAACAAGCACCGCCACTACCAGCACAAATTTTGAGTTTCTCTTGGCYGCTTTTGAAGCCAGTATAAAGAAGGGAGCTATGAAATTAAATGCCAACATTCCAAAGAAGATATACTTGTAGTTCTCAATCCTGTATTGGTAATATGCAACCTCCTCMGGGATATTTGCATACCATATCAGCAAGAACTGTGACAACCACAGGTAGCTCCATACCAGRGATATTGCGAACATCCACTTACCTAAATCACCAATGTGGTTCTCGTTAACGTTTTGCAACATGCCCTTGCTCTTCAAATACAGCACGAATAAAATTATAGCTGCAATACCAATAACAGCTTCGCCCACGAAAATATACCAACCATATAAAGTGCTGTACCAATGGGCATCTATTGACATATACCAATCCCATGATGACGTGAATGTTGTAACGGCAAAGAACACTACAAATATGACTGACATGGTAATACTCTTCTTGTGAAAAATCTCACCTCCGTTAAGATCCTGCTGCAACGAATACTTTCGCAGCATATGTGCACACCAYCCCCATACYCCTACATATATGACTGAGCGHAGCATAAAGAATGGGATATTAAGATAGGCTGATTTTCCAGCAATGATTTTATCATAGTGCTCAGAACCTGGCTCCAAAGTAATATGCATCCAGTGATATATCGCCTGATATCCACCCAARCCAACTATTATCAGCATAAGTGGTCCTCCAACCAGCAGATACTGGCTAAAAGCCTCAGGCACCCTCTTTACCAGCACTCCATATCCAGCCTGCGACAGAAACTGCATGGAAAGAAAGAACATGGCAAACAGRCCAATYGCCATGAAGAAAAAGTTAGATATCAACAGATTGGCCCAGGCCTCATGCGAGTCCATAACAAATGACGCAATAATAGCCACCAAACCTATTCCCATGAGGGTATAGCTGACCATTTTTTCCCTTTGCGTAAATGTATAATTCATCTCTTCTTGTGATTACTCTGTGCCTTCCCCGGTAGATTCAGTTACCTCCTCCACTTCGATAGTTRCCGAGGCTTGTRCCTCYTTRTCTTTCGACTCAAYAACCGCATCCCCCGTATCATCYGCMGGCATTACAGCYGCCTGYAGGGATTTAATATAATGTATTATCATCCACCGTTCACCATGATTAAGCTGTGATGCATGTGAGCCCATCATATTTCTGCCATAGGTAATTGTATGGAACATCTTTCCTTCCGATAATTCCATCATCGTACCTCCCCCRGATGAATTTCCCGTTAAATAYGAAGGYGGTGGTGGAAACTTGCTGTTCTGAATCACAGAACCRTCTCCATTGCCAGACTCCCCGTGGCAATGCCCACAGAATTTTGTATAAAGATCTTTTCCCTTCTCCAGTGTCTCCAGCGTTTTGRCAACGGGATTCGTCCATTCTATMCCMGCTTTMCGGTAACCCGASGTATCGTCAGGATATGGATAAGGCATAAAACCCCTCGCTATAGTACCGGCTACGGGATGTTGAGAAGTAAGTCCATTATCAAACAARTCTGTCTCCTGATAYGTYTCCAGTGATGGAGACTCGTACATATCYAAATCCGCCGTCATCCGAACCTGTGGCTCAAAGTGTTGAAGGTCTTCCGAATACTCYCTYGTGTGCTCTGCRCATGCACCCAAAGTGACRACCCCCGCCARGATTAKCAGCCTATATASTCCGTATGWTGMAGTTTTCAATTTCACGTTATGCCTCATTAATTTCAGTAGCACCAGACTTCTTCAAAATAGATTCTGCACTTTCAGCACCTTTCTCATCCAAATGGAGCAATACCAGGAACTTGTCATCAGTTGTTCTTGGATCTGGATTTGAATTCGACACACCAGGAAGAATCCAACTTCTCAGCAAAAATGTAAGCACCATTCCATGAGCCGCACAGAATACACCACACTCAAACAGGATAGGCATGAATGAGGTCAGATTCTCTACAAAGGTAAAGCTTGGCTTTCCTCCTATATTCATAGGCCAGTCCATGATATTCATGTACCACATCATAAACCCACCCAAGCCTACGCCACACATGGCRTAGATAAATGCGCAAATTGCGAGTCNNGTGTGTGCNTGAGTCCAACTGCYGTATCAAGTCCATGAACAGGATAAGGACAGAATATCTCTGAAATCTCAATGCCCGCAGCGCGCAAATCCTTCACCCCTTCTATCAAYAGGGCGTCGTCGTCATATATGCCGTGAATCGTTTTATGACTCATCTTCTGTTTTGTTTTCGTCCGAATCTTCTTCACCATCACTGTCTTCAGCTTTATCGTCTGAATCCCGGTCAGAGTCCTCTTCAATAACCTCTTCGGTTACAGTTTCTGTAACCGCCGTGRGAGCAGTGGCTGCATTCCCATTGGCCCCGTAAAACTGAGAGCCTGCTTCTTTCAATATTGATTTTGTTTCTGCCTGTGCAATTACGGGGAATACSCGTGCAAACAGCAAAAAGAGCGTGAAGAAAATACCGATGGTCCCAATAAAAATTCCAATATCAAYAAACGTGGGATGGAACATGGTCCAGCTTGATGGCARGTAGTCCCGGTGCAAAGAAGTCACAATGATTACAAATCGYTCGAACCACATCCCGATRTTTATCAAAATTGACATCACAAAGGAGATGATAAAGCTATTTCTTATCTTCTTTGACCAGAATATCTGCGGTGACAAKACATTRATCCCCATCATRCATAAATAAGCCCACCAATAGGGACCYGTAGCACGGTTGAGRAATGCATAYTGCTCGTACTCTACYCCAGAATACCATGAAATGAACAACTCACAAATGTATGCCGAGCCTACCAATGACCCAGTCAGCATAATAATAAAGTTCATAGACTCAACATGTCGGATGGTGATATAGTTCTCCAAGCTCATCACTTTCCGCATGATGATCGTAAGTGTAAGCACCATCGCGAATCCCGAGAAGAGCGCACCCAATACGAAATAAGGAGGGAAGATTGTAGTATGCCATCCAGGTACAATACCCGAGGCGAAATCCATACTTACAATRGAATGYACYGAGAACACCAGTGGCGTTGCCAATCCTGCAAGAACCAGAGACACCTCCTCAAATCTTGCCCAATCTCTTACTTTACCGCTCCACCCAAAGCTCAATAAGCTATAGACGTTGTCGTACATTTTATTGCCAGAAACCTTAGCACGGTCCCTGATCATGGCAAAGTCGGGAATCAATCCCAAATACCAGAAGACAATCGAAACAGTAAGATATGTCGAAATAGCAAATACATCCCAGATAAGCGGAGAGTTAAAGTTAACCCACAATTCTCCAAACTGATTGGGTAATGGCAAGCTGTAAAATGCCAACCAAGGTCGTCCCATGTGAAGTAACGGGAAGAGTCCGGCCATCATTACGGCAAAGATCGTCATCGCCTCTGCCGAACGGTTTATCGCCATTCTCCATCGCTGACGGAACAGTAACAGCACAGCAGAAATCAGGGTTCCCGCATGTCCAATTCCGATCCACCAAACAAAGTTCGTGATATCCCATGCCCAACCAATRGTCTTGTTYACACCCCAGGCTCCAATTCCAACGGCTACTGTATAGGTAATACATAAAACCCCCCAAAGAGCAGCACTCACCGCTATAGCAAAACAGATGTACCACCACTTATTTGCTTTACCTTCAACACTCCTGGCGACGTCTTCGGTTATATCATGAACCGTACGGTCGCCCAGTATAAGCGGCTCTCTAATATGTGAAATTACTGTTGACATTATCTCATGTTCTATCCAACATCCTTATTCCTGACCTTGGTCATATAATTTACCGTAGGCTGCACATTCAACTCCTCCAACAAGAAATAGCTTCGCGGATCTGCTTGATTCCTTGAAACCACACTTCTCGGGTCATTTTTGTCTCCAAACGTAATTGCATGTGTCGGGCAAGCCGATGCACAGGCCGTTTGAAATTCACCATCCTTTATTTTTCTTCCCTCTCGCTTGGCAACCAGTTTTCCGCTCTGGATTCTTTGGATGCACATCGAGCATTTTTCCATCACTCCCCTGGATCTTACAACTACATCCGGATTTAAAACCATTCTACCCCTATCATCCTGAGCAGGATTTACATCGGCAAATTTGGTGTCATTTTGATACGAGAACCAATTGAAACGTCGCACCTTATACGGGCAGTTGTTCAAGCAAAATTTAGTACCCACACAACGGTTGTAAACCATCTGATTCAAACCATCATTGCTATGCGTAGTTGCCGCAACCGGACAAACCGTTTCACAAGGTGCGTGATTACAGTGCTGACACATGATGGGCTGAAAGGAAACTTCCAGATTCTCCGCAGCAGAAGGAATTTCCTGCAAATCGTATGCACCGTGCTTATCGGTATCGGAGCTGTAGTACCTGTCAATTCTTATCCATTGCATTTCCCTGGAATTGCCCACTTCCTTCTTRCCAACAACAGAAACATTGTTTTCAGAACCRCATGAYACCACACAAGCTCCACAGCCTATACAAGCATTAAGATCAATTGACATACCCCAATGGTGCCCCGGTTTGTCGAAGTCCTGCCAAAGATTGAGTTCATGTGCTTTCTTCTTTTTGTGATCCATTGAAGCAATTGTCACCTCAGGATTACCTGATTTTGGATCACTAATGTATTCTTCCAAAGTAGTAGCCCGAACAGGATCGCGCCCCATCATGGTATGATGCGTTTGTGTGGTGGCAATCTGATATTTCCCTACAGATCCACTAATTGACACATCTGAGGCTTGATAGTTCAGGTGATYTTTAAACGAACAGAGCTGATAAGCATTCTGTCCTATAGCATTGCCAGTTTTGCCAGCGGCTGTACGCCCATATCCCAGCGCCAGTCCGAGCGTGCCTTTTGCCTGCCCATATTGTGGATAAACCGGTATAGATATCGTTAYACCATTTGCGGTCAGGTCAACCAARTCRGCTTCCTGAACCTGGCCTAAGACGGTRTTGAATCCCCGATCTTTCWTCTCAGTTGGGTTCATGGTCAAATAGTTATCCCAACAAACCTTGGAGACGGGATCCGGCAATTCTTGCAACCATGGATTATTGGCATGGCTTCCATCACCAATACCCGTTTTTTCATAGAGGACAAGCTCCCAATCTGCGCCCTCTGCGCCACCTTTTTGCACAGCTTGTGCAGCTGTCATCAGCGCCGATGCAAGGGAGACAGGTTCTGTAGCTACATCTGCTGCCACCTCCTCGTCAGCATTCGGTCCGACAGAAACCGCAGCAACACCGTCGTGCAGGCTTTGGTTCCAAAATGCAGTAAAYGTCAATGTCGCAGACTGTYTGGAAAACACATTCTCCTCCCAATACTTCTTGATAAACTCCTCATAACTTCCAGATGCGCCAGCCCATTTTAAAAGACTATCCTGAGCCTGGCGCGTTTTGTACAATGGCTTGACRGTAGGCTGTCCTAAACTGTAATGCCCGGGCTTTGGATTTGCGTCATTCCAGGACTCAAGGTAGTGATGGTCAGGACAAACATGGTTAACYAAAGTAGCTGATTCATCAAGTGTTCCCGCAAGCGACACGGAGACACCTACTTTAGCAAGACCCGATTTAAATTSTTCGGCATTGGGTAGCGAGTAMRCCGGATTTACATTATAAAGGATCAGCGCATCTACCTTACCGGCATTCATGTCCGATATTAGTTCAGCTACTGCYGCATCGTCACTTTGCAGCGTTARGTTAGGACTGTCCATGTCAATGGTTTTGCCATAACTACCGAYCATATCATTGATGCCATTTACAATTACCTGGTGATCCGGGTTGTTGGATCCTGCTAYGATAATTGCCTTACCCATATTCTTCAACAGGTGGCTTGCTGCGTCTGAAATTGAGCCWATCATCTCTCCGGAAACCTGGGCTGCCGGAATTGGCGGACGCCCAATCAGCTTTGCAACTTCGTTGTAGATATTAGCCAGAACAGCBCCTTCCTGAGATGGCTTAATAGGTATGCGTGTATCCGCATTAGAACCAGTAAGCGATAAATTGGCCTCAAACTGAATATGCTTGGCCATTCCCTTTCCAGCTTTTCTCGCTTTTCCGTACTGATGAGAAGACTCTATTGGAGACACCCAATTTGCAAGGAAGTCAGCCCCTACGCTAACAATCGCTTTGGCAATCTCAAAATGGTATGAGGGAACAACAGCCTTTCCAAATGATAATTCGTGTGCCTTTCTAATGCCATAGGTCGAAACTGCGTCGTACACAACGTGTCTGGCATCAACACTGCTTCCACCTTCTTCCGCCTGAACATCTTCAGTTGCACTAAAGCTATTTAGGAATGCCTGTATCGCTGCTTTGGTCGATGAGCTTGCAAGTGACGATGAAAGCACCCTTACAGTTCCTCCATTGCTCCTGATTCCTTCCAACCTGGATCCTATATCTCCATCGACTTTAGACCATGAAGTTTCTTCGCCACCAGAAAGCGGGCCCTTGAGTCTGCCGGAGTCATACAATGGCAATACCGATCCCTGAACGCGTGCATTGACCGCGCCCTTTGTCACCAATGACAACACATTTCCCTCGACGTGAATCGGCCTGCCTTCCCGCGTCTTAACAAGAACGGAGCAATAGTCGCGGCCATCTACATAAGTTGAGGCATACCAGTTGGCTTCTCCCGGCGTAATTTCTACAGGCTTGTTAAGATAAGGAACCGCTTTGTGAACAGGTCCCTCGCATGCAGCCAAGGTTGCAGCCCCGACACTAAAACCGAGAAATTTCAAAAAGTCACGTCTTGACGTAGAGCTGTCAATAAGGGATTCATCACCCAGAAATTGGTCCACCGGTAATTTTTCAGCAAACTCCTTCTCCTGCTGTTGAACAAACAGTTCCCCGTGTTCGAGCTCTTCAGTGCTCTTCCAGTATTTTTTTGTCTTTGGCATTTATCTTTGGTCAAATATCCTAATAATGACAACGTGCGCAGTCAATRCCGCCCATTTTGTCAACYGTAATTTTTTCCCCYGGATGCTTCTCCATTAAATTCTTGTGCATCTCWGTATAATASTCATTGCCTTCCATCTTGACCTCYGTATTTCTGTGACAGTCAATACACCAGCCCATGGTCAACATTGACTCTTGTCKCATGACRTGCATCTCYTCYACCGGTCCATGGCACTYCTGACATTCAATCTTTCCYACWACCACATGCTGAGAATGGTTGAAGTAAGCCAGATCAGGCAAGTTATGTATTCTCACCCATTTGATAGGYTTGGGATTGTCTCCGTACTCGTCTTTTTCMGGATCRTAGTCMAGTGCYGCGTAAATYTTTGGRATTTCYTCCTCACCCGTAAATGTGCCTTTTTTGATGGCCTTATGGCAGTTCATACAAACATTGGCGGAAGGAATACCGGCAGTTTTACCTTTCTCCGCTCCGGAGTGGCAGTACACACRATTAATACCGTTTTTCCCAGCGTGAATTTGATGAGAAAACCAAATTGGTTGCTCCGGCTCATACCCTTGGGTCACATTTACATACAACAGGCCGAACCATGCAGCTCGTGAGACAATCGCAATGGAAATCAACACGCACAAGGCAACCCATCGTTTATGGGCRGACATCCATTGCAGGAATCCATCGACAACCGATTTCTCTGCCGGCTCTTCACCCYCCCTCAGTTCAGCATTGATTTTCTTCAGAGAGAGTTTTACTGATGCCATTATGAAAAGTAGAATGAACAAGACAGCAATCACGGTCATCAGGCCATTGGACTCAGAATTATCTACCGGATGAACATTGCCCTGTGTATACGGATTTTCTACCGGGCCTTCCGCAACCTCCGGAGCCTTTGCGCTTTCCACTTTAATGTACTCAATAACTGACCAAATATCCTCATCGGACAAAGCAKYMRMMNTSATSMNAGYMCYMTTGTTCTCTTCAAAGATTTTATTGGCGTATGCATCCCCGCTCTTGATCACGGCCGAGGAATTACGTATCCATGGAACCATCCACTCCTCGGAAGGCACTCTTTTATGGACGTCCTTAAGGTCTGGACCAGTTAGTCTTCCATCACCAATAGTATGGCACGTGGCACAGGTAGTTTTGAATATCTTGGCCCCCGCCTCAGTATCCTGAGCATTAAGATTGGGAACAGAAATTGTACTTAAAAGAATAAACGCGAAAAGAAGGGGAGTTACTTTGCTGCTAGCAGAACTTCGGTTTAAAGAACTAATGAAGCCAGAGAGTCGCATAAAAATCTTTACCATGGTTGAAAATATCCTTCCGCTATGCAATCCAATTTGGTGGCAAATTTAGAAGAATATTTAGTTTAGAAATCAAAAATCGACAAAAAAMGTTCTTTGTTCGYTCAATTCTYAAATTCCATWTAACRCGTGTGAGAATGATCGYAAWTATTACATGGAAAAACTTTGTACTAACAACATTAAGCTAACTTTGTCAAGATGAAAAATTTGGCCTACACAATTTCCTTCTTCCTGGTGCTTTCGATTGCGTTAACCACCACCGTTTTAGGGCAAAACATCGTGGTAAAGCAAGATACCAACGGCATCACGGTCATTCAAGATAAACGGTTGCCAAAGTTGCTGGATACCTATATTAAAACCCAGCCGGAAGGCGTGCCAGGTTATAGGGTCCAGGTTTTCTTCACTGATAAAAAGGCGGTTGCACTTGACATCAAAACTTCTTTCAAAGAAAAGTTCAGGGATTATGATGCCAAGGTGGACTATGCAGAACCATACTACAAGGTACTGGCTGGAGCATTTAGAACCAAATTGCAGGCCGAGAAGTTGTTAAACATGGTCAAAGGGGCCTTCCCAGGGTCATTTGTGGTAAACTCGAATATTYCCCTCGAAAAACTGAGAGGCGAGGACAACTAATTTTTCTTTCTCAATTCAAAGTTCTGGCCCAGGTATACTTTTCTTACCTGCTCGTCTTCCGAAAGCTCCTCTGCTGTACCCGACTTTAAAATCTTCCCTTCAAAAAGCAGGTAGGCTCTGTCGGTAATGGAGAGCGTCTCGTGTACATTATGGTCGGTTATAAGTATGCCGATATTTTTATCCTTTAATTGACCAACAATTTCCTGAATGTCCTCGACCGCAATTGGGTCTACGCCAGCAAATGGTTCATCCAACAATATAAACTGTGGGTCTATAGCAAGCGATCTCGCGATTTCGGTTCTTCTKCGCTCACCGCCWGAAAGYAAATCRCCCCTGTTTGTTCTAACATGATTTAGCCCAAATTCCTCAAGAAGGGTTTCCAGCCTATCATTTTGTTCACTCTTTGACATCCCGGACATTTCCAACACCGCCCGAATATTATTCTCAACGGTCATCTTGCGAAACACCGAGGCCTCCTGGGGYAAATAACCAATTCCCTTTTGCGCCCTTTTRTACATAGGCTCTCTTGTKATCTCCACKCCATCTAAAAAAATACCGCCCCGGTTDGGCTTAATCAACCCAACTATCATATAAAAAGAGGTGGTTTTACCCGCCCCGTTAGGTCCAAGTAACCCTACTATTTCTCCTTGRTTTACCTCAATAGACACRTCATTCACAACGGCTCTGCCGCTGTATTTCTTGACGAGGTTCTGGGTATGAAGTTTCATATGCGGGATCAAATTAATTGAAGTCCTGTTTTTTCATTCCCAACCATTCGAGGGCACTTCCATTTAGAAGCAGTTCCTTTTTCTCAACCCCATACGGCATTTCATTGATTAGCTTTCCAGGTTCCAACTCACCCAAGGGAAAGGGRTAGTCCGATCCAAGAGCAACCCTGTTTGCACCGATCAATTCAACGATATAATCCAACATTTTTGCATCATGAACAAGACTGTCGAGGTAGAACTTTCCTAAATACTCTTTTGGGTTTATCAYATTGTCGGCRGCTACCAAATCCGGCCTTACGTGAAATCCATGCTCTATYCTTCCTATCGTGCTTGGGAATGCACCCCCCCCRTGTGCAAAGGCTACCCTTAGCTTTGGAAGTCTTTCAAGYACCCCTCCAAATATCATGGAACAAATRGCSAGGGATGTCTCAGCRGGCATGCCAACCAACCATGGCAGCCAATAGTCMGGCATTTTTTCTTTGGCCATCCACCACCAAGGRTGYACAAAAAGCGACATRTCCAAATCTTGCATGGCCTSAAAAATYGGAAATAGYKCCGGTTCATTCAGRTTCCAATTATTGATATGGGACCCAATCTGAATTCCCCTAAGACCTATAGATTTACACCGCTCCAATTCTTGTACTGCCAGCTTGGMATCTTGCATCGGGAGGGTCCCTAGTCCTGCAAATCTACGCGGATAACGYTGGACAATCTCTGCAATATGATCATTGAGAAACTTGCTGACCTCAACYGTGTGCTTTGGTGCAGCCCAGTAGGCGAACATTACCGGAACAGTTGAAAGCACCTGTACATCTACACCGTAGCCGTCACATTCGCTCATTCGCGCTTCTGCAGACCAGCAATTGTCCTCTACCTCCCTGAAGAATTGGTCGTCCATCATCATCCGGGCACAGCAAGGTTTGTGGTGGTCCAGATGTACAAAMCCACCATAGCCGAACTTCTCCTTGAACTGAGGAATATTTTCGGGAAGAATATGTGTATGGATGTCTACAGTAAACATAAATCCCTATGCTGGTGGTGCCATTATTGTTCCGCAACTCTTGCAAGTGCATTTCTCTTCATCAGCATARTATGCTGACATTATAGGYGGAAACTGTGCAAYAATATCGTCCAGATGAAAATACTCYTCGTAAAGCTTTTCATTGCAGTTCTCACAAAACCACATTAACCCATCTTTATCTTYATCATCCCGTATTTTCTCCAGCACAAYTCCAATTGTGTTTTTCGGACGCCTGGGAGAATGAGGCACTTTTGGTGGCAATAAGAATATCTCCCCTTCCTTGATGTTTATATCCACCGGCTTCCCATTTTCCATAATTCCAACTGTTATGTCACCCTCTACCTGATAGTACAGCTCTTCACTTTCATTGTAATGATAATCCTTTCGGGCATTCGGTCCACCAACCACCATAACGATGAAATTCTCAGCTTCCTTATATACGCATTGATTTCCGATMGGTGGTTTCAGAAGCGATCTGTTTTCCTCAATCCACTTCTTGAAATTAAAAGGGCTAATAACACTCATAGATGTATATTTATAACTGAAGTTTTAATGAACTGATTTTGACTGTTGAATATTTCATTCCTTTTCCACTCTGGCAATCAGACATTGGATACATGATGATACGTGGCTAATTCAGCCTTCCTAAACCAGTATCATTTTTGCCATTATTTAGGCATTTTAAAGATGGAAAAAGGATTTTAAATTAAATTGACAGGTTAAGTTCCTAATTTTGGGCTAAGTTAAAAAACATTTAAAAAGCTGCTATGGACATTAGTTTGCATAAGAAAACAGCCTTCGTTTGCGGCAGCACCCARGGAATTGGAAAGGCCATTGCCCTTGAGCTAGCCAACATGGGCGCATCCGTGGTCTTGGTTGGCAGAAACGCAGTAAAGCTAAATTCAGTATTAAAAGAGCTAGACACTTCTCAGGATCAAGAGCATCACTTTATAAAAGCTGACTTTGGTTTCCCCAATGAATTGAAATTGAAAGTGGAGGAATATGTAGAAGAACACAAGACCATACATATCCTGGTTAACAATACGGGCGGRCCWCCTGCGGGCCCTGCSATGAATGCCAGCTCAAAAAACTATACCGACGCATTTTCYAAYCACCTTATTTGCAACCATGTAATGGTAAAGGAATTGGCTGAAGGCATGAAGGAGGCAAATTATGGAAGGATTATTAATATTATTTCCACCTCGGTTAAGGAGCCCATTATGGGATTAGGCGTTTCAAATACAATCAGGGGGGCTGTTGCAAGCTGGTCCAAAACGATTTCAAAAGAGTTAGGGCCTTTTGGCATCACCGTGAATAACGTACTCCCCGGATTCACGGATACCGAAAGACTGAACGAACTACTAAAAGGAAAGGCGGAAAAAGCTGGAAAAAGTGCCGAGCAGGTTATCAAAGAGTCAAAAGCACTAATTCCAGCTGGTCGTTTTGCGGAGCCAGAGGAAATTGCCAGCGTTGTCGGTTTTCTGGCTTCTCCCGCAGCTGCTTATGTAAATGGCATCAATGTTCCGGTTGATGGAGGTCGACTAAGCACTTTGTAGGTATCGTTTGATGGATGCAATCAAAAACTATATCGATGGCGCCCTGGYAGAACCAAACAGTGGTGCGTATCTYGATAATTATACCCCAGCCASSGGACRGGTTTATTCGCAAACCCCGGATTCAGATGAATCAGATGTAGATGACGCGGTAAAAGCTGCGAAAACCGCCTTCCCTATATGGTCGAAAACACCTAAGGAAAAGCGTTCGGAAATATTGAATACGATCGCCAGCTTAATTGAGCAAAACCTCGATAAACTGGCATTGGCGGAATCAACTGACAATGGCAAACCGGTCGCTCTTGCCAAACTCGTGGACATACCTCGGGCTGCTCAGAATTTCAAATTCTACGCTACGGCAATTCTACATTACGCGTCTGAATCCCACGCGATGGAGAATGGGGTGATCAACTATACATTGCGAGAGCCTCTTGGAGTAGCAGGATGTATCTCTCCCTGGAATCTTCCGCTGTACCTGTTTACCTGGAAGATTGCCCCGGCCCTTGCAGCAGGCAATACAGTTGTCGCAAAGCCTTCTGAAGTGACTCCGATGACTGCTTTTTTGCTTTCCGAACTATGCATTGAGGCAGGTCTTCCCGCGGGGGTTCTTAATRTTGTGCATGGTTTAGGCGCCAAGGTTGGAGCMGCTATCACSGCACATCCYGATGTGCCAATGATCTCTTTCACCGGAGGTACTTCAACGGGTGCTGAAATTGCCMGGGTAGCAAGCCCRATGTTCAAAAAGTTGTCGCTTGAGCTGGGGGGTAAGAATCCAAATATAATATTTGCAGATTGCGATTTCGACAAAATGTTGAAAACCACGATAAAGTCATCTTTCAGCAACCAGGGTGAGATATGCCTTTGCGGCTCAAGAATATTCATTGAAAAACCCATATATGAAAAGTTCAGGGAGGAGTTCATCAATGCTACCGGGAAATTAAAGGTCGGTGACCCCAACAGTGAAGATTCGGATTTAGGGGCCATTGTCTCTGAGGAACATATGAATAAAATCTTGTCRTATATCGAACTGGCAAAACAGGAAGGTGGYAACATATTGGCTGGRGGAAATCAGGTAAAGTTAGAGGGYGACCTAAATRRTGGTTGGTATATAGARCCCACAATTGTTGAAGGGCTGGGACCTGATTGCAGARCAAACCAGGAGGAAGTCTTTGGTCCATTTGTAACGCTTATTCCGTTTGACACTGAAGAGGACGCTGTTAAGATGGCAAACAGYACAAAATACGGCTTRTCRGCYACGATTTGGACACAGGATTTGACTGTTGCTCATCGCGTTGCCGGTAATCTTCATGTGGGAATCACCTGGATCAATTGCTGGCTRTTGCGTGATTTGAGAACGCCTTTTGGTGGAATCAAGAGCTCAGGYGTTGGACGTGAAGGSGGATTTGAGGCTCTTCACTTTTTCACAGAACCAAAAAACGTTTGCATYAAACACTAGCAYTTGTGGGTTCYGTGCTCCACTYATTGGCATAAATTCTGCTGCATTCATTTTATCTACATTTGTTTAAGGGAGTCTCTTTAAACCTGTTCGCCCCGTGAAACTGATACGAAGTAAAAACATATTAATCGGTCTGTCGATTGTCTTTTTTGCGCTCGGCTACTATTTGCAATTYAAGGTCAACTCCCTTGATTATACCGGGATTGCCGCAGATTTTGAATACCAACTTCAGGAAAAAGAATCCATTCTTGATGAGCTTCTGGAAGAAATAGATGAGGAAGAAGGGACCATTTCCTTCGATTTAATCCAGRAGAAAAAATCCTGGTTTGAGTCGGTACAGGCRCTGAAGGGATTCAGCGTTATGGTGTTTGAAGAGGACAGTCTGGTGCTTTGGACGGACAACAACGTGTCTTTCCCCGACTCTTTCAGCGCATCCCACGAAAAGCCGGGCTTAAGGCGCTTAAAAAACGGCTGGTATGATGTTCGAATAAKAACAARGGGACAAAGATCAGTCATKGGATTTATCCTGATCAAAAGGGAGTATCCTTTTGAGAACAGATTTCTTTCGAATGAGTTTACGCAAGATTTCGATTTGCCCCGCGGAGGGATCTTAACGGAACTGGAAAAACCTAAATCGGTTCCAATATTTTCAATTGATGGGGCCACCTTTGGATACCTGAGCTTCGACGAAATTGGTACTTCCCGGGAATATTTGCAATACACCTTTATATGGCTGCTTGCGATTGCCCTGCTGTTGCTCGGTTTGCTAATGGCAATAATTTACTTAGAGCACCTGATTTCATTACTAAATGACCATTTTGGAAGTGGTATGGTTAGCATCGTTTTTATCATATCGGTAGTTGCACTTCGCGTATTGATGATCTGGAATAAATTCCCGGGAATGTTATATGAACTTCCCATTTTCAGCCCTTCCTATTACGGCACATCGTCCTTTTTCCCATCACTCGGTGATTTCTTTTTAAATGGGGTGACTATCTGTGCCCTGGCCTACTACGTTCAAAAAAAGTCGGCCGTAGACATTACAGAAAGTGCAACCACGGTGAATGTGTGGGAGTATGTTAAGCTGACCGCAGTATTATTGCTTGCTGTTCCCTTATTAATTCTCATTGAAGGACTAGTAAAGAATTCAAGCATCTCCTACAACATCAACAATTTCTATGAGCTGAATTACATGAGCTTCATTGGTTTGATTTCAATCGGGCTATTCTTGTTCAGTTATCATTTTATTGCCGAGGCAGGCTTAAAGAGACTCGGCACATTAAATTCAAAGAGGATTGTTCTAATAGGCATTTTGGCAATCGTGTCGTTCACATTTATTTGTGTTCTGCTAGCATTCACTGACCTTGCCCTCATTATCTGGACACCCGTATTCATCGGTATCCTAATGTTCAAGAATTACCGCGAACAAAAACAGCCCAATGAATTTGATAGCAAGAGTGGGCGTCTATATCCCATGATTGCTTTAATTGTCATTGGGGCAATCTTCACCTCACACAGTATTTCTCATAGTCACACAATTAAAGAACTGGAGGAAAGAAAGATACTTGCGCAGAAATTGGCCGTTGAAACCGACCCCGTTGCCGAATACATGTACGGAGAATTGGAAAGTGCACTGCGCGATGATCCAACCCTTATAAAAGGGGTTTCCAATTTGCCAGAACAAAAAGAATCGTTGCTGGAACATATCAGTGACCGACACCTAAGGGGGTTTTGGGAGAAGTATGACGTGCAAATCACAGTGTGCGAAGCCAATGACTCGCTGATTCTGCAAGACGAAAACCGCATTGTGCCCTGCCTCGTGTTTTTCGAGGAAATAATCAAGTCCCAGGGGGATCAAACAATGGCAAACAACTTCCACTATTTAGATAACAACAATGGAAGGGTAAGTTATCTCGGCATTCTGGATGTTGAAGGAACCTCATTCATCCTGGAATTTGACTCGAAGATTATTCCGGAAGAGCTGGGCTTCCCCGAACTCCTGCTGGATCTCGAGGTAAGCGAACATCTTCGGGACGCGTTGAAATATTACTCATATGCGAAATTCAAAGACGGCAAACTGAGCAGCCAATCAGGGGAATATCCATTCAGCGGAAAACTTCCAGACCAAAAATATGAAAACGAATATGCGACGTTCAATGCGGAAGGATACAATCACCTCTTTTACAACGCTGACTCCAGCACTACCATCGTCTTGAGCCGGAAGGAGGTTCAACGCCTTGACCCCGTATTCAGGTTTTCCTACTTGTTTGCTCTGTTTTGTCTCATGGCTCTTGCATTTGGCAGTTTAAGCCAGCTGCCCAGGGGCAGCCTGGATGTTCGATTGAGTTTCCGCAAAAGAATCGAGTTGTCGATGATATTGGTGCTCCTGATTTCCTTAATCCCAATTGCTATTGGAACCAAGTACTACATCGAACAGCAGTATCAAACGAGAAACGACCAGAACATCCGTGAGAAGATYCAATCAGTTTTAATTGAGGTTGAACACAAGTTAGCCGATGAGGAGAAACTCTCAGGAGAACTACAAGAATATGTCGCATATCTGCTGCGGAAATTTTCGTTTGTGTTTTTTACCGATATCAATCTCTATGACCTGGACGGTTCGCTTATTGCCTCTTCTCGTCCGAAGATGTTCAAAGAAGGGTTAATCGGTTATAAGATGGATGCGAGGGCATATGCCGCGCTTGCAGTTAACAAGAAATCAGAATTTATTCATCAGGAGCAAATTGGTGAGTTGCGTTTCCTCTCAGCATATGCACTATTTAGAAATCAAAATCAGGAAGTCCTGGCTTATTTGAATCTCCCCTATTTTGCCAAACAGGACGATGTGAAAAAAGAAGTGTCCACATTCTTTGTAGCGCTCTTTAACATATATGTCGTGCTGATCCTCATAGCAGTTGTTATCGCTCTTATTATCTCAAACAGAATAACACAGCCGCTCAGGCTTATCCAGGAAAAACTATCCAAGGTAAAAATTGGGACGGCAAATGAACCAATTGACTGGACCAGTGAGGATGAGATCGGTGGTCTTGTCAATCAGTACAACAGGATGATAAAAGAATTGGAAACCAGTGCGGATTTATTGGCCAGATCCGAAAGGGAGAGTGCCTGGAGGGAAATGGCAAAGCAAGTTGCTCATGAGATYAAGAACCCGCTKRCTCCAATGAGGTTAAGTGTCCAACATTTGCAACGGGCCTGGAACGATGATAGTGTAGATTGGGAGAAGAAACTCAACAAATTCACGCAAACCCTTATTCAGCAAATAGATGCACTGAGCAATATCGCCAACGAATTCTCCAATTTTGCCAAAATGCCAAAAACCAAAAGCGCAATAACGGATCTGGGTGAGATCGTGGAAAATACCGTCGAATTATTCAAGGAGTCCGGGCAAGTGGATATATTATATAAGAATCTAACCGCCGAAGGAGCAGAATCGCTGCTGATTTTAGCTGACAAGGAGCAACTCAATCAGGTTTTGAACAATTTGATTAAGAATGGCATCCAGGCCATTTCAGAACCTGAACAGGGCAAGATCGAAGTGAGGATAACACAGGATGGCGCATCCTACGTGGTGGAGGTAAAAGACAATGGCAGTGGAATAAAGGAAGAGGAATACGATAAAATATTTGCTCCAAATTTTACCACAAAAACCGGAGGTATGGGACTSGGRCTCGCCTTGGTTAGAACCATGATTGAAAATTCCGGAGGATCTGTTTGGTTCGAGTCAATTGAAAACAAGGGCTCAAGCTTCTTTTTCTCCCTTCCAAAACACAATGGGTGATCGCTTGCCAACACCTGTTTATTGCCCCCTTTATCTTATCTTTGCTCCAAACCAACCGACGAAGTGAAGCGTCCAGTAAGAGTTCTTATAGCCAAAGTAGGCCTCGACGGCCACGACAGGGGAGCTAAGGTAATTGCATCGTTCCTTAGAGATGCCGGTATGGAAGTGGTATATACAGGGCTCCGTCAAACCCCTGAAAAGGTGGTGAATGCWGCCCTTCAAGAGGATGTAGATGCCATTGGAGTCAGCATTTTGTCCGGTGCACATATGACCGTMTTCCCAAARYTRTTRWCSYTRATGAARGAGAARGRRATGGACGACGTCTTACTTACCGGTGGCGGAATCATTCCAGATAAGGACATGCAAAACCTAAGAGATATGGGTGTCGGAAAACTCTTTGCTCCTGGTGCAGACACCGCAAAAATTGTCGATTATATACAGGATTGGGTGGGAAAGAATCGATCCTTTTAATGCATGAAGGTTCACGTCCGTATATTGCTATTTGTACTATTGATTTGCAGGCCTGGCCTCAGCATTTCCCAGAATGATGTTGCAACTGTTTTTAAACCAACTGCAAAGGGCAATTTATTCATTCACTGGGGATACAATAGAAGTGGATACACCACCAGTGACATTTCATTTGAAGGGCCCGGCTATGATTTTGAGCTCAAAAATGTAGCAGCTAAAGATCGACAGTCTTCGTTTGACCTTAAAACTTACTTCGGTCCTACCACTTTTACGTATCCACAGTATAACTTTGTGGTGGGATATTTTATTAATGACGGGTTGAGCATCTCATTAGATGTAGATCACATGAAGTATGTGATGATTAATAATCAAGTGTCTGCCATTTCGGGTTTCATTAATAAGCGAAGTCCGGAATATGATGGTGTGTTTGAGAACGAGTCAATCGTTCTCTCACCTGAATTCCTTTCTTTTGAACATACCGATGGACTTAATTATGAAAATATCGAACTGACCCGGTATATGAATTTATGGTCTGGCAAGAACAACAATGTCGCATTCTCGGCACATACCGGTGTAGCTGCTGGAATATTGATCCCCAGATCCAGCGTTCGATTGCTGGGAGAAGGATCCGACCAGTTTCACCTTGCTGGATTTGGTACGTCTGTGAATGCTG